>NZ_CP061768.1:3830000-4130000 GCF_013624435.2 Nocardioides campestrisoli
GTCCGGCGGCGAGGTCGGCGATGTAGGCGCTCTGGTTGCTGAGCCGCTTGATCCGGCCGGCCCGGTGGAACCACAGATGGGTACCGCCGAGGGACCCACCGACGCCCCCGAGCAGGACGCGCCGCTCGTCGACCCCGAGGGCCCAGACCCCCTCGTTCACCGTCCGGCGCGCCCGCACGCGACCAGTGCGGGCGTCCAGCACCTGCACCTCGGTGCGGAAGCGGACCAGCCGGCTGGTGGTCAGCAGGCTACCGTCGGCCGAGAGTTGCGAGCCGTCGACACCCTTGGCCAGCGTCCGGCGCTTCCCGTCGCGGGTGACCCGCAGTACGTCGACGACGTTGCCGCGGTACTCCTCCACGATGTACGCCCGGCCCGTCCGGCCCACGACCAGGATGTCGGCCGGGACGCGGATCCGCACGTCACCGTCGACCAGGGTGCGTCGCCCCTCCAGGTGCGGTCCGCTGATCGGCGGACCGGGCGGCAGCTCCCCGACCGGGGAGACCAGCACGGGGGACTCCGGCGGCGGTGCCGCCGCAGGGACCGGGGCGGCCAGCGCGCCGGCGAGCAGCGCGGGCGGGGCGAGCAGGGCGACGACGCGCAGGAGGCGGCTCATACCTGGCACGCTAGGCCAGGACGGGGGGCTCCGTCCTCCCCCGAGTCTCATCCGCGCGCTGTTCCGAACGAGCACTCCTCGAGCCCACCAGCGCAGCGAGGACGCCCAGCGCCAGACAGGTCGACGCGGTCGCCAGCAGGGGCAGCCACGGGATCGTCAGCGGTACGGCGACTCCGGTGCCCGCCAGGTCGGCGGTCGTGGCCGTCCGGATCAGCCAGCCCAGGCTGACCGTGATCGTCCCGCCCAGCAGCAACCCGGTGGCGCTGACCAGGCCGGCCTGCCAGATCGATGCTCGGCGCACCTGGTCGCGGGTGGCGCCGAGGAGCACCAGCAGCCGGCGCTGGCGGCGCTGCTGGGAGGCGCCGATCAGGGTGGCGTTGATGATCGCGATCCCGGCGTAGAGCGCTGCCGGCCCGAGGAGGACGACGAGCCCGACGTCGTTCGAGCGCCGGGTCCGGGCATCGGTGTCCTCGATCCACTCCTGCGCCGACAGCACCCGCGCGGGCGTCCCCCTCAGGTCCTCGGCGAGGTGCTCGGTCAGCGCCGCCGGCCCCACGCCCGGCCGCGGTGCCACGAAGACGGTGCCGGTCGGTCGCCCTGCGACGCCCGGGACCGCGTCGGTGGCGACCAGGAGCTCCCCGTACAGGTCCGGGGCCTCCGGCACCACGGCGACCACACGCAGGCCGATGCGCTCCCCCTCGATCCGGACCCGGACCGTGTCCCCCAGTCCGGTCCCGGACTCACTCACCCAGCCCTCGGTGACGGCGATCGCGCGACCGTGCAGCTCACCGAGGTCGCCGCTGGTGGCGCGCAGCCCCCGGGTGGCAGCCGCGCTGACCGGGTCGACGACCTCGACCTGCTCGGGGTAGCCGGCCCCGCCCTCCTCGACGACCTGCCAGCCGACCTGCCGCCGTACGTCGGCCACCGCGACCTGCGGGTCCGCCGTCAGGGAGGCCGCTTGGGACGGCTCGACCCCTTCCACGACGAGCGGCGCTCGGAGCTGGGCGGTGTTGAGCGCGCTCGTCCAGTCCGCGGTGAAGCTGAGCGCGAGCATCAGGGACCCGGCGATCGCCGAGATCGCGACGATCGGCGCGGCCACGGCGGACGTCGTCCGGGCAGCCGCCCGGAGCTCGTCGCGCGCCATCCGGGCGCCGACGTCACGGCCGGCGAACGGCCGGGCCAGCAGTGCCGCGAGCCGCGGCACCAGGGCGGGGCCGATCGCCAGGATGCCGACCACGGCGACCTCCGGCAGCAGGATCGAGGCGATCAGGGCGAAGAGCGGCGGCAGCTCGGAGGCGAGCAGGAACGGGATGAGCACGGTTCCGAAGCAGGTCACCGCCACGACGAGCGCCCCGAGCGAGGGACGGGTCGGGACGACCGCCGCCTCCCGCAGCGCCGAGGTGGGCGAGGTCCGCGACGCCCTCCGCGCGGAGCGCCTGGCGCCGAGCAGGGCGACCGCCATCCCGCTGGGAGCCGCCACCGCCCAGGCGATCCAGGGGCTGGGCGCCTGCAGGTGGAGGTCGGTGACACCGATGGCCCGGACGAGCCCGAAGGCCACCGGCACCGCGAGGAGTCCGAGCAGACCGCCCACGACCGTGGCGACCGCGGCGACCACGACGGACTCGCCCAGGAGCAGGCGCCGGACCTGCCGCGGGGTCGCGCCGATCAGTCTGAGCAGGCCGAGCTCGCGCTGACGGGCGGCGACCACGAACCCGAAGGTGCTGCCCACCACGAAGACCGCCATGAACATCGAGACGGCCGCCATGATGCCGAACATGCTGGCCAGCCCGTCGAGCTGGCCACGTTGGGCCTCGGTGAGCCCCTCCTGACGGGCGGTGGCGTCGGTCGCCCCGACCAGTGTGGTGCTCAACGAGAGGAGGGCGACCCCCAGGGCCAGCGCCACGAAGGCACCCAGGTAGCCGCGCCAGGACGCCCTCGCACTCTGGCGGGCCAGGGAGAGCATCATCGCTCCAGTCCGTTCATGGTCGTCGCGATCGCGTCGGCGCCCGCCTGCGCGAGGTGGCCGACGACGCGGCCGTCGGCCAGGAAGAGGACGGAGTCGGCGTAGGAGGCGGCCACCGGGTCGTGGGTGACCATGACGACCGTCTGCCCCGCGTCGGCCAGTGCCCGCAGAAGGCCGAGCACGTCTCGCCCGGACCGGCGGTCCAGCGCTCCAGTGGGCTCGTCGGCGAAGAGCACCTCCGGCCTCGCGTGCAGGGCCCGGGCGATCGCGACCCGCTGCTGCTGGCCGCCCGACAGCTCGGCGGGGCGCCGGCCTGCCAGCTCCGCCAGGCCGACCTGGGCCAGCGCGGCCAGCACGGCGCCCCGGTCCACCCGGACCCCTGCCAGCCGGGCGGGCAGTGCCACGTTGTCGAACGCGGTGAGGGCGTCGAGCAGGTTGTAGGCCTGGAAGACGAACGCCATCGACGTACGGCGGAAGCGGGTCAGCTCGTTCTGCCCGAGCGACCCCAGGGAGGTGCCGCCGACCAGCACATGGCCCTCCGTGGGCCGTTCGAGCCCAGCGGCGACCTGGAGCAGGGTGGACTTGCCGGAGCCCGACGGGCCCATGATCGCGGTGAAGGTGCCTGGGCGGAACACGTGGGTCACGCCACGCAGCGCGCGTACGCCCCCGCTCCGGGAGCCGTAGGTGTGGGCGATTCCGTCGAGCGTCACGGCGGCGGCGGTCGGGGACAGGGTGCTGGTCATGGCTCCCACTGCACCAGCGCGCGCTCCGCGACACCCGGGCCCGCGCGCCCGGTTCAGGTAGCGCGGGCGCTACCCCGTTGCCGCGCCCGGTTGCCTAGGGTCGTTCCTGTGACGAGCCCTCCCGACGCATGGACCGCGGTGCGCGGGCGCCCGTGGCGCTTCCTGCTGTCGGCCTGGCCGTGGCGTGCGCTGGCCTACGACCTCGGCTCGGTCGTGGTGGGGCTGGCCTGGTTGATGCTGCTCGCCCTGGTCCTCGGCATCGGCCTGTCGACGGTGATCCTGGTGGTGGGGCTCTTCGTCCTCGCCGCCGTGCCGGCGCTCGCCCACCTGGCTGCCGTGCTCGAACGCCGACGGCTGCGCCTGGTCCTCCCGCACGGCACGGAGGAGTCCGGGGAGCGTCCGAGCCTGCGCGAGTCGTGGCGGGTGCAGCGAGGGCTTCCGGTGGCGTGGTCGGAGGTCGGGCACCTGGTGCTGCTCGCCACGCTCGGCTGGCTGGTCGGGCTCCTCGCCGCCGCCGTCGCCGCCGCTCCGGTGATCCTGCTTCTCGCCCCGTGGCTCGCGGACGACGACGTGATCGACTTCGCGGGCTGGCGGATCGACTCCGGTCCCGAGCCCTGGATGGCGTCGGCGCTCGGCCTAGTCCTCCTCGTCGTCGCGGCGTACGTCGTCACCTGGCTGGCCTGCGGCCACGCCGCGCTCACCCGCCTGCTGCTCGACCCGTCCGACGCCAGGCTGGCCGAGGCGGTCGCCGCGGTACGCCGTTCACGCAGCGGGCTCGCGGACGCCTACGAGTCCGAGCGTCGGCGCATCGAGCGGGACCTGCACGACGGCGTCCAGCAGCGGCTGCTGGCGCTGACCATGACCCTGGGGTCGGCCGAGCTCGAGGCCGAAGGGCCGACGCTCACCCTGGTCAGGCAGGCGCACGAGCAGGCCGAGCAGGCACTGGCCGAGCTGCGCACCACCGTGCGCGGCATCCACCCGCGGGTGCTCACCGACCACGGCCTGACCGCGGCGGTCCACGAGGTCGCCGACCGGTCGCCCGTACCGGTCCACCTCGGCCTCGCGCTCGACGAGCGGCTTCCCGCGCCGGTGGAGGCGGCCGCCTACTTCTTCGTCAGCGAGGCGCTGACCAACGTCGTACGCCACGCCGGGGCCGGATCGGCGCAGGTCCACGCCTGGACCGAGTCGGGCTCGCTGGTGCTCACCGTCAGCGACGACGGGCACGGCGGTGCCGAGCCGCGGCCGGGATCCGGGCTGGAGGGGCTCCGGCTCAGGGTGGAGGCGATGGACGGGTCCATGAGGATCACCAGTCCGCCGGGAGGCCCGACGAGTGTGAGGATGACATGTCCGCTCCCGTAGTACGCCCGCTCCGCATCGTGGTGGCCGAGGACGAGGCCCTGCTCCGCGAGGGCCTGGTCCGGATCCTCGAGCGGGCGGGCCACCAGGTCCTGGCCGACGTCGACGACGCCGACGCCCTGCTCGCCTTCGTGGAGCGCACCACCCCCGACCTGGTGATCACCGACATCCGGATGCCGCCGACGCACACCGACGAGGGGCTGCGGGCCGCCATCGCGATCAGGGCGGGGCACCCCGAGACCGCGGTCATGGTCCTGTCGGCCTACATCGCCGACGCCTACGTCGCCGACCTGCTCGACTCCGCCCCCGACGGAGGGATCGGCTACCTGCTCAAGGACCGGGTCGGGCACGTCCGCGACTTCCTGTCGAGCCTCGACCGGGTCGCAGCGGGCGGCACGGTCGTGGATCCCGAGGTCGTCCGGCAGCTCCTGCGACGCAGCCGCTCCGACGGCCCTCTGGCCGCCCTGACCGCACGGGAGCTCGAGGTGCTGGCGCAGATGGCCGAGGGTCACACCAACCAGGGGATCGCGGACCGGCTCTTCGTCAGCGAGGCGGCGGTGCGCAAGCACATCGGCAGCATCTTCGCCAAGCTTCCCCTCGACCCCGACAGCGACCGACGGGTGTCCGCCGTCCTGACCTACCTGCGCGGCTGACGGACACCCGCGAGGCGGGGCGGTCAGACGAGGATCTCGGGCTCCGTCTTCTCCCGCACCTCGTCCTCGGTCACCCCGGGCGCCAGCTCGACGAGCCGCAGACCCTCCGGCGTCACGTCCAGGACGCAGAGGTCGGTGATGATCCGCTGCACCACGCCGCGCCCGGTGTAGGGCAGCGAGCACTCCTCGACGATCTTGTAGGAGCCGTCGCGGGCGACGTGCTCCATCAGCACGACCACCCGCTTGGCGCCGTGCACCAGGTCCATCGCGCCGCCCATCCCCTTGACCATCTTGCCGGGGATCATCCAGTTGGCGATGTCGCCGGCGGCGGAGACCTGCATGGCGCCGAGGATCGCGGCGTCGATCTTGCCGCCGCGGATCATCCCGAACGAGGTCGCGGAGTCGAAGAACGACGCGCCCCGGCGGACCGTGACGGTCTCCTTGCCGGCGTTGATCAGGTCGGGGTCCTCGTCGCCCTCGAGCGGGTAGGCGCCCACGCCGAGGATGCCGTTCTCGGACTGGAGCACCAGCTCGACGTCGTCGGCGACGTAGTTGGGCACCAGGGTCGGCAGGCCGATGCCCAGGTTGACGTAGGAGCCGTCGGTCAGCTCCGAGGCGGCGCGGGCCGCCATCTCCTCACGGGTCCAGCTCATCTCAGGCTCCCTCTCCGCGCGGCGTCACGGTGCGCCGCTCGATCCGCTTCTCCGCCGCCTGCTCGGGGGTCAGGGCGACCACCCGCTGCACGAAGACGCCGGGGGTGTGCACGTCGTTGGGGTCGATCTCGCCGGGCTCGACGAGGTGCTCGACCTCGGCGATCGTCACTCGGCCGCACATGGCGGCGAGCGGGTTGAAGTTGCGCGCGGAGTCGCGGTAGACGAGGTTGCCGTGCCGGTCGCCCTTCCAGGCGCGGACCAGGCCGAAGTCGGTGACGATCCCCTCCTCCATCACGTACTCCCGGGTCTCCCCGTCGACGGTGAACTCGCGGGTCTCCTTGGGCGGGGAGGCGACGACCACGTTGCCCTCGGCGTCGTACTTCCACGGCAGGCCGCCCTCGGCGACCTGGGTGCCGCCGCCGGTCGCGGTGAAGAACGCCGGGATGCCGGACCCGCCGGCCCGCATCCGCTCGGCGAGCGTGCCCTGCGGGGTCAGCTCGACCTCGAGCTCCCCGGAGAGGTACTGCCGGGCGAACTCCTTGTTCTCCCCGACGTAGGACGACACCATCCGGCGCAACCGCTTGGCCATCAGCAGCTTGCCCAGGCCCCAGTCGTCGACGCCGCAGTTGTTGGAGACGGCCTCGAGGTCGTCGATCCCGGCGTCGAGCACCGCGTCGATGAGCACCGCGGGGATGCCGCACAGCCCGAACCCGCCGACCGAGAGCCGAGCTCCGCTCGGGATGTCCGCCACCGCCTCGGCGGCGCTGGCCACGACCTTGTCCATGGGCTCCTCCTGGATCGTCGGGGCCGCTGGGGAGACCGGCCCGGTCTCCGCATTCAAGAGGCCCCACCGGCAGGCGGTCAACGACCGGTCACCCAGTCGACGCGGATCTCTCGCTGTCCGAACCCGGGTGGACGGTAGCGTTCATCCAGTGGACACCCCCTCAGACGTCGTCGGCCGCGCCTCGGCCCTGCTCCGCGCGGTCGCCGAGCACGAGCCCGAGGGCGCCGGCACCTCCGTCGTGGCCCGGGCCTGCGGGCTCGCCCGCCCCACCGCCCATCGCCTGCTGACCTCGTTGGCCGAGGCCGGCCTGACCGAGCGCGACCACGAGAGCGGACGCTGGGTCCTCGGCCCCGAGCTCTACCTGCTGGGCACCGCAGCCTCCGCCCGGTACGACGTGACCGCCCTGGCGCAGCCGGTGGTCCGCCGGCTCAGCGTGGCCACCGGGGAGAGCGCCTTCTTCTCGGTCCGCCGCGGCGACGAGACGGTCTGCCTGCTGCGTGAGGACGGCAGCTTCCCGATCCGCTCCCACGTGCTGCACGAGGGGATCCGGTTCCCCCTCGGCGTCGCCTCCGCCGGACTGGCGATCCTCGGCCACCTGCCGGACAGCGAGGTCGAGGACTACCTGGCGCGGACGGACCTGGTCCCGACGTACGGCGAGGCGCACGCCGGCGCTCCGCTGCGCGAGCGGGTGGGCCGGACCCGGGCAGAGGGCTGGGCGGTCAACCCCGGCCTGCTGGTCGAGGGCAGCTGGGGGATGGCGGCGGCCGTCTTCGACGCCCGGGGGCTCCCGGCGTGGGCGTTGAGCCTGACCGGGATCGAGGCGCGGTTCTCCGCCGCGCGCCGCCGCGAGCTCGGGGTGCTCCTGCTCGAGGAGGCGCACGCCCTCACCCGGGCGCTGGCGCCCGGGGGTGGGGTGGCGCCGGGGCCCCGCCCAGCGTCGGCAGCACCGCGCTCCCGCGGAGCGCGAACGGCACCGAGGCCACCACGACCAGCGCGAGGAACCCGCTGATCATCTTGTCCGCCCAGGAGGTGACCAGGTTGGCGCCGAGCAGGGCGAGGACCGGGCTGCCGACGGCCGCGCGCAGGTTGTCGACGATCTGGTCGCTGCCGTGGCCCACGGAGCCGCCCAGGGCGGCCAGCACCGGCACCGCGACCAGGGAGCAGACCACCGCGACCAGCAGGTTGAGGCCGAGGAAGCGGGGCAGCGTGCGGCCCAGCCGCCACCGCCGCACCCCGTAGCCCCAGACCAGCGCGCCGGCCGCGTTGACCACCGCGAACGGCATCGAGCTGCCCACGCCGTCGACGAGCGAGCCCAGCGCGTTGGTGGAGACGCCCACCGCCACCCCCCACCAGGGTCCGAGCAGCATCGCCGCCACGGCGGTGCCACCCATGTCCAGGTGGACGGTCAGGCCCAGCGAGCTGACCAGCAGCCGTCCGGCGAGGTTGCCGAGCACGCACAGGCCGAGCACCAGGAGCAGCAGCCCGCCGGTCCAGGCGGCGCTGGAGGCCGGGGGCGGGTCCGGCACGGGCAACGGTGCGGGGACGGCTTCGGGCGTCGGTACGGGGGAGGCTTCGGGCACCGGTGCGGGGACCGGCTCAGGGTCTGGCGCGGGCGCGGCCAGCGCGGCCGGCGCGGCCGGCGCGGCGGCCGTCCCCTGCCGGGCCTCCCGGCAGGCCAGGGCCCACCAGCCGACACCCTCGTCGTCGACGCCCAGCGCGCGGACGATCTGCAGGACCAGCTCGGTGTCGACCCGGCGCCGGCCGGTGCGGAAGACGTCGTAGACCGTGGTGCGGGCCAGCCGCGCCTCGGCCTCGGTCTGTCCGGCCGCCCGACGGGCGAGCACCACGCGGCGGGCGATCTCGGCGTACGACGGGTCCCCCGCGTCGGCCCGCAGCTCGCGGAGAGCCAGCGCCAGCTCGTCCAGCGTGGTCGGTCGGGAGGCGCCCGTGCCGCCTGCCACCTGTGTCTCGTCCATCGCGGGGGTCAGGCTAAGCCGAGAGATGCCGTACGGCCGCTTCACGTGCAGAGAACGCACGCGAGCGGCGGTCGTCGGCGTCGGTGACTTCCCCGGCAGGTCACCGACACCGACAGCGACGCGGTCACGCCGGCCCCCGAGCGGCTCCCCGATCCTAGGGACGCCGGAGCCCGCTCCGCGGTGGTTCGAGGCGGTCGGAGACCCGTCCGGCGCGTTTCCGGACAACTCCGTACACGGCACCTGCCTATCCTGACGACGTGACCGCTGACAGCCCGTCCCCCGACTGGTCCCAGGTCGACCTGCACGTCGTCACCGGCAAGGGAGGCACCGGCAAGTCCACGGTCGCCGCAGCCCTCGCCCTGGCGCTCGCCTCGGCGGGTCGGCACGTGCTGCTCTGCGAGGTGGAGGGGCGTCAGGGCATCGCCCGGATGTTCGACGTCGACCCCCTGCCGTACGCCGAGACCCGGGTCGCCCGGGGCCTCGCCGACGAGTGCGGCCGGGCGGGCAGCGTGAGCGCGCTGCACATCGACCCGGAGTCCGCGCTGATGGAGTACCTGGCGATGTACTACAAGCTCGGCCGGGCCGGACGGGCGCTGGACCGGTTCGGGGTGATCGAGTTCGCCACCACCATCGCGCCGGGCGTGCGCGACGTGCTGCTCACCGGCAAGGTCTACGAGGCGGTGCAGCGCAACTCGCGCTGCAAGGGCGCGGTCACCTACGACGCGGTCGTGCTCGACGCCCCGCCGACCGGCCGGATCACCCAGTTCCTCAACGTCAACGGCGAGCTCGCCGGACTGGCCAAGGTCGGGCCGATCAAGAGCCAGGCCGACACCGTGATGACGCTCTTCCGCTCCCCGCGCACCGCCGTGCACCTGGTCACGCTGCTGGAGGAGATGCCGGTCCAGGAGACCGCCGACGGGATCGCCGACCTCCAGGCGGCCGACCTGCCGGTCGGCGGGATCGTGGTCAACCTGGTCCGCTCCCGCGACCTGGACGGCGAGGCGCTCGACGCCGCCTCCCGCGGCACCCTGGACACCGAGCAGATCCGCGCCGACCTGGCCGAGGTCGACCTCGACGACCAGCCGGGCCTGCTCGACGAGCTCCTGGTCGAGGCCCGCGAGCACGCCGAGCGCCGGGCCCTGGAGGAGAGCCAGCGCGAGATCGTGGACGCGCTGGGACGACCGACGTACCGGCTGCCGCTGCTCGCCGGCGGCGTCGACCTGGGCGGCCTCTACGAGCTCGCCGAGTCACTGAAGGAACAGGGGCTGGCCCGATGAGCACACGCGACCGCCGCACCCGGGTGGGGCCGCTGGCCTCCGACGTCCTCGAGGCCCCTCAGCTCGACGTCGACGCCCTGATCGACGACCCCGGCGTGGGCATCATCGTCTGCTGCGGCTCCGGCGGGGTGGGCAAGACCACCACCTCGGCGGCGCTGGCGCTGCGGGCGGCCGAGCGCGGACGACGCGTCGTGGTGCTCACCATCGACCCGGCCCGCCGGCTCGCGCAGGCGATGGGGATCGAGACCCTCGACAACACCCCCCGCCCGGTGCCGGACGTGCCCGGCAAGGGCTCGCTGGACGCGATGATGCTGGACATGAAGCGCACCTTCGACGAGGTGGTCACCAGCCAGGCCTCGCCGGAGAAGGCCCAGCAGATCCTGGACAACCCGTTCTACACCGCGCTCTCCAGCTCCTTCTCCGGGACGCAGGAGTACATGGCGATGGAGAAGCTGGGCCAGGTGCACCGGCAGGCCCAGCTGGACGGCTCCTACGACCTGATCGTCGTGGACACCCCACCCTCGCGCTCGGCGCTGGACTTCCTGGACGCCCCCGAGCGCCTCTCCAGCTTCCTCGACGGCCGGTTCATCCGGATGCTGATGGCCCCGGCCCGCGGCCCCGCGCGGCTGATGACCGCCGGCCTGAACGTCTTCACCAACGCCCTGACCAAGATCCTCGGCGCCCAGGTGCTGCGCGACATGCAGATCTTCGTCGCCGCCTTCGACACCCTCTTCGGCGGCTTCCGGGCGCGGGCGGAGAAGACCTTCGCCCTGCTCCAGGACGAGCAGACGGCGTTCCTGGTGGTGGCCGCGCCGGAGGAGGACGCCCTGCGCGAGGCGGCGTACTTCGTGGAGCGCCTCAGCGAGGAGGGCATGCCGCTGGCGGGCCTGGTGGTCAACCGGGCCAGCCCGCCCCCCGCGGTGGAGCTCTCGGCCGAGGAGGCCACGGCTGCGGCCGAGCGGCTGCGCCGCAGCGGGCGCGGCGACCTCACCGCCGGGCTGCTGCGCCTGCACGCCGACCGGGTCGCCATGGTGACCCGGGAGGCCCGCCTGGAGCAGCGCTTCGCCGCCGCGCACCCCACGGTCCCCGCCGCGGTGGTGCGGGCCCTGCCGACCGACGTGCACGACCTGGAGGGTCTGCGCGAGATCGGGGCCCTGCTCGCCGGCGAGCGCTGAGCGGTCCGGGTCGTCCGGGCCCGGGTACGACGACGCGGCCCGAGCCCCGCAGGGATCGGACCGCGACCTGCTCAGGTGCCGGGGCTCAGACCTGGACGGCCGGGCTCGCGGGCGAGCCGGTGCGGGTGTGCTCCTCGCGGGCGGTCTCCAGCACGTTGCGCCAGCTGGAGCCGGGGCGCCGACGCAGCAGCGCCCGGCGCTCACGCTCGGTCATGCCACCCCAGACGCCCCACTCGATCTGGTTGTCGAGCGCTTCCGCGAGGCACTCGGTACGCACGGAGCAACCGGTGCACAGCTGCTTGGCCTTGTTCTGCTCGGCGCCGCGCACGAACAGCTGGTCGGGGGCTGAATCCCGACAAGCTGCCTTTGACGTCCAGTCCTCGACCCACATGTTCTCTCCCCAAGATCCTCAATATGCGGGTGGACATCCCCATGAAGTCCACTCACGCTTTGTGACCAGTAGCAAAGGTATGGACCAGGGCCGGTAGCGAAACAGACTCTTATGGCCCACTTTGCATAGTCATCAATGACTAGTCCCGCAGGACCATCCGGCACCGGGAGGGGGCGTCGGGTGGTCCTGCGGCGACTCTGCGGCCGCTCCGTCCCGGCGATCCGTGCTGGTCAGGGACTGGGGAGGACGCCCCCGTCTCCCGTACATTGGGTGCATGTCGAAGCCTGACCAGGGGCCGGCCGAGGACTCCTCGCGCAGCCGGATCATGACCCACCTCGGCGTGATGGCGGCCGTCGCCACCGTCATCGGGGTGCTGACCGCCGGACTGGCCCTGCCGTTCGCGGCGGTGATGGGCGCGGCCAGCGAGGACATCTCGCGCGGCATCGACGAGCTGCCCTCCGAGCTCGAGGCGAAGCCGCTCGCGCAGAAGACCTCGGTCTACGACGCCGACGGCAACCTGATCGCCTCGCTCTACGACGAGAACCGGATCACCGTCGGGCTGCACCAGATCTCCCGGAAGATGGTCGAGGCGATCGTCGCCATCGAGGACTACCGGTTCTTCGAGCACGGCGCCCTGGACCTGCGCGGCACCCTGCGCGCCCTGGTCACCAACCAGGCCAGCGCGGGCGTCGTCCAGGGCGGGTCCTCGATCACCCAGCAGATGGTCAAGCTCACCCTGGTCGACCAGGCCGAGACCAAGGAGGAGCGGCGGGCCGCGACCGACGAGACGTACGCGCGCAAGTTCAAGGAGCTGCGCTACGCGATCGCCTTCGAGCAGAACTACAGCAAGGAGTGGATCCTCGAGCGGTACCTCAACATCGCCTACTTCGGCGACGGCGCCTACGGGATCCAGGCGGCGGCCAAGCACTTCTTCAACAAGAACGCCAAGCAGCTCAACCTCAGGGAGTCCGCGACCCTGGCGGGCCTGGTGAAGAACCCCACCGGCTACGACCCCACCAACTACCCCGAGCGGGCCCTCTCCCGGCGCAACCTCGTGCTCGACCGGATGGCCGAGCTCAACGTGATCCCGGACGAGAAGGCCGCGCAGCTGAAGAGCAGGAAGCTGGGCCTCAACATCCAGCCCGCCGCCAACGGCTGCGTGAACTCGCCCGCGCCGTTCTTCTGCGACTACGTCGTCAACTACCTGATGGCCGACCGCTCGCTCGGCAAGACCAAGGCCGACCGCGAGCGGATGATCAAGTCCGGCGGGCTGAGCATCCGCACCACCCTGAACCTCGACTACCAGCGCGCCGCCGACGAGTCGGTGCGCAACCGGGTCTACCCCACCGACCAGGCGATCGGCGGGCTGGCCATGGTCGAGCCCCGGACCGGTGACGTGAAGGCGCTCTCGCAGTCCCGGCCGATGGGCGCGAACAAGGCGGCGGGACAGACCTACCTCAACTACGTGGTCCCCCAGGAGTTCGGCGACTCGGCCGGCTTCCAGGCCGGGTCGACGTTCAAGGCCTTCGTGCTCGCAGCCGCCCTCAAGCAGGGCAACATCTCGATGAACCAGACGTTCAACTCCCCGCCGACCCTGACGGTCCGTCGCGAGGACTACATCGACTGCGACGGCAAGCCCTACGACTACGGCCCGTGGACGGTCAGCAACTCGACCACCTCGGGCGCCAAGAACATGTACACCGGCACCCGGGAGTCGGTGAACACCTTCTACATCCAGCTCATGCGGGAGACCGGCCTCTGCGAGCCCTACGAGCTGGCCAAGAAGATGGGCGTCCGGCTCACCAACCCCGAGGGCGACGAGTACGGCAACGGCGCCGAGCGGGTCGCCTCGTTCACCCTGGGCGTGCCCGACACCAGCCCGCTGGAGATGGCCGAGGCGTACGCCACCTTCGCCGGCCGCGGCCTGCACTGCGACTCCCGTCCGGTGGCCGCGATCGAGGACGCGCAGGGCAACCTGCTCAAGGAGTACCCCTCCAAGTGCCAGCAGGTGCTGCCCGGTGCGGTCGGCGACGCGGTCAACGACGTGCTGCGCGGCGTGATGGAGCCCGGCGGGTTCGGCCAGTACATCGCCCCGCCGCAGGTCTCCGCGGGCAAGACCGGTACCACCCAGAGCGGACGCGCGGTGTGGTTCGTCGGCTACACCCCCAACCTCGCGGCCGCCTCGATGATCGCCGGCGCCAACCAGTACGGCCAGCCGATCCCCCTGGGCGGTCAGACCGTCGGTGGCGGCTACATCAGCGCCGCGTCCGGCTCCGGCGTCGCCGGTCCGATGTGGGGTGACGCGATGCGGGTCATCTCCCAGTGGCTGCCCGACGAGGACTTCCAGCGCCCGGACAGCGCCCAGATCGCCGGCGCCCTGACCACCGTCCCCGACGTGGTCGGGCAGTCGATGAGCGACGCGGAGGCGACCCTGCGGGCCGCCGGCTTCAACCCGACCATCGGTGCCTACGTCAACTCCGAGGTGCCGGACGGGTCGGTCGCGGAGACCACGCCCGCCGGCGGCGCCCAGCTGAGCGGGGGCGACACCGTGGTGCTGCACCCGTCCACGGGCTACATCCCGGAGAAGAAGTCCAAGGGCAAGAAGAAGCGCAAGAAGGGCCGCGGCTGAGGGTCAGCCCAGCTGGCGACGGACCTCGGCGGCGACGACTCCCCCGTCGGCGCGACCCCGGACCTGGGGCTGCACCGCGCCCATGACCTTGCCCATCGCCCGCATGCCCTCGCCGGCCGCACCGGTCTGCGCGACGGCGTCGGCGACGATCCGCTCGAGCTCCTCGGCGGTCAGCGGGGTCGGCAGGTAGTCGGCGAGCACGTCGGCCTCGGCCCGCTCCTTGGCGGCCTGCTCCGGCCGGCCACCCTCGTCGAAGGCCACCGACGCCTCGCGGCGCTTCTTCGCCTCGCTACTCAGCACGTCGACGACCTCGTCGTCGCTGAGCTCACGGTGCGCCTTGCCGGCGACCTCGGCGTTGGTGACCGCGGTCAGGACCATCCGCAGGGTCGAGGAGCGCAGCTCGTCGCGCGCCTTCATCGCGGTGGTCAGGTCGGCACGGAGACGGTCCTTGAGGGTGCTCATGTGCTCCAGTGTGGCAGCCTTGCCGCGTGACTCCGACGCAGATCCTCTCTCGGGCCGCGGGCCTCGGCCTGGCTGCCGGCGCCTCGCTGGCGGCGTACGGCGCGTGGGAGGCCCGGCAGTACACCCTGCGCGAGGTCGACGTGCCGCTGCTCCCGGCCGGGCACCGCCCGCTCCGCGTGCTGCACCTCTCCGACCTGCACATGGCGCCGGACCAGCGACGCAAGCAGGAGTGGCTGGCCTCGCTGGCCGACCTCGCCCCCGACCTGGTGATCAACACCGGCGACAACCTGGCCCACCGGCGGTCGGTGCCCGTGGTGGCGCGCGCCCTCGGGGGGCTGCTGGACGTGCCCGGCGCCTACGTCCTGGGCTCCAACGACTACTTCTCCCCCGGGATGCGCAACCCGCTGCGCTACCTGGTGCCCGACGACGGGCGGCGCAACACCCGCGTCCCCCAGCTGCCCTGGCCCGACCTGAAGCAGGCCTTCGACTCCGCCGGCTGGCTGGACCTGACCAACGGCTTCGGCCGGCTCGAGGTCGCCGGCACGTCGATCAGCTTCGCCGGGGTCGACGACCCGCACCTGGGCTACGACGACCTGGCCCGCGTCGCCGGTCCGGCCGACCGGACCGCCGACCTGCGGCTCGCGGTCTGCCATGCGCCGTACCTGCGGGTGCTCGACCAGTTCGCCGCCGACGGCTACGACGCGATCATCGCCGGGCACACCCACGGCGGTCAGGTCTGCCTGCCCGGGGGACGCGCCCTGACCACCAACTGCGACCTGGAGCCGGCACGCGCTCGGGGCCTGCACCGGCACCCGGCCGACTCCTCCCCCGGAGACGCGGGCTCCTCGGTGCTGCACGTCTCGGCGGGCCTGGGCACCAACCCCTACGTGCGCTTCCGGGTCGCCTGCCGTCCGGAGGCCACCCTGCTGACCCTGGTCCCCCGCAGTCCCGCGACCGACCAGGCCTGACCTCGGTGTCCGTGAGGGCGGGGCGATTTCGGTGGGCGCGGTCCGCTCCGGTATGCTCGCCATGCTCGTGGGCGGTCCTGCACTGTCCGCGATCGGGCTGTGGCGCAGCTTGGTAGCGCGCCTCGTTCGGGACGAGGAGGCCGCAGGTTCAAATCCTGTCAGCCCGACCAGTTTGATTCCCGGCACGACGAGCTCCCGGACCTGAGGTCCGGGAGCTCAGTGCATTTCCCGCCGGCGACCCTCCCCCTAAGTCGAGTAGTCAACTAGGATTACTGGGAAAGATTCTCCGCACCCGGAGGGCGAGACCCGTGACCCCGACACAGCCGCACCACCTGGCGCTGCTCGTCTGCGGCACCACCGTGGGCGCGCTGGCGCTCTTCGAGCAGTTCGAGGCGCTCCTGCCCGCCCTGGCGGCTGCGGGGGGCGCCACATGGATCCTGCGGCCCGCAGGCAGGCATGCCAGCAGCCCGGGAGGCCCGGGCGAGGAAGGAGAGGGGTCGCGGGTCAGCGAGCCGCGATGATCTCCGCCAGCTGCACGGTGTTGAGCGCGGCACCCTTGCGCAGGTTGTCGTTGCTGATGAACAGCGCCAGCCCGCGGTTGCCGTCCACGCCCTCGTCCTGCCGGATCCGGCCGACGTACGACGGGTCCTTGCCGGCCGCCTTGCGCGGCGTCGGGACGTCCTCGAGGGCCACGCCGGGGGCGTCGGTCAGCAGCTTGCGGGCGGCGTCCACGGTCAGCTCGGAGTCGAACTCGGCGTTGACCGCCAGCGAGTGGCCGGTGAAGACCGGCACCCGCACGCAGATGCCGGAGACCTTGAGGTCGGGGAGGCCGAGGATCTTGCGCGACTCGTTGCGCAGCTTCTGCTCCTCGTCGGTCTCGTCGAGGCCGTCGTCGACGATCGAGCCCGCGAGCGGCACGACGTTGTAGGCGATCGGCTCGACGTACGGCGCGGGGTCGCCCACCTCGACGGCCGCACCGTCGTAGGACAGCCCGCGGGCGTCACCGGCGCGCTCGACCCCGCCGGCCAGCGCCTCGACGCCGGCGACGCCGGAGCCGGAGACCGCCTGGTAGGTGGAGACCACGAGCCGCTTCAGCCCGGCTGCCTCGTGCAGCACCTTGAGCACCGGCATCGCGGCCATCGTGGTGCAGTTGGGGTTGGCGACGATGCCGCGGCCCGCCGCGATCACGTCGTCCATCGCCTCGGGGTTCACCTCGGAGACGACCAGCGGGATCGCAGGGTCCTTGCGGAAGGCCGAGGAGTTGTCGACCACGATCACGCCGGCGTCGACGAAGCGCTGCGCCTGGGCGCGCGACGTGGTGGCGCCGGCCGAGAACAGGGCGATGTCGAGCCCGGTCGGGTCGGCGGTGGCGGCGTCCTCGACCACGATGTCCTGCCCGCGGAAGGGCAGCACCTTGCCCGCCGAGCGGGCGGAGGCGAAGAAGCGCACCTGCGAGGCCGGGAAGTCCCGCTCCTCGAGGATCTGGCGCATGGCCACACCCACCTGGCCGGTCGCGCCGACGATGCCGATGCTGGTCATCGCCCGGTCCCTCCGTAGACGACCGCCTCGACCTCGTGGGAGTCCAGGTCGAACGCCGTGTGGGTGGCGCGGACGGCCTCGTCGACGTCGTCCTCGGCCACGATCACCGAGATCCGGATCTCGGAGGTGGAGATCATGTCGATGTTGACCCCGGCGCTCGCCAGCGAGGCGAAGAACTTCGAGGTGATGCCCGGGTGCGAGCGCATGCCCGCGCCGACCAGCGAGATCTTGCCGATCCGGTCGTCGTAGAGGAGCTTCTCGTAGCCCACCTCGGCCTGGATCCGGGCCAGCGCGGCCATGGCGGCCTGGCCGTCGCTGCGCGGGAGGGTGAAGGAGATGTCGGTGAGCCCGGTGGCCACCGCCGACACGTTCTGCACGATCATGTCGAGGTTGGTCTGCGCCTCGGCGAGCGCCTCGAAGATGCGCGCGGCCTCGCCGACCTTGTCGGGCACGCCGACGACGGTGATCTTGGCCTCGCTGCGGTCGTGGGCGACTCCGGCGATGATGGGCTGTTCCATGGTGCCTCCCTCACTCGGGTCGTCGACGACCCAGGTGCCTTGCAGTTGGCTGAACGACGAGCGGACGTGGATCGGGATGCCGTAGCGGCGGCCGTACTCCACGCACCGCAGGTGCAGGATCTTGGCGCCGCTGGCGGCCATCTCGAGCATCTCCTCGTAGGAGACCTTCGCGAGCTTGCGGGCGGTGCGGACGATGCGCGGGTCGGCGCTGAAGACGCCGTCGACGTCGGTGTAGATCTCGCAGACCTCGGCCCCCAGCGCGGCGGCCAGCGCCACCGCGGTGGTGTCGGTGCCCCCGCGACCCAGGGTGGTGATCTCCTTGGTGTCCGCGCTGACGCCCTGGAAGCCCGCGACGATCACCACGTGGCCGTCGCCCAGCGCGGTGGTGATCCGGCCCGGGGTGACGTCGATGATCTTGGCCTTGCCGTGCACCGCGTCGGTGATCACGCCGGCCTGGGAACCGGTGAACGAGCGCGCGGTGAAGCCCAGGTCGGAGATCGCCATGGCGACCAGGGCCATCGAGATCCGCTCCCCGGCGGTGAGCAGCATGTCCATCTCGCGAGCCGGCGGGAGCGGCGAGACCTGGTGTGCCAGGTCGAGCAGCTCGTCGGTGCTGTCACCCATCGCGGAGACCGCGACGACGACGTCGTGCCCGGCCTTCTTCGTCTCGACGATCCGACGGGCGACGCGCTTGATCGCGTCGGCGTCGGCGAGGGAGGAGCCGCCGTACTTCTGCACGACAATACTCACGCCCGACCACCTTGCTCGCTCGACTTCACTGGCCCGGTCGGCGCAGGCCGACCCAGGGATCCAGTCTAACTTCCGGTCGGAACGTGCGACTCCAACATCTCATTCGCCGCCGCCACCTGGTCGTCCTCGCCGGTGAACTCGACGTCGAGCCGGTCGTGGTGCACCACCGACCACAGGGCGTTGACGGCCGCGCCGGCCAGGTTGCCCCAGGAGGAGACGTAGGAGAACTGCCACCACCACAGCGCCTCGACGACGTTGCCGGTGCGGTAGTGGCGCAGGCCGTTGGCCAGGTCGGTGGCGATGCTGCTCAGGTCGTCCGAGAGCTGGCTGTCGACGACCTCGGGCAGGTAGGGATCGAAGACGAAGCTGTAGGTGTCGACCGGGCCGAGGGTCTGGGCCAGCCGCAGGCGCAGCTGGTCGAGGTCCGGCTCCGGCCCGATGTCGGGCTGGTACTCGGCGCTGGGGTGGAAGTCGACCTGCGCTCCCAGCCGGGCGCCGGCCAGCAGGATCTGGCTGACCTCGAGCAGGAGCGGGGAGATCGCCCGCCCGCCGTCGGCCTCGGCGGCCACCGCCTGCACCGCGACCAGGAAGCTCTCCACCTGGTCGGCGATCTGGCCGGCGAACTCCTCCAGCTCGTCGCTCAGCACGGTGGGTTCCCCCGCCACGCCGTCCGGGGCCCGACGCAGGCGCTCCTGCCTCGCCGTGAGTCCGCTCGAGAGCGGGGTGTGCTCAGTCATCGGCCGACCGCCTTCCTGCGAATGCCCTGCCCAGGGTGACCTCGTCGGCGTACTCGAGGTCGCCTCCTACTGGCAGTCCACTCGCGAGTCGCGTCACGCGCAACCCCAGGGGCTTGAGCATCCGGGTGAGATAGGTCGCGGTGGCCTCCCCCTCGAGGTTGGGGTCGGTGGCCAGGATGACCTCGGTCACCGCCCCGTCGGCGAGCCGCATCATCAGCTCGCGGATCCGCAGCTGGTCCGGGCCGATGCCGTCGATCGGCGAGATGGCGCCGCCCAGGACGTGGTAGCGCCCGCGGAACTCACGGGTGCGCTCGATCGCCACGACGTCCTTGTACTCCTCCACGCAGCAGAGCACGGTGGGGTCACGCCGGGGGTCGCGGCAGATGCGGCACTGCTCGTCCTGGGACACGTTGAAGCAGGTGGAGCAGAACTTCACCTTGGCCTTGACCTCGATCAGCACGTCCGCCAGCCGGCGCACGTCCGCCGGCTCGGCCTGGAGCAGGTGGAACGCGATCCGCTGCGCGCTCTTGGGTCCCACCCCGGGGAGCCGGCCGAGCTCGTCGATCAGGTCCTGGACGACGCCTTCGTACAAGAGGTCAGCCCAGTCCGGGAAGGCCGCCGGCGCCGCCGGCGAGCGGGCCGAGGGTCTCGGCCGCGAGGGCGTCGACCTGGGCCTTGGCGTCGCGGAACGCCGCGACGATCATGTCGCCGAGGTCCTCGAGCTGGTCGGGCTCGTTGCCGTCGAACTCACCCGCCTTGATCGCCACGGCGACCAGGTCGCCGCCGCCGGTCACGGTCACGGTCACCGCGCCGCCGGCCACGGTGCCCTCGAGCCGCTGCTCCTGGAGCCGCTCGTGCGCGGAGGTGAGCTGTTCCTGCATCTGCTGGGCCTGGGCGAGCAGCGCGTTCATGTCGAAGCCGCCGGCTCCGCCGAGCGCGTCGAAGGGGTTCTGGCTCATCGGGTGGTCCTCGTTCCTGGTCGGGTCTGGGTCCCGGCCCGGGTGGTGCCCCCGGGCCGGCGTGCGTGCGGGGGGATCTGGGGATCGTGCCACCGGAGGCTCACCGGTGCTCGATCTCCTCGATCATCTCCGCTCCCAGGGTGCGCCTGAGCAGCTCGGCGCTGTCCAGACCCTGGGAGTCGGCGTCGGGGTCGTCGGGGTGGGCCGCGGCGTCCGCCAGGGCGCGCTCGTCGACCCCGGGCGTGACCGGTCCGCCCGTGCGGGTCTGCTGGATCGCCCCGCGGGCCTTCTCCAGCCCCTGCGGGTCGACGGGGGCAGCCTGCTCCGGCGCGGCCGCGCCAGCAGCCGGGCCGTCGCCGGGTGCGGACTCCGGCGGCCGACCGGGCTCGTGCTGCTCACGAGGGTCCAGCCGACTCTCGGGGGCGGCCGCCGGGGCGGTCACCGTGTGCGACGCGGCGGGGGAACCGGGCGGGACGGCGCCGGGGTCGACGACGCACTCGACCCGCCAGTCGACGCCCACGGCGTCGATCGCCGCCTGCCGCAGGATCTCGTCGTTGCCGCCGCTGACGAACGAGTCGCGCGCCCCGGGGTTGTTGAACCCGAGCGTGAGCGTCCGGTCGTCGACGCCCTTCACCTGCGCGTTCTGGGTGAGCAGGATCCACGCGAGCCGGCGCCGGGTCTTCACCGCGTCCACGATCTCGGGCCACAGCCGCCGTACGTCGACCAGGCTCAGGCCGCCTGCGGGCGCTCCCGGAGGAGTGGTCGGCGCGTCACTCGCCTGGCCCGACGGCGCGTGGCTGGCAGCAGGCGCCGGCGGGGCCGACGTGGGCGGAGCGGAGGTCGGCGGTGCGGACGTCGGAGGCGCGGACGTCGGAGGCGCGGACGTCGGAGGCGCGGACGTCGGAGGCGCGGACGTCGGAGGCGCGGCCTGGGCCAGCGGGGTGTGGGGCGCCGGAGGCTGCAGGGGCGGGCTCACGGGCGCGGTCGGCACGGGCTGGGCCGAGAGCGCGGACGAGGGTGAGCCGGGGCCGACGATGGCGAACCGCTTCTCCAGCCGGTCGATCCGCGCCTGCACTCCCTCCGTGGTGTGGTCCGCCCCGGGGAGCAGGACCCGGGCGCAGATCAGCTCGAGCAGCAGGCGCGGCGAGATCGCGCCCTTCATGTCCATCAGCCCGGCGGCGACCAGGTCGGCGGCGCGGGAGAGGTCGGCGGAGCCGAAGCGGGCGGCCTGGGCGACGAGCCGCTCCCCATGGTCCTGGGAGACGTCGATCAGCCCGGTCACGGGTGCGTCCGGCACGGCCGCCACGATCACCAGGTCACGCAGCCGGCGCAGCAGGTCCTCGGCGAACCGGCGCGGGTCCTGACCGGACTCGATCACCTTGTCGATCACCCCGAAGACCGCCGCCCCGTCGGAGGCGGCGAACGCGTCCACCACCTCGTCGAGCAGCGTGTCCGGGGTGAAGCCGAGCAGGTTGACGGCCAGCTGGTGGGTGACCCCGTCCGGGCCGGAGCCGCCGATCAGCTGGTCGAGCACCGAGAGGGTGTCCCGGGCCGACCCCGCACCGGCCCGCACCACCAGCGGCAGCGCGGCGGGCTCGATCGCCACACCCTCTCGCTGGCAGAGCTCGGCCACGTAGTCGCTGAGCATCCGCGGGGGGATCAGCCGGAACGGGTAGTGGTGGGTGCGGGAGCGGATGGTCGCGATGACCTTCTCCGGCTCCGTGGTGGCGAAGATGAACCGTAGGTGCGGCGGGGGCTCCTCGACCAGCTTGAGCAGGGCGTTGAAGCCCTGGTTGGAGACCATGTGGGCCTCGTCGATGATGTAGATCTTGTAGCGGTCGCGGACCGGGGCGAAGAACGCCTTCTCCCGCAGGTCGCGCGCGTCGTCGACACCACCGTGCGAGGCGGCGTCGATCTCGATCACGTCGATGGACCCGCTGCCGCCGGTGGCGAGCTCGCGGCACGAGTCGCACTCGCCGCACGGCTCGGCGACCGGGGCCTGGGCGCAGTTGAGGGTGCGCGCCAGGATCCGCGCCGAGGTCGTCTTGCCGCAGCCGCGAGGCCCGGAGAAGAGATAGGCGTGGTTCACCCGGTCGGCCGCGAGCGCGTTGCGCAGCGGCTCGGTGACGTGGTCCTGCCCGATGACCTGGGAGAACGTCTCCGGCCGGTAGCGGCGGTAGAGCGCAAGGGGTGAGTCCACGTCTGAACCCTAACCATCGGGCCCGACAGGAACCACCGGGGTCGCATAGTCCTGGCCGGGCATGAAAAGGCCCCCCGTGCACCCGACAGAGCTCATCTGCCCTTGCTGCCTTCCGGCCCTGGGGGATTCGACGAGATGCCGCCGCACGGGGGGTTGGCGCAGAGTCTAGGCGAGGGGTGGTGCGCCTGGCCAACGCGGGCCGATTTCTCGGCACCGGGTCGGTGCGGGTAGCCTCCTCGGCGGAGGATTCGCCTAGTGGCCTATGGCGCTCGCTTGGAAAGCGGGTTGGGTTAACAGCCCTCAGGGGTTCGAATCCCCTATCCTCCGCCACCGCAGGTCTCCACCCTGCACGGAACGCCGGGACGGTCTCACCGTCCCGGCGTTCGTCATTCCTGGGTCGGTCGCGCGAGGGTCGCCGACTCCCCCACGGCGTCGCCGTACAGCTCGACGAACCGGCCGAGCAGCCTCAGCAGCTCGGCCTGGTCGTCGCCGAGCTCAGCCAGCGCCTGCTCGAAGAGCACGAGCTGGGCGTTCACGTCGCCGTCGAACCGGCTGCGACCCTCGGGGGTGGGCTCGATGAGCTGGGCGGCCTGGCCCGGCTGACGGAAGCGGTGCAGCAGCCCCGCCGCGATCGCACCGTTGACCTGGCGGTTGACCGTGGACTGCTCCAGCCCGAGGTCGTGGGCGACCTCTCGCAGGGTGCGGGCCCGCCCGTCGGTGAAGAGCCAGATCAGCCGACGCTCGGCCAGTCCCATGCTGGCGCGGCTCTCCGCGACCCGGCGGTGCCGGTCGAGGTGGACGAAGAGCCGCGCGAGCTGCTCGGCCGACGAGAGGGGTCCTGACGTCCGGTGCCCCGTCACGTGCGCTCCGCTTGACTCTGCCTCATGTGTAAGTAGCATACACATGTCTCGGCTTGTGTAGATTGCATATTCACCTGGAAGGTCTCCCGTGCTCGACTCCCCACCCGGTGCCACCGACGCCCGCGTCACCTCGGCCAGCGCGAAGGTCGTGGTGGCCGTGCTCTGCGTCGGCAGCCTCTGCGCCTCGCTCATGCAGTCCCTGGTCATCCCGATCCAGGGAGACCTCCCGCGCCTGCTGGACACCTCGGTCAGCAACGCCTCCTGGGTGCTCACCGCGACGCTGCTCGCAGCCGCCGTGGCCATGCCGGTCACGGGCCGGATCGCCGACCTCGCCGGCAAGAAGCCGGTGCTGGTGGTCTCGGCCGGGCTGCTGGCGCTGGGCTCGCTGCTCTGCGCCGTCTCCAGCTCGCTGCCGGTGGTGCTGACCGGGCGAGTGCTGCAGGGCGTGGCGATGGGCTTCGTCCCGGTCGCGATCAGCCTGGTGCGCGAGGTCACGCCGCCGCACCTGGTGAACACCGCGACGGCCGCCGTCAGCGCCACCCTCGGCGTCGGCGGGGCGCTCGGACTACCCCTGGCCGCCTGGATCGCCCAGAGCTTCGACTGGCACGCGCTGTTCTGGCTCTCCACCGTGCTCGCGGTGATGGTCGCGGCCCTGACCGCCGCCCTGGTGCCGCACGTGAAGGACGAGCACCCCGGCCGGCTAGACCTGGTCGGCGCGATCGGGCTCGCGATCGGTCTGGTCGCGGTCCTGGTCGGCGTCTCGAAGGGCACCGGCTGGGGCTGGACGGACAGCAGGACGCTGGGCTGCGTCGTCGGCGGCGCGGTCGTGCTGATGGTCTGGGGCTTCTACGAGCTGGGGCACCGCGACCCCCTGGTCGACCTGCGCACCACGGTGAAGCGCCCGGTGCTGCTCACCAACCTGGCAGCACTGATGATCGGGTTCGGGATGATGGCGCAGGCGATCGTCGTGCCCCAGCTGCTCCAGCTTCCCGAGGCGACCGGCTTCGGGCTCGGCCAGAGCATCCTCCAGGCCGGGCTGTGGATGGCCCCGGGCGGCGTGACGATGATGCTCTTCACCCCCGTCTCGAGCCGGATGCTGAGCCGCGTCGGCGGTCGGGTCACCCTCTTCGCCGGCGCCCTGGTGATCTCCCTCGGCTACGTGGTCGCCACGTTCCTCACCGACGCTCCCTGGCAGCTGATGCTGGCCAGCTGCGTCGTCTCGGCCGGCGTGGGCATCGGCTACGCCGCGATGCCGACCCTGATCCTGGAGAACGTGCCCGAGGAGGAGGCGGGGTCGAGCGTCGGGGTCAACGCCCTGATGCGCTCGGTCGGCACCACCGTCGCCGGCGCCGTGATGGCCGCCCTGCTCAGCTCGCGCACCATCTCCCTGGCCCCGGGAGTGCCGGAGATCCCGGGCCACGACGCGTTCCGGCTGTGCTTCATCGTCGGCGCCGCGTCCGCCGCGCTCGGAGCCGCGATCGTGCTGCTGATCCCCCGTGGCGTGCCGGGAGCCGTCCCGGGCGAGCTCGAGCCGGTCTCCCGCGGCCGTTAGCCGCTGACTGCCGGCCGCCGGTCGAGTGCATACAGACGCATTGTTCTAGTACGATACGAACATGTTGATCCGGTTGGACCCCACGAGCACCACCGGCCTGGCGGACCAGATCGCCGGCCAGGTGCGGGGCGCCATCGCGGCGGGCGACCTCGAGCCCGGGGAGAAGCTCCCACCGGCCCGCGAGCTCGCGGCCGGGCTGGCGGTCAACATGCACACCGTGCTGCGCGCCTACACCACGCTCCGCGACGAGGGGCTGGTCGACGTGCGCCGGGGTCGCGGGGTGCACGTACGTGCCGACGCCGGGGCCGGCGCCTTCGACCGCGCCCAGCTCCAGCAGCAGATCCACGAGCTCGTCCGGACCGCGGTCCGGATGGGCCTGACCCGTGACCAGCTCGCCGACGAGATCCGGAAGGCCCACCCATGAGCCAGACCTCGAGCACTCCCCCGACCGCCCCGACCGCCGCCCGGGCCAGGGCCTGGGCCGCGGGGGCCCTCCTGGTGGGCGCGCCGCTCCTGGTGCTGCTGCTCTGGCTCGGGTACGCCGACTCCGTGCCCGACCCGCTGCCCCGGCACTGGAACGCGGCGGGCGAGGTGGACGGCACCACCTCGGTGCGGACCATGACGCTGCTCTCCGGGATCGTCGCGGCCGCCGCCGCCGCGGTGGGGACGGCGGCGCTCGGCATGCGCGCGCACCTGACGGTGGCCGCCGAGGTCGTCCTCGGCGCCGGCTGGGTCGGGTGGCTGATGACGAGCGTCTACCTCACGGTGATGCTCAACGCCGAGGGCGCGGCCTCGGCCGACGACGTGACCCTGTCCTACCTGTGGACCGCCGTGGTCGTGCTCCTGCCGGCCGCACTGGCCTGGCTGCTGTGGCGGCTGGTGCGGGGCACCGGCGCGCGCCGTCCGGCGCCGGCCACCCCCGCCTCCAGCCTGACCATCTCCGAGCAGGAGCGGGTGGTCTGGGTCGGACGCGCCTCGTCCCGGGTGCTGCTGCTGATCGCGGGAGCACTGGTGCTGGCCGGCACGGCGCTCGCCTCCGGGGTGGCGCGGGAGGCGCTGGTCCTGGTCGGCGTCGGCGTGCTGCTGGGCCTGATGCACCGGCTGACCGTCCGGGTCGACCGCGAGGCGGTCACCGTGCGCTGGGGCCCGGTCCCGTTGATCCGTCACCGCCGCCCGCTGACCAGCATCGTCGCGGCCCGGGCCGAGCAGGTGGAGCCGATGAGGTGGGGCGGCTGGGGCTACCGGATCAGCACCCGCGGCCGGGCCGCGGTGGTGCGCCGGGGGCCCGGGCTGGTGCTGTCGCTGGACACCGGCTCGGAGTTCGCGGTGACCGTGGACCGCCCGGAAGAGGCGGCCGAGCTGGTCAACGCCCTTCTGGCCAGCCGTGCGGGCACCAGCGCCTGACCGCACTAGTCTCAGCGCATGGCCCGATCCGACTCACCCAAGCTCGCCGTGCTCATCGACGCCGACAACACCACGCCCACCATCATCGAGGCGCTGCTCGTCGAGATCGCGAAGTACGGCACCGCGACCGTCCGCCGCGCGTACGGCGACTGGACGACGCCGCGGCTCGCGGGATGGAAGGACGCCAACAACGCCCACGCCATCCAGCCGATGCAGCAGTTCAGCTACACCACCGGCAAGAACGCCACCGACAGCGCGCTGATCATCGACGCGATGGACCTGCTGTACACCGGCAACCTCGACGGCTTCTGCCTGATCTCCTCCGACTCCGACTTCACCAAGCTCGCCTCCCGCCTCCGGGAGTCCGGCATGACCGTCTACGGGTTCGGCGAGAAGAAGACGCCCAAGCCCCTGGTGGCAGCCTGCGACAAGTTCGTCTACCTCGACGTGCTGCGTCCTCCGCGCCGCGGCAGCGACGAGGCCCAGCACGGGAGCACGGGCGAGCGCGAGGATGACGGCGACCACGCCGGGACTCCGCGCAACCAGCCCGCACCGAAGCGGCGCAGCAGCCAGGAGCTGCAGAGCGACACGAAGCTGATGCGGTGGCTGCGGGACGCGATCGACGCCAGCTCCGACGACGACGGCTGGGCACCCCTGGGCGCGGTCGGCTCGCACGTGGCCAAGCAGGCGCCCGACTTCGACTCCCGCAACTGGGGCTACGGCAAGCTGGTCGACCTGGTCAGCGAGATCGGGTCCTTCGAGGTGCAGCGCCCGCCCGGCCAGCAGGTGATCGTCCGGGAGAAGCCGCAGGCCGTCGCCAAGAAGCAGGCGGCCAAGCAGCCGACCAAGCACGCCCAGACCCGGCAGGAGGCTCCCCCGCAGGTACCGGCCACGCCCGAGCCGTCCGCGCAGGAGCCGGCCGCGCCGGAGCCGTCCGCGCAGGATCCGGCTCAGCCGGAGCCGGCTCAGCCCGAACCGGCTCAGCAGGAGCCGAGCAAGCCGGCCCGCCGGACGCGGAAGAGGACGACCGCCGCCAGCACCCCCGAGGCGGAAGCGAAGCAGGAGAGCCCTGCCCCGCGGACGCGGACCCGCAAGGCCGCGGCCAAGAAGCCCGCCGCCCAGGCGGAGGCCACGCCCGCGCCGGCCGAGCAGTCCGCGCCCGCGGAGCAGCCGGCCGCCCCCGAGGCGCCGGCCCGCCCGGTCGTCACGAAGACCACCCGGAGCGCCCGGAAGAGGGCGACCCCGGCCTCCTGACCGTCACCGGCCCCCGACTCGCGTCGGGGGCCGGTGCTGGAGTGCTGGGTGTACTACTTGGACGGCTGAGGGACGTCGACTGCCTTGCAGTCGACCTTCGGGTTGACGCCCACGTAGTTGAGCGGGCCCGCCACGATCGTCAGGGCGGTGTCACCGAACGTCTTGCAGCTGACGTCCCGGTCCTCTCCGAAGTAGCCGCGCTGCCACGAGGCTGCGACTCCGATCAACAGCCACACGACGATCAACAAACCAAGAATGTTGCGCACGTCTTCTCCTCGGGTCCAGGTCAACTGTGCGGCCGCCGTACCCCGCGCAGCCCGGCGTGAATCCTCCGGATCTCCACGGGCTCCGAAAGACTCGGACGAGCCGTTCGGCGATCACGCCAGGAGCGGGGTCAGGAACGGCGACGCAGCAGCGGACGGAGCACGAAGGCCAGCGCCACCAGCGCGCCGGCCAGCAGCCCGAACCACAGCAGCATGCTCCGCGAGGGACCGAACAGGTCCGGCCGGTCGGGCGGCGGGGGCGCCAGCGCGTCGCTGCGCTCGACCGTCTCGGTACGACGCAGCTCCCCGTCGCGCTTCGGCGACAGCTCGTGGGTCAGCGCGTCCGCCGCCTGCACCACGCCTGCCCCGGTCCACGGGTTCGGCTCGAGCTCGGAGCCCTCGGCGGTACGGGTCAGCCGGGCGAGGATCTGGCGCCGGTTCTCCTTCGGGTAGCGCGCCCGGAGCAGGGCCACCACGCCGCTCACCGAGGCGGTCGCCCACGACGTGGCGATCTCGCTGGTCGGCACCTGGCAGCGCTGTCCGTTGAGGTTGTAGGACAGGCCGCCGCCACCCGGCGCAGCCACCGCCGTCTGCCGGTTGGGCAGGACGTAGCCGGTCAGGTCGATGTCCGGCGAGGGACCGACCGCGCTCACCGCGACCACTCCCGGGTAGTCGGCGGGGTAGACCACGGCGTCGTTGTCCGCCGTGCCTCGCGGCGCCCGCTCGTCCTCGGTGGGCGGGGCGTTGCCGGCGGCGGCGACCACCATCACGTCGAGGTCGAGCAGGCGCTTGACTGCCCGCCCGACCTGGGGGTCGTCGTCGCGCAGGGCGAGGCTGATGTTGACCACGTCGATCGGGTCCTGGGCGTGCACGTCCGCCAGCCGCTGGAGGGCGGCGGCCACGGCCGAGGAGTTGAGCCCCCGCTGTCCCTGCTGCAGGTCGGGACCGTCCTTGTCGAGGACCCGGACGGAGATCAGCCGCGCATCCGGCGCCACACCGTCGGGCCCGGCGATGAGGCCGGCGACGATGGTGCCGTGCCCCGAGGCGAGCGGCCCGTTGAAGCCGATCGACTCCTGGCGCACGGGCTTGCCGGGCAGGGAGCCGACGCCGCTGTCCACGACGGCGACGGTCGCGCCTGCACCTCGGGTGACCCGGTGGGCGTCCGGCACGTTCATCCGCGAGTACGGCAGGTTCTGCACGCCGTCGGCGACGTCGCGGGTGCGCTCGCTGTCGGCCAGGATGTCGCGGCTGCAGGGATCCTCCGCGGTCGCCTGGGCCACCGCGGGCGCAGGGACGAGCAGGGCGGGCGCGCAGACCGCCAGGACGCTCGCCGCGACCGTCACGGACCAGCGCGGCGCCTGCCTCACCCGCGTCACCTGCGACGCCGGCGTCACCGCGACCTCACGAGGCCGCCTCGGCGCCGGCAGGCGCGTCCTCCGGCAGCCCGCGGGCGGCGTTGACCGAGAGCGGCACGCCGTCGGGGAAGAACGCGAGCCAGGCGTCCGGGACGACCGGCGCCTCCACCTCGCCGTAGCCGATGTAGTCCGGCACCGCGGGCCCGAGCAGGGCGTACTTGGCGCCCTTGGCGTCGACCACGTACGGCGAGCCCGACCGTCCGGCGTTGCTGCCGCCGGCCAGCACGTAGGCGCCGCCCGCTGGCTCCACCACGACCTGGTGCGACCCCGCGGCCACCGGCTCCTGCGTCGCCGAGGCGGAGGAGCCGGGGTTCGTCGCGACGACGGTGTGGCTCACGCCGTCCTCCACGTCGAGCATCGCGCACATCTCCGCGCCCACCAGCGGCTCGGGCGTCTCCAGCGGCCACTCGGACGGGTGGCCGGCCTCCTCGCGGGGGGCCCGCAGTCCTGTCGGCAGCTCCAGCGGGTCGGCCACGAGCGCGGTGTAGAGCACGGCGGGGAAGGCGCGCAGGATCTGCGGCCCGGTGTCGCCGAGCAGGTAGAAGCTCTCCCCGGAACGGACCAGGTCGCCGATCTGGTAGCCGCTCAGGTCGGTGTTCCCGTCGACGCCCTGGGTCGGGTAGTCGACCGGCTCGCCGCCGCGGGTCACGCCGAACGCCTGCTCGGTCAGCGCCGGGCCGAGGGGGAAGAGGTTGAGCCAGGAGTCGTCGACCTCGGGCGCCTGCGAGCTTGCGCCGAAGCCGAGGGAGTCCAGCAGGGTCGACTGGGCGGTCGCCCCGGTCGGCAGCTCGAACCGGTACGCCGGCCCGGCCGGGCTCGCGGCCAGCAGCCACAGCGCCCCGCTGCGGGACCGGACGACGAAGGCCGACTGCGGCGCCGGCTCGGCGTCGGAGCTCGCCGCGAGGTGCACCTTGATGCCCCGCCGCTCGGCGGTGCACGCCGTCCAGCCGCTGGTGATCAGCTCCGAGGGACCGGGGAGCCCGGCCGGGGCACGCTCGATGCCGAGGTCGCCGCCGAGGGTGACGCTGCGGATGTGCTCGTCCTTGACCGTGTAGACGTCCGGCTCGGCGGTGCCGAGCAGCAGCTGCCCGGAGATGAAGTTGGGCACCCGCTGGATCACCGGGTCGTCACCGCCGCGCAGCACGACGTACTGCTCGCCGGTGTCCTTGGAGATGACGAAGCTGCCCTCGGCCTTCCAGTCGGAGTTGGGACGCCCGCCCAGGTATCCGGCGACGCCGGCGCCGGCGCAGAGCAGCACCGCGAGGGCGATGCCGCCGACCAGGCTGCGGACCGGCTTGGTCGGCTCGACCTCTCGGCCGCCCGGCGCACCGCTGAGGAACGCGGTGACCAGCCGACGGCGGCTGAACTGGTAGGCCTCGACGAGCTCCTTCTTGGTGGCCACGTCTCAGCCCCTGATCGCGTCGAAGAGGCCGACCGCCAGCACCATCAGCGGCAGCAGCGAGAGCAGGGCGATCGACTCGACCACGTCCCCGATCCGGCCGCGGCGCACCGACGGCGAGGGAGGCGCGAGGGTCAGGACCAGCAGCACCGCGCCCACGACCGCCAGCGCGACCGCGGAGCCCGCGCGCCAGTCGGGGTGCAGGAAGAGCACCGAGACGGCGACCGCCACCAGGCCGGCGATCCCGGAGACCAGGCCCGCGAGCACCTCGGAACGGGTGCGGTACTGGCGGGTGCGGAGCATCACCGCCAGGCAGCACATGACCACCAGCAGGGTGCCGGCGACGCCGCGGTCGACGGTGAACGGCGCCACGAGGGTGATCAGCACGCCGATCGTGGCCGCCACCGAGAGCAGGATCTCGTGGGCCATCCGCGCGTCGGCCGCCACCCGGGCGGGGTCGACGTCCTCGGGGTCCTTGGTCACGTCGGCGAGCGTCACCACCTGGTCCACCTTGGTAGAGGTGATGCCGAGAGCGAGCCACGGGAAGACGTTGCCCAGCACCACGACCAGGGTGAGCACCACGGTGAGCACGACCGTCGGCTCGCCACCGACGACCTGCACGACGCCCCCGACCGCGGCCAGCACCGCGCCGACCACCACGAGCGGGAGCACCAGCGCCCGGCTCTCGTCCAGGCCGACCAGGGCCACCACCCCGACCAGCAGCACCGCGGCCCCGGCGCAGACCAGGGGCATCGCGAAGATCTCCTCCGGCAGCGGCCACTGCCACCCGCCCAGCTCGCCGGGGGCCAGCACCAGGCCGGCGACCGCGGCGTACAGGCCGCTGAGCAGGGAGACGGTCACCGCGGCCTGGGGCTCGGACTGTCCCCGGGCCAGGACGACGGCTCCGGCGACCAGCAGCGCGGAGATCACCGCGGCGGCGACGCCGCCCAGCAGGCTCTCGCCCTGGATCAGCAGGGCCATCGCGCCCAGGCCGAGCAGGAGGCTCGCCGACCACAGGGCCGTACGCCGTCCGGCCTCGGGCTCCCACGGGCTGAGCTCGTGCTCGACCGCGTCGGCCATCGCCTCGACGACGTCGTCGTAGACCTGCGGCGGGTCCTCCCGGTAGCCCGCGACCACGGCGAGGACACCGCCGTCCTCGACGCCCTGGATGGTCAGGCCGACCTCGTTGCTGAGCTGGCGGCCGTCCTGGGTCACCAGGCGGTAGCCGCCGTAGACGGTGGAGGCGTCCAGCAGGCCGACGCTGCGGGCGAGCTCGGGCACCAGCTCGGCGACCGGGACCGCCGAGGGCAGCACGAGGTCGACGCGTCGCGACCCGGAGGTCACCGTCACGCGGACCAGTCCCGACGTGCTCGCGGCCGTCTGGCTCATCTCGTCATCCCCACTCGTCGATCCATGCCGAGGCCGTCGTTCCCCCGGACGCAGGGCCCCACCCTAAAGGGCCTGAGACGCGCAGGAGGCCGACCGTCCTCACGGACGGCCGGCCTCCTCGGTCGGTTCAGCTGAACCGGTTGGCGCCGCGGGCGTCAGCGGCCCGGTACTCGTCGTTGGAGGACTGCACCGCGCCCCCGACCTGCTGGAGCAGCACGATCATCTCGGACATGGCGTTGTCCCAGGTCTGCTTCGCCTGGCGGTAGCTCTCCTTGGCCGAACCGGTCCAGTCGGACGCGAGGGGCGAGAGCTCGTTCTCGAGGTCGTTGAGGCGGGTCTCGATCCTCTTGGCGGCATTCACCAGGTCCGCGGAGGCCTGGTCGAGGGCGCCGTGGTCGACGCGGATTCCATCGAAAGACATAGTCATTCTCCTAGGGGTCAGGCCGGCGTCAGCCGAGGCGGTTCATCAGGTTGGAGGACGCTTGGGCTCGCGCCTCGTCGGTGGCGACGTTGTCCTTCTCGGTCTGCCGCAGCGACTCCGAGAAGTCGTCGAGCGCGCGGACGATCTTGGTCTGCTTCTCCTGCCACGCCGCGTGCAGCTGGCGGAACGCGACCGCGCCCTGGCCGCCCCACTTGGCACCGATCGCGTCGATCTGGCCGCTCAGCTGGCTGCAGCGCTGGGTGACGTCGTTGCGAGCGGTCTCAACCGAGTCCGCCGCCTTGCTGAGGGCCCGTTCGGCCGCTGTGAGACCTGCTTCAGACATGTTGTTCCTTCCCCCTCAGCGGCCGAGTGCCGCGGAGTACGTTGACGTGACTGGTGCCACCGGGTTTCCCGGAGGAATACCCTGCCCCCGGACAAGGCAGCATCTACCCGGGCCGGGTCGGGCTAAACACCTCACGAGTTCATTTCCCAGAAGAATCTGAACAGACCCGAGGCCACCACCGTGGCGGCGATGCCGAACGAGCCGCAGAGCGTCTCCGCGACCTCGGCCCGCCGGGCCCACCACACCGAGCGCCAGCCCCGGCCGGTCGCCACCGCCGCGGCGAGGGAGATGAGCCCCAGCGCCAGCGCCCCGGCGAAGACGCCGAGGCGCCACGACGGCCCCGCCGCCGACAGCACGTCGAACAGGAGGACCGCCCAGCACCACAGGCCGGCCAGCCGCAGCAGGGCGCGAGCTCCGGCGTGCCGGTAGCTGCGGGCGGCCAGCAGGATCGCGCCACCGGCGAAGAAGAGCAGGCAGCGGGCCCCGATCACGTCGAGGTCGACGCTGGCCGAGGCCACCAGCTGCGGAGCGGCCACTCCCAGCACCACCAGCACGGCGGCCGCGGCGGCCGTCACCGTCCTGGTCCCCCGCGCCACCAGGTCGCGCACCACCGGCTCGGGCACGATCATCCGGCCTCGGCGCCCGCGCGGCTGCTCCCGCGCCGACCAGGCGGTCACCGCCAGCCGGTCCAGCTCCAGCAGCGCGTCGTCGGGCACGTCGATCGCCAGCGACGGCGCGACCCGGGTGGCGAGCATGGCCAGCAGCACCAGCAGCGACCAGGCCACCACCGCGTCCAGCTCGAGGAGGAGGACCGAGGCGCAGACCGCGGCCACCACCGCGCCCGCGACCATCCACACGACCAGCTCCTCGTCCCGGTCGTCGCCCAGGGCGCGGGCGATCGCCGCCAGGGCCGCGGCGCCGAGCGCGCAGGCCGCCGCCACCGCGGGCGCCTGGTAGAAGCCCTCGGCGGCGAACGCGGCGTACGTCGCCCCCACCGCGAAGGAGGGCGCGGCGACGTTGCGGTGCCGGGTGACCCGCCCGAGGGGCAGCGCGGCGACGAGGCCGGTGCCGAGCAGGAGCGCGGCGACCAGCCAGCGCAGGTCGTCGAAGGCGGCGTACGAGGCGAACCAGCCGGCCAGCACGGCGCTCAGCGCGGCTGCGGTGGTCGCGACCACGGCCAGCGGGGCGACCTCGCCCGAGACATCGGCCACGGTGCGCTTGCGGGACCGTGCGCCGCCCCGGTGGAAGCCGGTGACCGCCACCAGGACGTCGCCCGACTCGAGCCCGGCCTCGCGCAGTGGCCGGTCTGCCACGACCAGCTCGCCCAGGGCGGTCTGGACCAGTGGGATCGAGGGCAGGCCGGACTCGGTCGCGTAGGCCCGCGCGACGTCGTGCGCGGTCGCGCCCGCAGGCACCACCAGGTCCAGGACGCCCAGAGGTCCGTGCACGCTGAGCGCCAAGGTCCCACGGCCCTGCACGGCACCAGTCTCCGACACCCTGCCCCCTCACCTCGCCACGTCGACCCCGAGGGTAGTCGCACGGTCGGTCCCTCCGCCTATCATCATCCGCGACCAGCCGCTGGTCCTGGAGGGGGACGTGTGAGCACCGCACTGCGCAACGGGCACAGACTCGACGAGCCGGAGATGCCCACGGGCCAGATCGTCCTGCAGCCCCCACCGTCCCTGCAGGACCACGAGGGCGCCTCCGGCGTCCTGATGAACGCCATCCCGATGCTGGGCAGCCTCGGCTCGATCGTGCTGGTGGCCACCATGGGCGGCGGCGGCGCCGGCCGCGGCCGCAGCTTCCTGGCCGCCGGCATGTTCCTCTTCGCCACCCTGGGCTTCATCGTCGTCCAGATCGACCGCCAGCGGAAGCAGCGCGCCCAGCAGGTGACCGGCTCGCGCACCGAGTACCTGCGCTACCTCTCCGGTGTGCGCAAGCTGGCCCGGGAGGCCGCCGCCCAGCAGCGGCGGGCCCTCACCTGGCGCCACCCCGACCCGAGCGCCCTGCCCTCGCTGGCCGAGGAGCGGACCCGGATCTGGGAGAACGGGACGGGCGACCCGCACTACCTGCACGTGCGCTACGGCCTCTGCGCCCAGCCGCTCTCCCTGGACCTCGTGCCGCCGGAGAGCGCGCCGATCGACCAGGTGGACCCGGCGGCCGCCTCGGCCCTGCACCGTCTCCTCGTGGTGCACCGCACCCAGCCCAACCTGCCCGCCTCGCTGGACCTGCGCGCCTTCGACCGCGTCGAGGTCTGCGGCCCCGAGGAGGAGTCGCGCTCGCTGGCTCGCGCGCTGATCTGCTCCGCCACCGCCTTCCACAACCCCGAGCAGCTGATCGTCGCGGTGCTGACCTCCGAGGCGAACCTGGCCCACTGGGACTGGGTCAAGTGGCTCCCGCACGCCCAGAGCGCGCGCGAGTCCGACGCCGTGGGACCCATGCGGATGGTGGGCACCTCGCTCGACGACCTCGGCGCGCTGCTGCCGCCCGACCTCAGCGAGCGTCCGCGGTTCGGGGCCGACGAGCGCCCTGCCACCCCGCACATCCTGCTGGTGATCGACGGAGGCCACCTGCCGCCCGGCAACCACGTCGTCCCGCCGGACGGCCTGCACGGCGTCACCCTGCTCGACCTGCCCACCCGGTGGGACGAGCTGGAGGACTCCAGCCGGCTGCGCCTGCAGCTGACCGAGGCCCCCCAGCAGCAGGGGAAGTGCCCGGTGCTGGCGATCCGGCTGCGCGCGGAGCCGGTCAAGGCGCTGGTCGACCAGTGCGACCTGGCCACCGCGGAGGCGTTCGCCCGGCGGCTGGCGCCGTTGCACGTCGTCTCCTCCGGGACCACCGAGGCCAGCGCAGACATCACCGGGCCGGCGGACTTCATGGAGCTGCTCGGCATGGGTGACGTGCACAGCTTCGACCCCACCGCGGCCTGGCGTCCGCGCCCGGCCCGCGACCGGCTCCGGGTGCCGATCGGCCTGGGCGACGGCGGCTCCCTGGTGCACATGGACATCAAGGAGTCCGCGCAGCAGGGCATGGGCCCGCACGGTCTGGTGATCGGCGCGACCGGCTCGGGCAAGTCGGAGTTCCTCCGCACCCTGGTCCTCGGCCTGGCGATGACCCACCCGCCCGAGCAGCTCAACATGGTGCTCGTCGACTTCAAGGGCGGCGCCACCTTCGCCGGCATGTCGCACATGCCGCACGTCTCCGCGGTCATCACCAACCTCTCCGAGGAGCTCACCCTCGTCGACCGCATGCAGGACGCGCTGTCCGGCGAGATGGTGCGGCGCCAGGAGCTGCTCCGGGCTGCGGGCAACTACGCCTCCATCCGCGACTACGAGAAGGCACGCGCCGCCGGGGAGGACCTCGCCCCGCTGCCGTCGCTGTTCATCTGCGTCGACGAGTTCTCCGAGATGCTCACCGCCAAGCCGGAGTTCATCGACCTGTTCGTGGCCATCGGCCGGCTCGGTCGATCCATGGGCATCCACCTGCTGCTGGCCTCGCAGCGGCTCGAGGAGGGCCGGCTCCGCGGCCTGGAGTCGCACCTGTCCTACCGGGTCGGTCTGCGCACCTTCTCCGCCGGCGAGTCGCGCACGGTGCTGGGGGTGCCGGACGCCTACGAGCTGCCGGCCGTCCCCGGTCTGGGCTACCTCAAGCCGGACCAGTCCACCCTGCTGCGGTTCAAGGCGGCGTACGTCTCCGGTCCCCCGCCCGGCCGCAGCCGGGTGATCCGCGACGAGGGCGGCATGGTGCGCGGCATCCTGCCGTTCTCCATCGCCGAGGTGCAGACCCTCGAGCCCGAGCCCGAGGCCCAGGAGGAGGCGCCCGCGGCCAAGCAGCAGGGCGAAGCCCCCTCGATGCTCGACGTCGCGGTCTCCCGGATGGTCGGGCACGGCTCGCCCGCCCACCAGGTGTGGCTGCCGCCGCTCGACGTGCCGGACACGCTGGACGAGCTGATGCCGGACCTGGTCGAGGACCCGCAGCTGGGCCTGGTCTCGCCGCACTGGCGAGCCGCCAAGGGCCTGATCGTCCCGCTGGGCACGATCGACCGCCCGCGGGAGCAGCGTCGCGACACGCTCACCCTGAACCTGGCCGGCGCCGCCGGGCACGTCGCCGTCGTCGGCGGCCCGCGCACCGGCAAGAGCACCCTGCTCCGCTCCATCGTGACCAGCCTGTCGCTGACCACCACCCCGCTGGAGTCGCAGTTCTTCGTCATGGACTTCGGCGGCGGCACCTTCGCCCCGCTGGCCCGCCTGCCGCACGTCTCCGGTGTCGGCACCCGGGCCGAGCCCGACGTCGTCCGCCGGATCATGGCGGAGGTCAGCGGCATCGTCGACCGCCGCGAGAGCTACTTCCGCGAGCAGGGCATCGACTCTATCGAGACCTACCGCACCCGGCGCGCCCAGGGCACGGCCGACGACGGGTACGGCGACGTCTACCTGGTGATCGACGGCTGGGGCACGCTGCGCGCGGAGTTCGACGACCTGGAGATGGAGATCCAGCAGCTCGCCGGCCGCGGTCTCACCTTCGGCCTGCACCTGGTCACCGCGTCCGCCCGCTGGGCGGACTTCCGGGCCGCGATGCGCGACATCCTCGGCTCCCGCCTCGAGCTGCGCCTCGGTGACCCGCTCGACTCCGAGATCGACCGCAAGGTCGCGGCGCTGGTCCCCGTGGGCCGCCCGGGCCGCGGCCTGGTGCCGGGCAAGCTGCACTTCCTCGCCACCCTCCCGCGGATCGACGGGCGGGCCGAGGCCGACACCCTCGGCGCGGGCGTCGACGACCTGGTCGCGCGCTCCATCGCGGCCTGGCGGGGCCCCACGGGCCCCAAGCTGCGTCTGCTCCCCGAGCACATCACCCTGGAGTCGATCCGGGACGAGGCGAAGCGGCGCGACCAGCTCGGCCGCGAGCTCATCCTCGGCATCAACGAGAAGGAGCTGGCCCCGGCCACCCTCGACCCGGAGGCCGAGCCGCACCTGCTGGTCTTCGGCGACGGCCAGTCGGGCAAGAGCGCCCTGCTGCGCAACTACGTCCAGGAGATCATGCGCACCCGGACCCCGGCCGAGGCCCAGATCGTGGTCGTCGACTTCCGTCGTGCCCTCCTCGGCGAGGTCCCCGAGGAGTACCTGCTCAACTACCTGACCAGCGCGACCCAGGCCGCTCCGGCGCTCCAGGACCTGGCCGCGTACCTGCAGAACCGTCTACCCGGCCCGGACGTGACGCCCGAGCAGCTGCGGACCCGCACCTGGTGGACGGGTGCCGAGGTCTTCGTGGTGATCGACGACTACGACCTGGTCGCCACCTCGCAGAGCTCGCCCGCGCAGGTGCTGCAGCCGTTGATGGCCCAGGCCCGGGACGTCGGCCTGCACGTGGTGGTCGCACGCCGGGCCGGCGGCGCCTCCCGGGCGCTCTACGACCCGATCATCCAGTCGATGCGCGACCTGGCGATGCCCGGCATCATGCTCTCGGGTCCCCGCGACGAGGGCGTGCTGATCGGCAACGTGCGGCCTCAGCAGGCGGAGCCGGGCCGGGCCCGCCTGGTCACCCGCGACCGGGGCACCGAGGTCGTCCAGCTGGCGTGGACGGACCCGGTGATGTAGCCGGTGGGCGGTCGCTTCCTGGACCGCCCGCCAGGTGGCGTCGTTATAGTCGCGACGTGATCTTCAAGCGTGTGGGCGACGGCAGGCCCTACCCCGAGCACGGGCTCTCCTCCCGTGACTGGGCTGCCATCCCCCCGAGCCAGGTCCGGCTGGACCAGCTGGTCACCACCAAGGACACGCTCCACCTGGTCGCGCTGCTCGACGAGGACTCCACGTTCTTCGGAGACCTGTTCGCCCACGTCGTGTCCTGGGAGGGCGATCTGTACCTCGAGGACGGCCTGCACCGGGCCCTGCGCGCAGCCCTGCACCAGCGCAACGTGCTGCACGCCCGGGTGCACGAGATGACGAGCACCGGATGACCGCCCGGATCCGCTCCGCCCTGACCCTGACCGCGCTGGTGGTGCTGCTGCTCGGCTCGGTGATGTGGGGCTGGAGCTCGCTCACCCGGCCGCTGCCGCAGTCGGTGGAGGTGCCGGTGTGCACCGACACCTCGGTCTCCAAGGGCACCCTGGTCAGCCCCGACATGGTCGCGGTGAGCGTCTACAACGCCAGCAAGCGCAACGGCCTGGCCTCCAAGACGCTGAGCCTGCTGGTCACGCGGGGGTTCGTGCCCGCCGACACGGGGAACGCCCCGGAGGGCACCTCGGTCAAGGGCGTGCAGATCTGGGCCAAGAACAAGAACAACCCCGCGGTCCAGCTGGTCGGCTCGCACTTCCGCAACGCGCGGGTCGTCGAGGGCCCCGACCTCGGTCCCGGCGTGGTGGTGGTGGTCGGCGACGGCTTCACGAGCCTGCGCGGGGCGAAGAAGTCCCCGGAGACGGTCGGGGTCGAGTCCAACGCCACGATCTGCATGGCCCCCGAGCAGATCTCCTGATCACCGGTCTCCCGGTCCCCGGTCGCCTGGTCCCCGGGCCGACGGTGGCTCCTGGCAGGGTGGCTCCTGCCATGACTCCTGCAATGATGTGCCCGGTGTTTGCCCCCCTCGGATCGGGGTAATCCTCGGTGAGCACGGAAAGGGGTCCGATGTACGGCGAGACGGCAGCCATGCGCCGGCGCGTGGGACAGCTGCGCGAGCAGGCCGTGGAGCTCCGCCAGACCGCCGACCGCCTGGTCGCCCAGGCCGAGAGCGTGCCGTGGCGCGGCCGTGCGGCCGAGGCGATGCGGCTGAGGATCAAGGAGCGGGCCGCCCACCTGCGCGAGGCCGCCGGCCTGCACGAGAACGCCGCGGAGTCGCTCAGCCGGCACGTGCACGAGGTGGACCACCGCCAGGACTCGATCGTCGTGATCGAGCGCAAGGTCGCCTCGCTGGTCGCCGACGCCCAGAGCCGGGTCGAGACCCTGGAGGCCGCCCGACCCGGTGCTGAGCCGGAGCCCGAGGACGCCGTCCTGGTCGCCTTCGTGCCGCCGCCCAGCGGGCACAAGGACTGGCTCGACGTCGAGCTTCCGGGGCTGTGACCCGACGATGACCCCACGCCCACCCGCGGCCGTGCGAGCACGCCGTACGACCCCGCACCTCGGACCCCCTGGAGGGACCACGACATGGTGACCGTCGACCTGACCGCACCGCCGCCCGCCCCGACTCCCCTGGTCCTGGAGGGCCTGCCCCGCAGGATCGCGGTCACCCTGCCCGAGCTGAGGCTGCTCGCGACGGCCGCCGGCGGCGCGCCGCTGCCCTTCGACGAGCCCACCTCGGCGGCGACGCACGCCCTCGACGCGCGCCTCGGCACGAGCACCGCCTCCACCGAGGACGCCGCCTACGCCGCGGCCCTGGCCGCCCTGCACGACCCGGCCGAGACGCTGTCGCGGCGAGGGCTGCTGGGCCCCGGCGGTGCCGAGCCGGGCGTCCTGGGCGCGGTCGGCCTGCTGGCCACCCCCGAGCTCGCGCTGGAGATCGACCTCTCCGCCGGCGGCACCCGGGTCAAGTCCTGGCACCGGGAGGCGGGCGGTGCCGTGGCCACGCTGGGCACCGTCGACGGGGTGGTCTTCGAGCTCTCCTGGTTCGCCGCCGACCAGTGGGCCTCCGAGCTGGCCCGGGTGCCGGTGCCCCCGGAGGACCTGCGGCTCCAGGACTCCGCGGTCCCGGAGCTCCTCTCCGTGCCGTACACGCTGGTCGACGCGGTCGGCGAGGCGGTCAAGGCCAGGCGCACCGACCTCGTCCCGGTGCTGGTGGCCCAGCGCAGCGGCGCGGTCAAGGGGGCCGACGACGTCCCGCTGGACGACGCCACCGCGGCCACCGCCCTGGCGGCGCTGCACGGCGAGGCGCAGGGCCGGCTGCGCGTCCTGGCGGCCCGGGTCGGCGTCGACCGGACGACGCCCGTCGGCGTGGTCTCCTGGACCCTGCTCGCCGACGGCTGGCACGCCCTGCTTCCCCGGCACACCGACCAGGAGCCCCGGCTGGAGCTGCGCCGGGTCGCCCCGGACGAGCTCGCCACCACGCTGGCGCCGGTGCTCGCGGAGGTGAGCGCATGAACGAGATGCGCGACCAGATCCCGCACGTGGACGGCGCGGCGCAGGCCCCGGCGCTGGAGCACGGCAACGACGCGGCGGTCAACGCCGACAAGTACCACCAGATGCTGGCGCTGGCCGACCTCTTCGACTCCTCCGGGGACGACCTGCGCACCCGGGCCCGCCTCGGCGCCGCCATCCTGGCCGACGAGGACGTCGCCGCCTCCGCCCCGCTCTCGCCAGCCACCTTCGCCGAGGCCGAGGAGGAGATCCGGGCCGCGACGACCGGCAAGCACGGGCTGCTGACCCGCTCCGTCGAGCTCGACGCCGACGCCCTGGTGGTGCGTGCCACCGTGCTGACCTACCGGTGGATCGACGAGCTGCAGCTGGCGGCGTACCAGACGCTGGGCTCGATCGCCGGACGCGCCATCGGCTACCTGGCGCCCGAGGTCGCGCTCGGCGGGGCGATCGTCTCCGCCGGCCTGATCGAGACCGACGCGCTGGACCGCGAAGGGGTTGCGGCGTACCTGAGCCACCTGGCCGAGAGCAACCCCGAGCTGATGGAGCACGTGCAGGGCGGCGGCGGCCTCCTGGACGGGCTGCAGATGCGCTCGATGCTCACCGCGGCCGCGCTCACCGGGGAGCGGGGCACCCTCGCCGCCCGCGGCGGCCTGCGCGCCCTGGGCGTGCAGCCCTTCGCCTCCGACGCCGCCTCGGCGCTGCGGGACTCCGTGGGCGCCTGGGTGACCGAGACGCAGCGCGACGAGCCGCACGACGCCGAGGTGACCCCCCTGGGCGAGGGGAGCCCTCCGTCGAGCATCACCGACCTCATGCGCGCCCTCGTGGCCGTCGACGCCGCCGTGATGGTCCAGGAGGTCGGCGAGAGCCGCTTCATCGCCTATCTGGACGGACCCCGCGGTGGCGCCGGCCCCGGCAGCGGGGTGCGGCTGGTCAGCGGAGACCACTCCATGTACGCCCGCCAGGTGGTCAAGGCGATCGAGCGGGCCGTCGCCCACTCCGAGGACCCCCGGGTGCTGCTCGTCGGCACGGGTCAGGGCGGCACGACCGCCGCCGAGATCGCCGCGCAGGGCCGGTCCACCAAGTTCGTGATCGACCAGGTGATCGCGGTCAAGGCACCGGCGGCCCAGGTGCCGGTGGTGCCGCCCACCTGCCGGGTGCTCTCCCTGGAGGACCGCTCGGACCCGGTCGCGCTGCTCGGCACCCTGGTCAACCAGGGGGTGGAGAACCGGCTGACCGTGGTCCTGGACTGCACCGGCACCGAGGACGAGCCGGCAGTGGTGGTGGCCGGACGAGCCGCGGACGCCGCCACCCACCCCGACCTGGTGGCCGAGGTGACCCGGATCCGCGAGCTGGGCTTCCTCGCCTGACCCGCCGACCGCGCCGGCGCGCGGGCGGCGCTCAGACCAGGTCGTGCACGAACTGCTCGAGCTGGACCAGGTTGCGGCACTCCACCATCGGCACGATCGACCCGTAGACCGGGGCGGCCGAGTCGCCGGCGCCCCACTGGCGGGGGTGCTCGGGGTTGAGCCACCAGGCGTTGCGGCAGGCGGCCACCAGCTCGCGCAGGTGACCCTCGCCCAGGTCGCTGTAGTTGGACCGGGCGTCGCCGAGCACGAGCAGCGAGGCCTTGGGTCCCAGCGCGTCGGCGTGCCGCTGCGCGAACAGCGAGAAGGCCTGCCCGTAGTTGGTCCGGCCGAACCTCGCGGCGTGCTGGGCGCGCGCCGCGACCTGCGCCATCACCTCCCCCGGGTCTGCGCCGGGGTTGAAGACGTCGGTCACCTCGTGCACCTCGTCGACGAAGGTGAAGGCGCGCACCTTGGAGAACTGCTCGCGCAGGGCGAAGACGAGCATCAGCGTGAACTGCGCGAAGCTGGCCACCGAGCCGCTCACGTCGCAGAGCACGACCAGCTCCGTGCGGTGCGGTCGCTTGGGCCGGTGGTGCGTGGTGAGCGGCACCCCGCCGGTCGAGATCGAGGCGCGGACGGTCCGCCGGAAGTCCAGCGGACCGCGGCGCCGGGCGTGCTGCTCCTTGGTCAGCCGGCTGGCGAGCCGACGCGAGAGCGGGTAGAGCTGGCGCCGCATCTCCTCCAGGTCGGCCTTGCGGGCGCTGGTGAAGTCGAGCCGGTCGATGGTGGGCCGCAGGGTGATCCGGGCGATCTCGCCCGGCGGGCGGTCGACGGCGATCCGGCGCCGGGCGTCGGCCTCCACCAGAGCGGAGAACTCCGCGATCCGCCGCGCCGCGCCGGCGCGGGCCTCCTCGTCGGTGCGCCCCCGGGCGCGCAGGGCCGCCTCCAGCTGCTCGGCGAGCTCGCCGGGCGCCACCCGGCGCAGGGTGTTGTACGCCGACCAGCCCGAGCGCCCGGGGGCCCGCCCCGGCATCTGGCCGAATCGGCCGACCGCCTCGGTGGCCAGCTGCTGCAGCGACTCGGCCTGCCCGTCCTGCTGCCCCGGCTCCCCCGGCTCACCGGGCTTCCCCGGGCGCTCCTCGGGCTGCTCGGACGGCGGCAGGAGGGCCTCCGCCAGCCGCTCGCGCAGGTCCTCGAGCGCGGTGGCCGAGTCCCGGATGCCGTGCTCGTCGGCCAGCTCCTCGGTGGCGACGCCCTCGCCCAGCAGCCGGGGGAAGAAGAGGTCGAAGGTGGCGTCGAAGGTGGGCCGCTGGAGCTGGCGCTTGACCAGCGTGGCGGCGTACGCCGTGCGCACCGTCTCCCGGTCGTCCCAGCTCAGGGCCGAGACCGCGTCGATCGCGTCCAGGCCCTCCGACAGCGAGACCGGCATGCCGGCTGCCCGCAGCGCGTCCAGGAAGGCGACGTGGCGGTCGAGCAGCCCCGACGTGGTGGGTGCGCCGGGCTCAGCGGCGGCCACGGCCGCTCCTCCTGGTCCTGCGCCGGGTCCTGCACCGGGTCCTGGGTGGCGTCACCCGCGCTCACCTGCGCAGCTTGAGCTCGCGCACGGCGCGCTCCTGGTCGGAGCGGTGCTTGAGCACCGCCCCCAGGGTGGCGTCGACCGTGGCCTCGTCCAGGTCGCCGATCTCCAGCGCCACCAGGGTGCGGGCCCAGTCGATCGACTCGGCGATGGACGGCGCCTTCTTCAGGTCCAGGTCGCGCAGCCGGACCACGGTGTCGACGAGCTGGCGGGCGACCTTCTCCGCCAGGTCCGGCACCCGGCTGCGCACGATCTCCAGCTCCCGCTCCAGGTCGGGGTAGTCGAGGTGGAGGTAGAGGCAGCGCCGCTTGACCGCCTCGGAGAGCTCGCGGGTCGCGTTCGAGGTCAGGACCACGAAGGGCCGGCGGGTCGCGACGACGGTGCCGAGCTCGGGGATGGTCACCTGGAAGTCCGAGAGCACCTCCAGGAGCAGGCCCTCGACCTCGACGTCGGTCTTGTCCACCTCGTCGATCAGCAGGACGGTGGGCTCCTCGCGCCGGATCGCGGTGAGCAGCGGGCGGGTCAGCAGGAACTCGTCGGTGAAGATGTCGTCGTGCGTCTGCTCCCACCCCTGGGCCGCGGTGTCGGTGGCCTGGATCCGGAGCAGCTGCTTCTTGTAGTTCCACTCGTAGAGCGCGCGGGCCTCGTCCAGCCCCTCGTAGCACTGGAGCCGCACCAGCTCGGCGCCGCACGCCGTCGCGACCGCCTTGGCCAGCTCGGTCTTGCCCACGCCCGCCGGTCCCTCCAGCAGCAACGGCTTCTCCAGGGCGCCGGTCAGGAAGGTGGTGGTGCCGGTCGGCTGGTCGGCCAGGTAGCCGACCTCACCGAGGCGTCGTACGGCGTCGGCCGGGGAGGCGAACCAGGAGCTCATGGGGGCGACTCTAGGCCGGGACCCGCGGGAGAGCTCACCACCCGGGCGGCACACCGGAGGCACGGGGGCACACCGGCGCCGGACGACGACGCCCGAGGGTTAGGCTCGGACCAGCCGACCCCTAGGGAGACCCATGAGCACTGAAGAGGACGCAACCCTCAGCGTCGCCGCGCAGCTGATCGCCGACGAGGAGACCGTGCACGACGCCACCGTGAGCGGCACCCGGTCGGGCATCCACCTGGAGCTGGTGGACCTGTCCACGACGCCGCCGGCCGACGACGACTGGGACCTGGACCCGACCGCGGACCTGGGCCTGAAGATCATGATCGGGGGCATCGACCCCGAGGTGGCCGGACAGCTGCTGCGGATCGCTGCCGACTTCCTCGACGAGGCGACCATCGAGGACGACGAGGACGAGGACTGAGTCCTCCCGGACGGCTGATGCCGACCGATGCACCGCGCCGAGGGCGTCCGCGAGCCGCGGGCGCCCTCGCGCCGTTCCTGCTGCCTGTTCCAGGCGGTCCCGCGTGGCAGAGGGGGCGGGATTCGAACCCGCGGTAGGTCTCCCTACGACCGCTTTCAAGGCGGTTCCGATCGGCCACTCCGGCACCCCTCCACGCGCGGCCAGCCGCGCGTGCGAGCAGTCTAGGAGATCACTCGGGCCGGGCGGCCTCTCCCCGGTCCTCGGGCCCGCAGGCCTTGCCCCGGACGAGGTGCTCGCGGATCTCGGCCACCAGCCGGCGCATCTCGTAGCCCGCCCGGTCGACGTCGGGGTCGCCCATCATCCGGAACCGCAGCTCGCTCATCCGGCCGAGCAGCCGGTTCCGCTCCCGCAGGGACCGGGAGTCGCGGGCCGAGGTCCAGTCGGCCGGCTGGTCCGACTCCTGGACGAGCAGCTCGCGGACCGTCACCATCCGCTGGAGCACCGCCCAGCGCCAGACCTCGAGCGGGGTGCTGGCGCGTCGGGAGGTCAGGGCGTGCTCGAGGCGGCGCAGATGCACCTCTCCCGGGACGGCTCCGACCTCTGACGTGGCTCCCTCGTCGGACACGGAGCCCGGCGGGTCGCCGGCTGCGGTGCTCACGGAGCGCTCCTCCCCCATGGAACGTGACCTGAGCGACCAGTGTGACTGGGCTCACCTGGCCTGGGCAAGGCCCGGGTCGTAGTCACTTCGGGTCATCTTGTTCAATCGTCATGTGGCCTCCGACTACCGCTTCTCCCCCGCTCTCACCGCCCGCATGCTCGGCGTCGCCCTCATCGCCTCGGCGGTGCTGATCGCGCTCGCGACCGTCGGCGTGGCCGTGCTGAGCCTGCACACGATGGTCCTGCTCGTCCCGGTCCTGCTGGTGCTGGTCGCCCTGGTCACGCTGATGGCGTGGAGCAACGGCTGGGTGGTGCGGCTGCGCGACGAGGGCTACGAGGTACGCCGGGTCCGCGGCGCCGGCGTGTCCGGCGCCCGGTGGCGGGACGTGGAGGACGTGGTGACCACCCACCGCCACGGGTCGCCGTGCGTGGTGATCCGCCTCCGCGACGGGCGCACCACCACGATCCCGGCCGACGTGCTCAACGCCGACAAGGACGCCTTCGCCCGCGACGTGGTGGAGCACCTCCAGCGCGGGCACGGCGTCGGCGCACCCGGCGGGTCCTGACCGGCCGCGGGTGCCCGGACGGGCGCGACGTGCCGACCCGTGGGGCTGATTCGGCACACGGCGGCGGGCCTAGTAGCCTGTCCTCGCTGCAAGGAGGCGTCGCCTAGTCCGGTCTATGGCGCCCGCCTGCTAAGCGGGTTTGGGGCTACAACCCCATCGAGGGTTCAAATCCCTCCGCCTCCGCCAGCGTGTTCGGGCCTCGTGCGATGCGCACGGGGCCCGAACCCATTTCCGTACCGTTTCCGGGTAACCGTCACGGCCCCGCTCGACCGTCCGGAGCCCGCTCGGGACCCGCCCGGGGCGCCTCGCGTCAACCCCGGAGCCGATTGCAGGTCACTGCAGTGCACAAAGATGCACGGCACATCGACTGACGAATGTTCGGACGGACGCGCAGAATCTTCCTGAGAGGGTCCCCATGACCCCGACCCGGAAGGTGTGACCATGCAGAAGAAGATGCTCCGACTGACCGCCATCGCCCTCGTTGCCGGCTTCCTCGGCCTCGGCGCGACCGCCGCCCCCGCGCAGGCCCGCGACACCAGCTGGGGCTACTCCATCGGCCGCTGACACCACCCCACCGACTGCGGGGCCGGGATGCTCGGGTCCCCCCGCCGAGCCCCGGTGAAAGCCACTCGGCTGGTCCCGCACCACGGATGAAGGCAGCGACCTCTGGTCGCTGCCTTCATCCGTTCTCGGGGTCGACCGGGTCCTCGTGGCCGGAGACGCCGAGCCGGCCCATCGCGTAGCCCAGCTGGAACCGGGTCTGGGCGTCGTACTCCTGCTTGAGGTCCGCCACGTAGCCGGCGTAGGTGCGCGGGCTGACGCCGAGCCGCTTGGCGCTCGCCGGGTCGGCGTACCCGGCGATCAGCATCCTGATGGTCATCGCCCGCTGCTCCGCGGCGACGTCCCTGCTCATCGAGGTCTCGCGCTGGGTGAACGGGCGGGCCCGCTCCCAGGTGCGCTCGAACATGTCGACCAGATAGGCCACCAGGGACGGCTCGCGGATGGCCAGCGCCACCGCCAGGCCCTCGTGGCCGGGGATCACCGCAAGCCGCCGGTCCACCACGATCAGCCGGTTGAAGAACTCGTCGAGGGTGCGCACCTCGGCGCCCCGCCGGGAGACGGCGGCGACGTACTTGTGGGTGGCGGAGTGCCGCCTGGCCGAGTGCTGGTAGAGCGTGCGCATCCGCACGCCGCGGTCCAGGGCGTCGGTGTCGCGCTGCGTGGCCGCGGCCAGCGTCGGGGCGTTCCGCCCGAACTGCGGCTGGGCGGTGAGCAGCTCGAACTCGGCGTCGGCGACGACCGAGGCGATGAAGGGGTTGATCGCCTCTCCGCGCACCTCGGTGAAGAGGCCGCGCGCCGATCCCGGAGCGTTGCGCCACAGGTGCCCCAGCGCGTTGAAGGCCTGCGCCCACCGCGCCGACTCCGAGATCAGCTCGGCGCCCTCCTGGCCCATCGGGGCCACCACGGTCGAGGAGACCGTCGACGGGTCGACCGGCACCCACCGTCCCTCGTCGTTGACCACCAGCCCGATCCGGCGGAGCAGGTCGAGGGCGGCCTTGCCCTCCTCGCCCGCGACCAGCTGGTCGGAGGCGGCGATCCCGCCGCGGGAGACGATGGCGTCGTAGAGGTCGGTGGCGATCCGCTCGAAGAGCTCACGGTCCTCGGGTCCGAACTGCGACACGACGCGCTCCTCCCTGCTCCGGCGCTCTGGGCGGAATCCTTGCACGGACCCGGTACGGCCGCCGCCCTCGACCCGCGCGGGTCAGGGGCGGCGGCGACGTCGCGGGCTGGGTGGCTCAGGCGTCCAGGCGGGCGCGCAGGGTGTCCAGCTCGGTCCACAGGACGGCGGGCAGGTCGTCGCCGAACTTCTCGAACCACTCCTGGATCTGCGGGATCTCCGCCTTCCACTCCTCCACGTCGACGGCCAGCGCGGCAGCCAGCTGGTCGTCGCTCAGGTCGAGGCCCTCGACGTCGAGCGAGCCCGGCGCCGGCACGTGGCCGATCGGCGTCTCCACCGCGGCGGCCTGGCCCTCGAGCCGGTCGATGACCCACTTGAGCACGCGGCTGTTCTCGCCGAAGCCCGGCCACAGGAAGTCGCCGGACTCGGCGTCGCGGCGGAACCAGTTGACGTAGAAGATCCGGGGCAGCTTGGACTCGTCGTTCTCCTTGCCCATGGAGATCCAGTGGCCGAAGTAGTCCCCGGCGTTGTAGCCGATGAACGGCAGCATCGCCATCGGGTCGCGGCGCACCACGCCGACCGCGCCGACCGCGGCCGCTGTGGTCTCCGAGGAGAGGGTGGCGCCCATGAACGTGCCGTGGGTCCAGTCACGGGCCTCGGTCACCAGCGGGATGGTGGTGCGGCGGCGGCCACCGAAGAGGATCGCGTCGATCGGCACGCCGCGGGGGTCGTCGTACTCGGCGGCGAGGATGTCGCACTGCTTGATCGGGGTGCAGTAGCGGCTGTTGGCGTGGCTGGAGAGCTCGCCGGTGGCGGCACCGATCTCCGGCGTCCACGGCTCGCCCTTCCAGGAGGTCGCCTTGGCCGGCGGGTTCTCCAGGCCCTCCCACCAGACGTCGCCGTCCTCGGTGAGCGCGACGTTGGTGAAGACCGAGCTGCCCTTGTTGATCGTCTTCATCGCGTTCGGGTTGGTGTGCTCGTTGGTGCCCGGGGCGACACCGAAGAAGCCGAACTCGGGGTTGACCGCCCACAGGCGACCGTCCTCGCCGATCCGCATCCAGGCGATGTCGTCGCCGATCGCCTCGACGTTCCAGCCGGGGATGGTGGGCTGGAGCATCGCCAGGTTGGTCTTGCCGCAGGCACTCGGGAAGGCGGCCGCGACGTACTTGGTCACCCCCGCGGGGCTGGTGAGCTTGAGGATGAGCATGTGCTCGGCCATCCAGCCCTCGTCGCGGGCCATCGCCGAGGCGATCCGCAGGGCGTAGCACTTCTTGCCCAGCAGCGCGTTGCCGCCGTACCCGGAGCCGAAGCTCCAGATCATCCGCTCCTCGGGGAACTGGACGATGTACTTGGTGTCGTTGCACGGCCACGCCACGTCCGCCTGGCCCTCGGCCAGCGGCATCCCGACCGAGTGCAGCGCCGGCACCCAGGCCACGTCCTCGCCTGCGGCCTGCAGCTCCTCCATCCGGCGCAGCACGTCGGTGCCCATCCGGGCCATCACGCGCATCGAGACGGTGACGTACGCGGAGTCGGTGACCTCCACGCCGAACATCGGCTTCTCGGCGTCCAGGTGACCCATCACGAACGGGATGACGTACATCGTGCGGCCGGCCATGCAGCCGTCGTAGAGCCCGCGCATGAGCTCCTTCATCTGCTCGGGATCCATCCAGTTGTTGGTGGGTCCCGCGTCCCGCTCCTCGACGGAGCAGATGTAGGTGCGGTCCTCGACCCGGGCCACGTCGGTGGGGTCGGAGGCGGCGTGGAAGGAGTTCGGCTTCAGCTCCGGGTTGAGCCGGGTGAAGGTGCCCGTGCCCTCCAGGGCCCGGGTGAGCTGGTCCCACTCCTCGTCGGAGCCGGTGCACCAGTGGATGTCGGCCGGCTTGGTCAGGGCGGCGACCTCCTCGACCCAGGCCAGGATCCCCGGGTGGCTGGTGGGGGCGCCGGCCGAGCCGGCGGTCGTGGGCACAGACCCAGGAGTGTCGATCGTGGCAGTCATGCTGTCCCTCTCGCGTGCGAGCAGATGTCGGTCGGGCTTCTGAGCGCCCGGCAGCGTTGCCCGGCGGATGGGTGCCCAGAGGCTAGATGCTCGCGGGGTGAGGCTCCTATTGGATCGATCCACCCCTGTCAGCAGTTTGCGCAAATGGGATGGTCCCCCGCCTCCACGACCAGCCACCCGGAGGTGGTCGGTCGGGAGACGGGGGACCGTCAGCGTGCGGTGGGGCTCAGCCCACGCTCAGCTCTTGTCCGCCTCCAGCGCGGCGGCCACGCGGCGGTGGGCCTCCCAGATCGCCTCGGGCATCCGGTCGAACTGCTTGAGGTGCTCCTCGCGGAAGCCCATCTCCTGACGCCAGCGCGCGTTGTCGATGGTGAGGATCCGGTGGAGGTCCTCCTCCGGCAGCTCGAGACCCTCGAGGTTGAGCTCCTCCTCGGTCGGGATGATGCCGACCGGGGTCTGGTTGCCCTCGACCTCGCCGTTCTTGAGCTGCAGCAGCCACAGCAGCGGGCGCAGGTTCTCCCGGTATCCGGGCCACAGGAAGTGGCCGTCCTCCGGGTCGCGCTGGAACCAGTTGACGTGCGCGAAGATCGGCTGGTCCTTGGCCGCGCCCACCACGTCGAGGTAGTGCTGGGCGTAGTCGCCCTCGCCGTAGGCCATGAACGGCCGGTTCGACATCGGGTCGTAGCGCAGCTGGCCCTCGACACCCTCGGCGGCGAAGGTCGCCTCGGCGCCCAGGGTGAGGCCGTCGTAGACGCCCTCGGCCAGGTCGCGGACCGCACGGATCAGCGGCTCGCGGTCACGGGTGCGGCCACCGAAGATGATCGCGTCGATCGGCACGCCGGGGGCGGCGTTGTAGTCGGGCGCGATGTTCGGGACGTTGTCCAGCGTCGTGGTGAAGCGGCTGTTCGGGTGCGCCCACGGCTCGTTGCGCTCGGCCTCGGAGCGCTCCGAGATCGGGTTGCCCTTCCAGTCCAGCCAGCCCTCGACGTCGGCCGGCGGCTCGGGCGTGCGGCCCTCCCACCAGACCTCCTGGGTGGTCGGGTTGTAGGCGACGTTGGTGAAGATCGTCTTGGTGCCCGGCTCGACCGACTTGAGCGCGGTCGGGTTCGTGATCTCGTTGGTGTCCTTGGCGACACCGAAGACGCCGTACTCCGGGTTCATGCCCATGAGCTTGCCGGTCTTCTCGTCCACCCACAGCCACGCGATGTCGTCGCCGTAGAAGTGGACGGTGTAGCGGTCACCCAGGGCGTCGGGCGCCAGCATCATCGCCAGGTTGGTCTTGCCCGAGGCGCTCGGGAAGCCACCGCAGATGTGGTACGTCTTGCCGGTCTCGTTGTCGGTGATCCCGATGAGCATGTACTGCTCGGCGAGGAACTTCTTCGAGGCCCAGCCGTCGTAGGCCCCCTGGCGCAGGCCGTGGGCGATCTTGCCGAGCAGCGCGTTGCCGCCGTACGACGAGCCGAAGTGCAGGATCGTGCGCTCGTCACCGACGGTGACGAAGTAGCGCTGGTCCTCCGGGGTGCCCTGGCCGAGGTTCTCCAGGTCGCCGGTCACGTGGACGGCGCGGACGAAGCTGTTCTGGTCCTCGAGGTCGTTGACGAACTCGACGCCCACGCGGGCCATCCGGATCATGTGCAGCACGACCGTGCGGGTGTCGGTCAGCTCGACACCGGCCGCCCACGGGGCGAGCTCGTTGCCGGGAGGCGCCATCAGGTAGGGGACGACGTACATCGTCTTGCCGGCCGAGGCGCCGCGCATGCGGTCCTCCAGCATCGGCTTCATCTCCGAGGCGGGGCGCCAGTTGTTGTAGACGCCCTTGTCCTTGGGGTCGTTGGTGGCCACGATGGTGCGCTCCTCGGAGCGCGCCGTGTCCTTGTAGTAGCTGCGGGAGTAGTAGCGGTCCTCGCCGGCGGGCATCAGCTCGCCGGCTTCGACGGCCTCGGCCAGCAGCCGGTCGTCGTCGGCCGCGGTGACGACCTCGACGCGCTCGGCGCCCGTCAGCTCCGCGTAGTACTTCACGTAGTCACGGACGTGCTGGTTCGTCAGCCCGGCTGCGTCCAGGGCTGCCTCAACGTCTGCCATCGTGCCTTGCTCCCTACCTGTGGAAGTGCTGGACCCCGGACTCTTCGCCCGGGTCGGAATCACTCGACCCGCTGGGCCGTTTCGACTGGTGCTGCGTCTGCCTGCATCCTAGTTGAAGAGTTTTGCAACTCATGTAGTCTGCACGCTGATGAGACTACCCCCGAAGGAGGTCAGCGCATCATGGCAGTACCACTCTACGAGGCCAAGGCCGACCTCTTCCGCACGCTGGGACACCCCACGCGGGTCCGCGTGCTCGAGCTCCTGGCCGAGCGCCCCCGACAGGTGAAGGAGCTGCTCGCGGAGATCGGCATCGAGGCCTCGAACCTCTCCCAGCAGCTCTCGGTGCTGCGCCGCGCCGGCCTGGTGACCGCCTCCCGGCAGGGCGTGGCGGTCACGTACGCCGCCGCCAGCCCGCAGATCGCCGACCTGCTCGCGGCCGGCCGGACGATCCTCGCCTCGGTGTGGAGCGACACCGAGGGCATGCTCCACGAGCTGCGCGAGACGTCGTGATCCGGCTGCGCGAGACCTCCTGATTTCGCGACCGCCCGGCTGATCGGCTACTCTCTACCAGTCGTTGTCACGCGCCTCGAGTGCGTGCCAGGACGGGCGCCCGTAGCTCAACGGATAGAGCATCTGACTACGGATCAGAAGGTTTGGGGTTCGAATCCCTACGGGCGCGCAAGACGAGAGGCCCCCGCCGACCACCAGGTCGCGGGGGTTTTCTCGTTCCCCAGCCTCTGCGTTCCGCGTCTTCAGCTCGGCTCAGGCGTCAAGGTCAGGGTGACGCCGCCACTGGCGCCGTGCTCGAGGACCAGCTCGGCCCTGGCGTGCGCGGGGTCGACCACGGCGCCGGTCGCCACGGGGTTCTCCTGGTTGACGGAGACCCCGCCGTAGCAGTCGCGGCCACAGGTACGAGAGACCCCCGCGAACCAGCCACCTCCCTGGACGGTCACGTCACTGGCGGCGAGCCGGACCGCCCCGGCCGCGCTCGCCAGCACCCGCATCCGGAACCTCTGTCCCGGCTCGGCCGACTCCAGACGCACCGGAGGTCCACCCACCACCAGGTCGGGGGCGTCCCGGTAGGCGCGCACACGCAGGGAGCGCTCCGCGTACGGCGCGTCCGCGCGGCTGGCCACCACCAGGCGGTACGTGCCCGCCTTCGCCGGGTAGCCGGGTCCGTCGGCGAGCCAGTACTGGAATCCCGGCGCCCACCACTCCGTCTCGGCGTCCAGGTAGGTCTCCACCCCCTCGGGGAGCCGGACGGTCAGCACGTGCTCGCGTCCACCTCCCGACGCCAAGGTCACCGGCGGGCCGTCGAGCTCGACGGTGTGGGTGAGCGCGCTGAGCGCCTCGACCCGGGCACGGGAACGGAAGGTGAGACCGACGCGCGTGCCGTGGCGCAGCGCCGGGTGGTCGTCGTCGGTGTAGTCCCACGGCAGGCGGTTGAGCGGCAGCCCGTGCTCCACCGACACGCCGTCGTCGTCCAGGCCGCTCAGCTCGTCGCCCACGAGCATGAGGTCGGCGTCGATCTGGCGCCCACCGGCGTTGCGCCCGGTCAGCCTGACCCGTCCGGTGCGGGGCACCCGGATCCACGCCACGTCGTAGAAGCCGGGCCGGGGCTTCCGGAGCCGGACGGGCTTCCCGTCGACGGCGATCCTGTGTCCGCGCACCTTCATCAGCCGGATCAGGACGGGGTCGTCCTCCGAGCCGCAGCGGGCCGTGGGCCGGAACCGGAACGTCGCCCGGCCCGTCGTCCGCACCCGGAACACCCGGGACTGGTAGGTCCGCTTCTCGGCCCGCGCCCCGCGGCGGTCCGTCAGGGTCACGAGCCCCCGGCACGACCTGGAGTACTTGCTCCGCGCGCTGAGGACGACCTCGTCGCCGCGGGACGCCTGGAAGGTGATCGTCCCCTCCTGGCGGTACGCGAGCCGGACCGGCGCGTCGCCGTACCCCCGGGACACGTGCTTGGCAGCCGGCGGACCGGGCGCAGCGGCCGCCCGGCTCGCGCCACCGGTCTCGAGCGTGCCCGCCAGGGCGGCTCCGCTCGAGGCGACCAGGGACAGGACGACGGCAGCGACCGCTCGGCGCATGGCTCCCCCACCAGTACGGACGGCTCGGACACCGTCAGGTGGGGGCACCCTACTGGTCTGCGGCCGGCGGCGGTGCCGCCTGCGCCCAGCCGCGCAGACCGGTCACGCCCCCACCTCGACCCGCCTGCGCTCGGCTCGCCAGGCGGGCAGGTAGAGCGGGGCGGCCAGCGCCAGCACCACGGCGCCGACGCACATGGCCAGGCTGACCGAGGTGCCGTCGGCGAGGGCGGTGAGCGCCACCATCCCGACGGCTCCCGCGGGCTGGGCGACCATCGAGTTGAGCGAGAGCACGGTGGCTCGCACGTCGTCGGTGGCCTGCTCGTGCAGCAGGGACACGTGGGCCGCGTTGGAGAGCCCGTGCACGGCGTAGCAGGCCAGGAAGGCGGTGAGCAGGCCGACCACCCCGGCGGCCACGCCCATCCCCAGCACCGCGAGTCCCTGGAGCACCCGCATCAGCGCCGCCGTCGGCGCGACGCCCCAGCGGTCGCAGAGCCGCGGGGTCAGCGCCGACCCGAGTGCCGAGGCGATCCACACCCCGGTCAGTGCCGGGCCCAGGATCGCTGCGGCCTGCCGCTCGTCGCCCACCACCTCGGCCAGCCGGACCGGGGTGAGCGACTCGAAGGTGGCCATGCCGAAGCCCCAGAACAGCTCCACGGCGAGCAGCGCGAAGAGCACCCGGTCGCCCCGCGCCAGGGCGAAGCCGGCGCGGACGGTGCCGGGGGTGGCGGCGAGCTGGCGGCGGAACCCGAGCCCGGCCGAGCGGGGCGCCTCGACCATGAGCAGCGCGGTGGCCAGCAGCGCGCCCGCCTGCAGCACCGCGGCCAGCACGACCGGGACGACCAGCGCGTCCGCGCCGGGCACCGGGTCCCAGGCGACCAGCAGTCCGGCGCCCGCCGAGCCGACGGCGATCGCCACCGCGAGCACCGCCCCCTGCGCGCCCATCCCGCGGGCCAGGGAGGTGCGCGGGTCCAGGGCGCGGGCGGTGTCGACGTACCAGGCCTCCAGCGGACCGCTGTCCAGCGCCCGGTAGAGACCTTGGAGCGCGAAGAACACGACGAAGCCGGTCACCGAGTCCGCGACCAGCAGCACCAGGAGCGCGGCCAGGTTGATCGTCTTGCCCACCAGCAGCAGGCGACGCCGGCCCAGCGAGTCGGCCAGGCCTCCGGTCGGCAGCTCGAGGGCGACGACCACCAGCCCCTGCACGGCCGCGGCCAGGCCGAGCTGGGACAGGCTGAGGCCGCGCTCCAGCGCCAGCAGCACCATCACCGGCATCAGCAGGCCCGTGGGCAGCCACCGCAGCGCGGTCAGCGCCAGGAACCGGCGGTAGACCTGCTCGCCGGTCAGCGACGTCCCGCCGCCGCTCACAGCGGGAGCTCCCCGCGGAACGGCACCAGGTGCTGGAGCCACAGCACCCGCGCGGCCGACTCGTCGGCGGGGGCGGTCTCGTCCCGGTACCGCTCGACCACGGCCCGGATCTCCGCCGTCATCGCCTTCGCCCGGTCAGGGGTCAGGGTGAGCACGTCGTCGCTGGAGTCGGCGGCCTCGACCCACTCCTCGTCCCACTCGGCCTCCTCGGCCAGCCACTGCTCCAGCAGCCGCAGCTGCCATCGGTAGGCCTGGCGGCGCATCTCCTGGGTCGCCCGGTACGCCGGGCGACTGCCGAGGAAGTCGCTCGCGGAGTACGCCGTCAGCCCGTGCGCGGCCCGCCACCACCGCTCGCGGCGGCTCCCGCGCTCGGGGTCCTCCTCGATCAGGCCGGCGTCGGCGAGCTTGCGCAGGTGGTAGCTGGTCAGTCCGCTCGACTCCCCCAACCGCTCCGCCAGGCCGCTGGCCGTGCTCGGTCCCTCGATCCTCAGCAGGCTCAGGAGCCGGGCCCGCAGCGGGTGCGACAGGGCCGCCAGCGACTGCTCGTCGAGGGTCACGGTGGTGCGTTCCATCGGGCCATCATGGCAGTGCAAAGAGCATTTGCAAAGAGTCTTTGCGGTACGGGTGACGAGTCAGACACCGACACCCCGGGGGCGCGGCCGGCGGCAGGGATAACGTGGGAGCGAGGACGCAGGCACGCGGTCCTGCGGCCCGTCATCTGCCCGAGGAGGCCACGATGAAGGCGATGCCCGGTTCCGTCCTGGTGGGAGTCACCGGCAGGGGCGAGAACACCCAGGCCCTGCGGTTCGCCCTCGAGGAAGCACGACGTCTGGGCACCGGGGTCACCCTGGTGCACGCGGTCGCTCCGGCACCGCCCACCCCGCCGGGCGCGGTGCTGGTCACGTTCGAGGACGACTGGACCGAGCTGGGCCGCACGATCGTGGCCGAGGTGGCCGCCGAGGCCGAGGAGCTGGCCGGGGACGTCCCGGTCTCCTCCGTGGTCGGGTACGGCGCCGCCGGCGCGCTGCTCAGCGACCTGAGCCGGGACGCCGTACGCGTCGTCCTCCAGCACCAGCACGTGCACCGGATGGTCCGCCTGGTCACCGGATCGACCTCGGCGCGGGTCGCCGCCCAGGCGCACTGCCCGGTGATCTCCGTCCCCGCCGGCCACGAGGCCGAGCCGGAGTCGTCGGGTGACGTGGTGGCCGGCGTGCACGACGACGGCGGGCCGGCGGAGGTGGTCAAGGCTGCCGTCGCCGAGGCGGAGCTGCACGGGTGGCGCACCCGCCTGCTGCACGCCTGGCACCTGCCCGGCGCCTACGACGACCTGCTCGAGCCCGAAGGCGCCTGGGCCAGGGCTGCGCTGGAGAACCTCCGGCACTCGAGCCAGGACCACGCCGGCGCCGACCTGGAGGTCGAGGTCGTGCACGAGTGGCCGGCCGACGCACTGGTCGAGCGGTCCAAGACGGCGTCCCTGGTCGTGGTCGGCCGCCACGGTCGCCGCGGCCCGATCTCGCCCCGGCTCGGCTCGCGGGCACGCGCGGTGCTCGCCAACTCCCACTGCCCGGTGATGGTGGTCCCGCTGGCGTCGGAGTCGACCGAGCGACGCTCCGACTGATCCGGGACGCGCCTGCACCCGTGTCCGGGTGCAGGCGCATGGCAGGACCCGGGGCGGGGCACAGGCAGTCCATGGTCGACGACCTCGCCTCCACCCGCCGGCAAGTGGCCGTACGGCGACCGAGGAGCGCGTGATGAGGCGCCCCACGCCCCGAGAGGTGGCCGCCTGCCAGGGCGCCTTCAACGTCATCGGCGGCCTCTGGCCCCTGCTCAGCATCAAGAGCTTCGAGGCCATCTACGGACCCAAGACCGACCGGTGGCTGGAGTACACGGTGGCGGGACTGCTGACCACGGTCGGCGTCGCCCAGCTCAAGGCCGCACGGGACGACGAGCTCACCACGGCCCGCTTGGTGGGACTGGGCACCGCCGCCACCCTGCTGGCGATCGACCTGGTCTACGTGCCCAGGGGGCGGATCCGCTGGACCTACCTGCAGGACGCCGTCTGCGAGGCCGGGTGGCTGGCCGCCTGGGCGGCCGCCCGGCGGCGCTGAACCCGCCGTCGGGCAACCCCGGTCCCGTCCGCTCAGCCGGCCTCGTCCACGTGGGTGGTCGGCGCCTCGCCCCGGCGCATGATCCCCAGGCGCTCGACCCGGCCCGCGCCGGCGGCCAACGCCCCGCTCAACCGCGCGAGCGGCTCACGGACCGGCTCGGGCCCACGGCGTACGCCGCTCTCCGCGCGGTCCCGGGACCGGTCCAGCACGGTCAGCGGCAGCGCCGCCAGCACGTTGCCCGGTGGACGGCGGGCGACCACCGGGTGCGGTCGGGTGGGCGCCATCCGGCGTACCGCCTCCCATGCCACGCCGAGGCGCTGCAGCTGCTGGCGGCTGAGCCGCTCCTGGAGCCGGGGCAGCAGCTCGTCCTCCTCGTCGCGGACGTCCTCGCGCAGCACCTCGACCAGCCGGTCCAGGACCGCCTCGCGCTCGGCCGGCGTCAGCTTGTCGCCGTCGAGCCGGGTGACCAGCTCGTTGACCTCCTGGTGCTCCTCCTCGACCTGGCGGGTCAGCTGCTCCCCGTCGGGGAGCACCCGGCGCATCACCGGCCAGAGCACGGACTCCTCGGCGAAGGCGTGTGGGAAGACCAGCCGGTAGATGCGCTGGAGCACCTCGTCCTGCTCGGGACCCGGCGTGCGGGGCAGCGCCTCCAGCAGCCGGTCAAGCAGCACGTGGTCGCGCTTCTGCCGGGTGAGCACGCTCCACGGACCGCCGAGCTGCGCTTCGTCCTGCATGGCCAGTGACGTCATGTGAGTCCCTCCTCGGGTCGGGCCCGGCACCGGGGCCGGACAGGGGTGACGGGGCGACGTGGCGCCGGGCGATCTCGCGCAGCGCCAGCAGGGCCACCACCGCGATCGCGGTCAGCAGTCCGTACGTACCCGCGACGGCGGCGGCCGACGCGGCCAGCGCCAGGTGGATGCGAGTGGTGGTCGGGGTCAGGTGCTGGGTCAGGGTGTGGGCGTGGACCAGCGAGTGGGCCAGCGAGTGCGTCTGCGTGTGGAGCTGGGCCTTGGACAACCGGGCCTTGAACATGTTGTCGCCTCTCGTGCGGAGGGAGCGGACGAGCGAGGGTCGGCTCCTCACCGGAGGAGCAGCAGGGCGCCGCCGACGACCAGGGCCGGGAGCGTCGTGATCACCGCGGCCAGGAGCGCGGAGCGCCGGCGCAGGGCGAGCAGGGGGATCAAGGCGTCGCCGTCCTGGCTGATCGAGTTGGCCACCAGGGTGGACAACGGCATCCCGCCGCTGAGGAAGATCCCGGCGAAGACGATCTGCAGGGCACAGCCGGGGACCAGCCCGACCAGTGCACCCACCAGCACGCCGGCGACCCCGAAGAGCGGCAGCTGGGAGCCGTCGAACCCGGTGGTCGCCGAGAGCAGCGCCCACGCGACGTACGCCACGGTCACCCACATGGTGACGAAGGCGACCTCGCGGCCGCCCTGCCGCAGCACCTGGGCCATCGAGGACGGGGAGGCGGTGTCGGGGTCGTCGTCGGCGACCTGGCAGCCGTCGCGGAGGAAGCCGACCAGGCAGAGCGCCGTGCCCACCGCCCCCAGGGCGAGGTAGGGGTCCGCGCCCCCCAGCAGCTCGTCGCCGACCGCGGCCGGGTCGAGCAGCTGGAAGGTCACCGGCATGCTCACCAGCAGCCCGGCCCCGAGCAGCAGCCAGAGGGCACCGGGGAGGACGCCGAGCTCCTGCCACGCCCGCACACCGAGCGCGGCCACGGGCGACCCGGCACCGGGCGCGGGGACCGGGCCCCCTGCCTGGGCCCGCACGGTCCCCGGCACAGCCTCCCGAAGAGCGACGCCCGCCGGGGCGGCTGGGACCGGCGAGGTCCCGGACCGGGGAGCGGCAGACCCGCTCCCCGGCACCGGGCGCAGGCCCTGCGCGGGATCGATCCCGAGCAGGTCGACCAGGTAGCCGGTGGTCACGCCGGTGACGACCAGCAGCACCTTGAGCTGGAGGGTCAGCACCGGGTCGGCGGCCAGCAGCACCCACGCGGCGTCCCCGGTGGTGGCGACCAGGGCCGCCACCGCTGCGCCGTAGCTGACCGCGCCCCGGGCGTAGACCGCCATCACCACGATGGCGCCCCCGCACCCGGGCGGCACGGTCAGCAGGGCCGCCACCACGGGCCCCCACCCGCGGTGCCGCTCCAGGGCGGCGTCGAAGCGGGGGCCCCAGCGGTAGCGCGCCCAGCCGAAGGGCACCGCCAGCAGGGCGACGAAGACGCCGACCTGCATGAAGGCGTCGGCCATCGGGCGGATCACGAGCTCGATCACGGCAGCCTCCTCGGGGACGGGAGCGACCGGCTCACTCGCCGGTCAGCTTCTCCTTGGCCTTGTGCATGAGGTTCTCCGCGCCCTGCTTGAGCGAGCCCGCGGCGTTGCCCGGCGTGCCGGGGCCCATGCTGCCGTCGTACGTCGCGAACAGGAGCGGGTCGGGCGCGGGGACCTGGTTGATGTCGTCGGTCAGCGGGACGCCCTCGGCGAAGACCAGCTGCTCGTCGCCGACCAGGGCGGTGCCCTGGGCCCACCGGCCCTCGCCGGCGCGGCTGCCCTCGGTGAACGAGTAGAACGTGCGGGCCTGCTCGGCCTTCTCCTCCTCCTTGAGGGAGTCCTCGAGGCCGTCGGTGAAGCCGTCCTCGATCAGCTGCTCGATGCCCAGCAGCCACTGCTGCTGGTGGTAGGTGTCACGGGCCAGGTTGAACTGGAGCATCTCCTTGACCCCGGGGTCGTCGGTCATCTGGTAGACCCGCGCGGTCTGGAGGCGGCTCTGCGCCTCCGCGGCGACGTTGTGCCGGAAGTCGGCCAGCATGTTGCCGCTGGCCACGATGTAGCCGCCGTTCCAGGGCACCCCCTGGCTGTTGGTCGGCATCGCGGCGCCGCCGGTGACGATCGCGTGCTGGACGTTCTGCCCACCCAGCACCGCGGCCAGCGCCGGGTTGGCGGCGGCCGCCTGGGCCTGGGTCTCCGACGGGGCGCCCTCGAGGAGCCGCGCCATCATCGTCACGAGCATCTCGACGTGACCGATCTCCTCGGTGCCGATGTCGAGGATCATGTCCTTGTACTTGCCGGGGACGCGGCAGTTCCAGCCCTGCCACAGGTACTGCATCATCACCGTCATCTCGCCGAACTGGCCACCGACCAGCTCCTGGAGCTTGGCGGCGAACAGGGCGTCGGGACGCTCGGGCTGGGCCTGGAACTGCAGCTGCTTGGTGTGCCGGTACATGGGGTTCCCTCTCGGTCCGGGGGCCAGGACGCCCCGTGGACCGACCACGTTGCGGGGCGGTCGTGTGTCCGGCGCGTGCCGCCGCGTCACGGTCGCGTCACGAGGCCGCCACCCGCCCGACGCGCTTCCGGCACAGGCCGCGGCATGGCCCTCGCGTGGCGGGGTACGTGAAGAACCTGTTCGAGACCACGGGCGACCGTCTGCTACCTCCCGGAGCAGCCATGCCACTCTCCGCCGGGCCATCCTCCGCCGGGCCATCCTCCTCCAGGCCACTCCCCGCCGGCCCCGCCTGGCTCTGCCTCCTCGGTGGGTTCGACCTGACGTACGACGGCCAGTCGCTGCGGGTCTCCACCTCGGCCCAGCGGCTGCTCGCCCACGTCGCGGTGACCTGCCGGGACCGGCCGGTGCGCCGCGCGGCGCTGGCCGAGCGCCTGTGGCCGGACACCAGCACCAGCCAGGCGACGGCCAACCTCCGCTCGGTGCTGTGGCGCCTGCCGCGCCCGCGTGGCCGACAGCTGGTGCGTTGCGACACCACCACCCTGCGGCTCTCCCCCGACCTCAGCGTCGACCTGTGGGAGGCCGAGAGGCTCGCGTCCCTCTGCTGCGGGCCCGTGGGCCACCGACCGCTCCCGGACGGCGACCTGGCCGTGCTCGGCGAGGACCTGCTGCCGGACTGGGACGACCCGTGGCTGGAGGTGGAGCGGGAGAGCTACCGCCAGCGCCGCCTGCACGCCCTGGAGAGCTGCGCGCACCGGCTGCGCGAGGAGGGCCGGTACGTCGACGCCCTGGGGGCGGGCCTGGCCGCGGTGCAGTCCGAGCCGCTGCGGGAGACCGCCCACCGCCGGGTGATCGAGGTGCACCTGGCCGAGGGCAACCAGGCCGAGGCGCTGCGCCAGTTCGACGGCTACCGCCGGATGCTGCGCGACGAGCTGGGCATCCCGCCCTCCCCCGCGATCAGGGAGCTGGTGGCCCCGCTGCTCGGGCGGCCGCTGGACCGCTCGGCCTGACCCGGACCGCCCCGAGCTCGGTCCGGGTCAGTCCGACCCCCGCTGTGTGCCCCCGCTGTGTGCCCCCGCTGTGTGCCCCCGCTCTCAGCCCAGCTCGACCGGTGCCGCGGGCAGCGCCCGCTTGTGCGCCGTCCGGTCGTAGGCGGCCTCGATCACCGACCGTGCCTCCTCGGAGACAGGTCCGCCGGTGAGGTAGGTGTCGATCTCCGCGTAGGTGACCCCGTGCGCCGTCTCGTCGGGCAGGGCCGGCCGGTCCTCCTCCAGGTCGGCGGTGGGCACCTTGTGCACCAGGTTCTCCGGAGCACCGAGGTGGACGCCGATCTGCCGGACCTGGTCCTTGGTCAGGCCCGCCAGCGGGGTGACGTCCGCGGCGCCGTCGCCGTGCTTGGTGAAGAAGCCCATCACCGCCTCGGCCGCCTGGTCGGTGCCGATCACCAGAGCGCCGAGCCGGCCGGCGACGGCGTACTGGGCGGTCATCCGCAGGCGGGCCTTGATGTTGCCCTTGACGAAGTCGGCCTGCCCGCGGTCGGGGTAGCCGCCGACCGGCGTGGTGGCCGCGTGCAGCGGCTCGACCGCCGGCTTGATGTCGACGGTGACCACCTCGTCGGGGCCGATGAACTCCAGCGCCGCCTGCGCGTCGTGCTCGTCGGCCTGCGCCCCGTGCGGCAGCCGCACCGCGGTGAACCGGCCGCCCGCGCGCTCGCAGGCCAGCTGGGCCAGCTTGCCGGCCACCGTGGAGTCGACCCCGCCGGAGATGCCCAGCACGTAGCCGGACGCCTTCGCGCCGGTGAGGTAGTCGGCCAGGAACGCGATCCGGCGCTCGGCCTCCGCCGCCGGGTCCAGGTCGGCGACCACCCCGAGGGCACGGGCGATCTCGTGCTGCCGGTCGCTGGTCCGCTCGGTGCTCTGCTGGGTCATCGGTCCTCCGCGTCTGCTGTGGTGCCGGGCTCGAGGCTCCCGTTCCCGACCGGCGTGGCTTCATGCCCCGCGTTTCGGTGCCGGGAGGGCCGGGTACGACCGGGCTGCCGCCGAGTGACTCGGCGGCCCGAGCCGAGCGCAGACAACTGCGCCGGTGAGAGCAGACGTGAGCAGAAAGGCACCACCCGTGGTCAACCGGATCGCCGACAACGTCCCCGGACTCCCGTGGCGGCTGCGCCGAGTCGCGGCGAGCCTCATCTGGGGCTGTCCGTGAGCGCGCTCCCCGAGGTCTCGGGCCGGGCCTCGCAGCTGCTGGGCCTGCACACGGCGCCCCGGCTGCTGACGGTCGTCAACGTCTGGGACGTGATCTCGGCCAAGGTGGTCGCGCAGACCGAGGGGACGCAGGCCCTGGCCACCGCGAGCCACTCCATCGCCGCCTCCCGCGGCTACGAGGACGGCGAGAACATCCCGGTCGACGAGATGCTGGCGGAGGTCGCCCGGATCGTGGAGGCGACCGACCTGCCGGTGAGCGCGGACCTGGAGGCGGGGTACTGCGACGCCGCCGACACCGTTCGGCGCGCGATCGGCGTCGGCGTGGTCGGGGCCAACCTCGAGGACCAGATGAAGCCGCTCGACGAGGCGGTGCGCGTGGTCGAGCAGGTGATGGAGGCCGCCCGCGCCGAGGGCGTCGACGACTTCGTGCTCAACGCCCGCACCGACGCCTTCGTCCTGGGCAAGGACCGGGACCGGGGCGAGGTGCTCGACGACGCCGTCACGCGCGGCCGGGCCTTCCTCGAGGCCGGCGCTCCCGTGGTCTTCGTGCCCGGGGTGCTCGACGAGCGGGAGGTCGCCACGCTGGTCGAGGCGTTCGGCCCGCAGCGCCTCACCCTGATCGGCCTGCCGGGCGTGCCCCCGCTGGCCAGGCTGGAGGAGCTGGGCGTCGCCCGGGTCTCCTACGGTCCCCTCTCCCAGCGGGTGGCGCTGACCGCCCTGCAGGAGCTGGTGGAGGACGTGCACCGCGGCGGCGGCGTGCCGGAGTCGGTGCGGCCGCTCAACTAGTCGACGAGCCACACGCCGAAGGCCCCAGCGACTCGTCGCTGGGGCCTTCGGCGTGGTGAGCTCGGTGAGGCTCAGCGCTTGCGCAGCACCACCTTCCGGCTCGCGGTCGCGCTCTGACCGGTGGCGTCGGTGTAGGTGACCGTCACCGCGACCCGGACCTTGCCAGTGCGCGCGAGCTTCTTGCGCAGGGCGGGCTTGAGGCGCACCGTGAGCTGGCGGCTCCCGGTGGTCTCCTTGCTGACCGGGACCGCCTTCTTGCCGGTCAGGGCCACGGAACCGGCGCCACTGGCGTTCACCCGGATCTTGACGAGGCCCTTCTTCTTGTCGGCCGAGGTCTTGCCCAGACCCACCGTCGGCGCGGCCACGGTCGGCGGCGCACCGGGGGTGGGCACGGCCGTCGGGGTCGGGGTCGGCGTCGGCTCCGGCGTGGGCTCGGCGACGGTCACGGTGAGCGCCGGCGAGGTCGTCCGCTGACCCGCGGAGTCGGTCACCACGGCGGTGAACTCGACCTCGTCGCCCACGTGCTCTGCCCCGGCCTTCCAGGAGAAGGCGTACGGAGGGGAGTCGACGACCTCGACCAGCTCGCCGTCGGCGTAGAGCGCCGCCGAGCGGACCGCGTGGTCGTCGGTGCCGCGCACCAGCGGGTTCACCGTGTCGCCCTGGGCGACCACCAGGCCGGTCCCGGGGTCGACCAGCTGCGCGGTCGGGGCGGCGTCGGCCACCCGGCCCTCGCGGCTCGGCACCGAGGCCGGCACGCTGCTGGCCCGCGACTGCACCGTCACCGTGGCGGCGTTGGCCGAGTCACGGCCCGAGACGGCCTCCTGACCGGTGGTCGGGTCGGCCGGGCCGCCCACGACCGGGTTGCCGGTGCCCAGGTGGCTGCCCGAGACCACGACCGGAGCGCCCTCGCGGACGCCGGTGCCGTCGGCGTTGCCGTTGTAGACGGCGTAGCCGTTGCCGGTCAGGCTGCTGGTCGAGACGGTCAGCGCGCCGGCCGTCTCGGTCCCCGCGTCGGCCAGGAGCACGCCGTACGACTTCGACGGGTCGGGCCGGAAGTAGTTCCCGGTGACCCGGCTGCTGCGGACGAAGCCGGTGGTGCCGGCGGCGTACTCGATGCCGGTCTGGGCGACGACCGCGTTGGGGCGGCCGGTCACCACGGTGCCGGTGACGTGGCCCTTCTCGACGATCCCGCGGCGGGCCGTGTTCGCCGGCCGGCCGTCGGGGCCGCTGGCCCCGTCGAAGAGGATCCCGCCCGACTGGTAGCCGGAGACCCGGCTGTTCGCGACGGTGACCTCGTTCTCCACCGTGCCCGGGCCCTCGCCCTTGATCACACCGGTCTTGACGATGCCCCAGCCGTGCGGGTTCTCCGCCAGCTCGGCGGCGTTCGTGGCGGAGCGCAGCGGCCCGACGACGCTCTCGGAGACCCGACCGGCCGCGCCGAAGAACGCGATGCCGGCCTCGGCCCAGACCGAGCCCGAGGTGACGGTGACCCCGGAGATGTCGACGAACAGCTCGTTGGTGTCGGTCGAGCCCAGCGACTGGCGCGAGACGGTGATGACGTTGCCGCCCCCGTCACGCAGGTACGGCGTCGCGCCCGCGAGCGTTCCCAGCGACTGGTCCGGCTTGATCGTGACCTTGTCGGCACCCGCGCCCTTGATCTTCAGCGGCTTGGTGATGGTCAGGCCGTTGACCGCCCCGGTCGCGACCGGGTTGGAGGCGTGGAAGACCGGCGTCGAGGACTCCTCGTACACCCCGGCGCAGACCACGATGGTGTCCCACGGCGAGGCCAGGTCGACCGCCTCCTGGATGGAGGTGGTGTCCGCACTGGGGCACTGGACGCGGTCGTCGTCGACCAGCCAGCTGGTGCCGGCGCCCGGCTTGCCGACGGTGTCGATCAGCGCGAGGTTGCCCGGCGTCACGTCGTAGTCGGCGAGCAGGTCGGCCGGGTCCGGGCCGGACGTCGGGCCGGAGCCGGCGCCCTGGTCCGGCGCGGTGCCGTCGGAGAGGATCAGGTCGGCGTCCACGGACTCCTGGAAGCGGACGTCGGCGAGCTGGATCGAGCCCGAGGCCGGCGTGCCGTCCACGCCGAAGCGCAGCTCCAGGCTGTCCAGTGCGGCGAGGTCGACGCCCTGGGCGGCGAACTCGCTCAGCGGGACCCGGATCTGGTCCAGCACGATGTGCATCCGCGCGGTCTGGTTGCCCGTCGACATGTGCAGGGCGTTGCCCCACCGCTCGTCACCCGCGCGGACCGTGCCCTCGTTGCCCTCGGCATCGGTCAGGGCGATGACGAAGTCCTGCGTGGTCGAGGCGGGGTCGTAGCTGACCGGCGGCTGACCGCTGCGGTCGGCGACGGCGCCCGGGTTGCGCAGGTCGAAGTAGTTGACGTCGGCGCCCATGGCCAGCGCCTCGAGCCCGCTCATGTCCGCGGACGCAGCGGGGATGTCGGCCCGCAGGGTGGCCGTCCGGCCCTCCTCCCAGGCGAGCGCCAGCTGGCGACCGTAGGAGTGGTTGACCGGGGAGTTCTCCCGCATGCCGTTCTGGCCGCCGAGCGCCGCCTTGCCCGGGAGCGGGCACGGCTTGACCGCGGTCGGCTGGGTGGACTTGCCCAGCTGGGCGGGGGCGAAGTCGTCGGGCTCGGGGTTGCACCAGTCGAAGCCGGGCTTGGTGGTCGCCGGCACCGGGACGCCTCCGTCGGCGAGGTACGGGTTGACGAACCCCTTGCCCTCGAGGGCACCGCCGAGGGCGTTGACCTTCAGGGGCGCCTGGATCTCGGGGCGGATCACGTCGACCCGCTCCTGGGTGCCGGGGAAGTAGCTGGTGGAGACCCGCTCCTCGCAGCCGATCGCCCGGCCGGAGTCGCTGGTCGGGCACGCCGAGGCAGGGATCTGCAGGTGCGACTCGGTGTCGGAGAGCTCACCGGTCAGGTACGGGTCGAAGGCACCCTCGCCGCCGACGTACCGGCGGAAGAACGCGCTCATCGTGGCGAGCCCGATCTTCTCCTGGTCACCCATCCGCGCCGGGTCACCGGAGATCTTGGTGTTGACCAGCGGGTTGTAGGTGTCGGAGTTGTCGATGACGTAGGAGTCGGCCGCCGCGCCGCCGCTCAGCCGCAGGTTGTTGGGCTGCACGTTGCGGTTGTCGGTCGGCAGGGAGTTGCCGCACGCGGCGTCGGCGACGTTGCCGCCGTCCTGTCCGTCGGCCGCCCAGACGGTGTTGTACCAGTTGTGGTTGGCACCGAGCTGCGAGGACTGGATGCGCGGGAACGGGTCGTCGCCGTTGACGTACTGGCCGCGCTCGAAGAACCGCGCGCCCTGCAGGTTGGAGACGTCGCCGTCGCACCAGGGCAGGATCGACATGAACGGCGTGCCGTACGGCGCCTTGCGCTCGTAGTCGACCGGGGCCAGCGCGATGACGCCGCGCAAGGGGTAGCGCGGGCCGTCGGTGCGCTGCCGGTTGTAGTCGATGAAGCTGGTGACCGCGTCGCCGCCGCGGGAGTGGCCCATCAGGCCGATCCGGGTCATGTCCAGCTTGCCGACCAGGGTGTCGCCGAGCGTGGAGGTCGGGGAGACCGGCAGGCCGCCCGGCTCGTTGGCCCGGGCGAGCGCGTCGAGGCTCGCCGCGATCAGCCGGCGGCGCTGGTGCATCCCCTTCCCCTTGGCGTTGTCCTGGCGCATCATCAGCTGGTCCATCGAGACCGAGAACGTGGTGTAGCCCCAGGTGGCGAGGTTCTCGCCGAGGTAGGCGTAGCCGGCCTCGTTGCGCTTGAACTCCGCGCACGACATGGCCGCGGTGTCCTGTCCGGCGTCGCACGAGCCGTGGTTGCCGTGGACGAGCACCAGCACCGGGGAGGGCGCGGTGCGGTCGGCCGGGTAGTAGAGCGAACCGCGGATCTCCATGTCCTCGGCCGCGCGGGCGGTCCGGGCCTGGGGGGCGGCGCCCGACGAGTCGGGCTCGTGCAGGGGGACCGTCCCGAGCTTGGTCTCCTGGATGGTGACGGGGGTGTAGTCACCGCGCTCCATCGGGTCGGGAAGGTCCGCAGCGGTGAGGGGAGCCGGGGCGGCGGGCTCGGCCGAGGCCGGGAGGACCGTGGGGGCCGCCAACGCGGCCAGCATGGGGAGGAGGGCCAGTCGACCCCACCTCCGAGACGTGTTGCGCAAACGCTTCTCCTGTCAGGACGGGTCGAGGGGGATCGACCTGGTCCGGACGCTAAGCAGCGACTGTTGCCCGTCCGTCTCCCTGGTGTTTCCACGAGGAAACAGAAGGGTGAAGCAGATGACGCGGACGCACCTCTCAGCCTTGACGGAGCACCTGGTCGACCACGTGCTCGGCGATCGCCAGGCTGGAGGTGGCGGCCGGCGAAGGGGCGTTGCGCACGGTGGTGATGCCGTCCTCGTGACCGATCCGGAAGTCCTCGACCAGGGAGCCGTCCCGGTCCACCGCCTGGGCGCGCACCCCCGCCTTGCCGCGGACCACGTCGGCGGCGCCGATCTCGGGCACGTAACGGCTGGCGGCCCGCATGTAGGCACGGACCGAGAGGCTGCCGCGCAGCTCCTCCAGCCCGGTGCGCCAGTGCTGCGACGCCATCCGCCAGGTGCCGGGCCAGGTCGCCATGGCCCGGACGTCGGCGAGGTCGAGGTCGCCGCGCCGGTAGCCCTCGCGGGCCAGCCCGAGGACGGCGTTCGGCCCGACCTCCAGCGTCCCGGTCACCCGCCGGGTGAAGTGCACCCCCAGGAACGGGTAGCGGGGGTCGGGCACCGGGTAGACCATCCCGCGGACCAACGCCCGCTTGGCGGGCGCGACCTCCATGTACTCCCCGCGGAACGGGACGATGCGGGGCCCGTCGACGCCGTCGGTCATCCGGGAGACGCGGTCGGCCTGCAGCCCCGCACAGACCACGAGCCGGTCGAACCGGTGCGGCCCGGCGTCGGTGGTCACCGTGATCGCGCCGGCCCGACGCCGGATCCCGGTCACCGTCGTGGAGAGCAGCACCTGGCCGCCGGCCCGGACCACGTCCTCCCCGTACGCCTCGGCGACGGCCACGTAGTCGGTGATGGCGGTCTGGGGCGAGTGCAGCGCGACCAGGCCCGCCGCGTGCGGCTCGACGTCGGTCAGGTCGGCGCCCTGGACCCGGCGCAGCCCCGGCACCCCGTTCTCCCGGGCGGTCCGCTCGAGCGCGTCGAACCGGCCCAGCTCGGCGCGGTCGACGGCGACCACGAGCTTGCCGCACTCCTCGTACGGCAGCCCGCGCTCGGCGGCGTACTCGCGCAGGAGCAGCCGGCCGCGGGTGCACAGCTCGGCCTTGAGGCTGCCCGGACGGTAGTAGATGCCGGCGTGCACGACGCCGGAGTTGTGCCCGGTCTGGTGGGTGCCCAGCCGGCTCTCCTTCTCCAGCACCGTGACCCGGGCGCCGGGGAGGCGCCGGGTCAGCTCGCGCGCGACCGCCAGCCCCACGATGCCGCCCCCGACCACCCCGATGCTCTGCTCAGCCATGGAGCGAACTCCACCACCGGTGTGCGCTGGTGACAATGGCGGTCCGCACGAGAGGTCCCAGGACCTGCGCCCCTTCTCGCCGGGTCGGCCGGGGTCCTACCGTCGAGCATGACCGTCCGCCGCGCTCCGCGGGTCGCCGTCGCGACCGCCCTCGTCGTCGCCCTCATGACCGCCCTGCTCGCGGTCCTGCTCCCGTCCCCGGCCACGGCAGCGGGGTCCACCGCAAGCGCCGCCGCAGGCTCTCGCCACCCCGAGCCGCCCGTGCTCGCGCTCGACTACGACGCGCTCGGCGACTCCTACGGCTCCGGCTACGGCGTCCCGCCGTACACGGCCGCCTGCGGGCGCTCGGACGCCGCCTACGCCGAGCTCCTCGACGGTCTGCGGTGGTGGTGGTTCCGCTTCGTGCTCGACGACTTCGTGGCGTGCGCCGGCGCGACGACCACCACCCTGGTCGAGGGTGCGCCCGGCGGGGTCGAGCCCAGCCAGCTCGACGCCCTGGACCTGCGCACCCGGCTGGTCACCCTGAGCATCGGGGGCAACGACATCGGCTGGGGCCTGGCGGTCCGGGACTGCCTGCTCGGCACCGACGCGGCCTGCGCCACCACCCAGGAGGCGATCCGCGCCCGCATCCGCGACGACCTCCCCGCGCTCCTGGACGGCGTCTACCGCAAGGTGCGTCGCCGGGCGCCGCTGTCGGTGGTCGTGGTCACCGGCTACCCGCACCTCTTCTCGCCGGAGGCCGGCGCCTACCTGGGTGCCTCCCCCGCCGAGCAGGAGCAGCTCAACGTGGGCGCGGACCTGCTGAACGCGACGATCCGCGCCGCCGCCCGTCGCCACGGCTTCGCGTTCGTCGACGTGACCGCGCGCTTCGCCGGGCACGGCGCGAACGCGGCCGACCCGTGGATCCTCGGGCTCACCGACCCGGGCGCCTTCCACCCGACCACGGCCGGCTACGTCGCGTACGCCGACGCGGTGGCCGCCGCGCTCGGCACCCGACGCTGACCGACCGCCTCGCCCTGCGACTGGCGCCTAGCCCACGACGGTGCCGCCCCGGTGCAGCTCGCGGTGGTGCTCGTAGATCGTCGCGTTCAGGTGCAGCCGCTCGACCTCCTCGTCGGTCAGCTCGCGCCGCACCTTGCCGGGCACGCCGGCGACCAGGGTGCGCGGAGGCACCACCATTCCCTCGGTGACCAGCGCTCCGGCAGCGATCAGCACCTCGTCGCCGACCACCGCGCCGTTCATCACGGTCGCGCCCATCCCGACCAGCACGTGGTCGCCGATGGTGGCCCCGTGGACGACCGCGCCGTGGCCGACCGAGACGCCCTCCCCCAGCGTGAGCGGCTTGCCCGCGTCGACGTGGAAGACGCAGTTGTCCTGCACGTTGGAGCGCGGGCCGATGGTGATGGGCTCGTTGTCGGCGCGCAGTACGGCGCCGTAGAAGACCGAGGACCCCTCGGCCAGGTGGACCGACCCGACCAGGGTGGCGGTGGGAGCCACCCAGGCGGAGTCGGGGACGACGGGGGCGCGGCCTTCGAGTGCGATCAGCATGCGGGTCAAGGTAGCCAGCGTGGTGCGCGGACCGGGCGTCCGGTCCGTGGGTGCGGCTGCTCCGGCAGGGTCCGGAGGCCTCCGGCCACCGGCCCTCGCCGACCGTGCAGCGAGCTGGTGAGAAGTGGTGGGTTGGTGTCGACGTCCGCCTCCGTCGCTGCACCAACCCACCACTTGCGTGTCCCGGTTTGCCCTGGGAGGCGCTCTGGGTACGGCGTCGCCATGCGCTTCGGATACTTCCTGTCCACCGAGGAGTTCACCCCCGCCGAGCTGGTCGAGCAGGCCGTGCTGGCCGAGGAGGCCGGCTTCGACGCCTTGTGGATCAGCGACCACTTCCACCCGTGGAACGACGAGCAGGGCCAGAGCCCGTTCGTCTGGTCGCTGATCGGCGCAATCAGCCAGGCCACCTCCCTGCCGGTCACCACCGCCGTCACCTGCCCGTCGTACCGGATCTCGCCGGTCGTGCTGGCCCAGGCGGCGGCCACCAGCGCGGTGATGCTGGAGGGCCGGTTCACCTTCGGCGTCGGCTCGGGCGAAGCGCTCAACGAGCACATCCACGGCGAGCCCTGGCCGACCGCCGACGTCCGGCTGGAGCGGTTGGAGGAGGCGATCGGCCTGATCCGCGAGCTGTGGACCGGCGAGACCGTCACCCACTACGGCAAGCACTTCACCTGCGACAGCGCGCGGATCTACACGCTGCCCGACGCCCCGCCGCCGATCTACGTCTCCGGGTTCGGCCCCAAGGCCACCGAGCTGGCTGCACGGCTCGGCGACGGCTACATCACCACCTCGCCCGACACCGAGCTGCTGGGGCAGTTCCGTGAGGCCTCCGGCGGCAAGCCGGCCCAGATCGGGATGAAGGTGGCCTGGGCGCCGACCGAGGAGGAGGGGGTGGAGGAGGCGCACCGGCTCTGGGCCAACTCCGGCCTGCCCGGCGAGCTCGCCCAGGTGCTCCCCTCTCCCAAGCACTTCGAGCAGGCCTCCCAGCTGGTCACCCGGGAGTCCACGGCCCAGAGCGTCTCCTGCGGCCCCGACCTGGACAAGCACCTCGAGGCGCTGCAGCCCGCCCTCGACGCGGGTTTCGAGGAGCTCTACGTCTCCAACATGGGCCGCCACTACCGCGAGATGATCGAGGCGTTCGGCGCCGAGGGTCTGCCCGAGCTGCGGCGCCGCGCGGGCGCCTGAGGTCGCATGAGCCGACCCGCGGCGGGTACGAACCGGGCATGACCACGCCACGTGAGGACCCGGACCAGATCGATCCGACCCAGCAGTCGGGACGACCGTTCCAGGTGATGGCCCTCTTCGGGCTCATCGCCGTGGGGCTGATCGCCATGCTGATCGTCGGGATCGTCGTTCTCTGAACCCAGGCAGGAGAGAGACCATGGCCAAGAACACCGGCAAGGACCCTGGACCCAGCGTCAAGGACCCGAAGCTCTACGAGGACCTGCGCGACGAGGGCAACAGCAAGGAGAAGGCCGCGCGGATCGCCAACGCGGCCGCCAACAGCTCGCGCTCGAAGGTCGGGAGCAAGGGCGGCCAGTCGGGCAGCTACGAGGACTGGACCGTCGACGACCTGCGCAAGCGCGCCGGGGAGATCGGCATCGACGGCCGCTCCTCGATGAAGAAGGACGAGCTGGTCGAGGCCCTGCGCGACCACTGATCGACGTCCCTCACGCAGCACCACCGAGCACGACACCCAGGAGGACTGCATGACCGAGCACCCGATCGACCCCGACGGCGAGCGCCTCGTCCCGCCGGAGACCGAGCTGGACGACTCCGACCTGCCCCCGACCGCCGAGGACGAGGTGCTGGACGACCTGCTCGGAGCCGACGCTCCCCCGACGCCGGTCGAGGACCCCGACGGCGCGAGCCTGGTCGACACCGAGCCCGACCGCCTGGCCGGGAACCCGGACGACTCGAGCCCCGACCCTGCCGAGGACGCCTAGCCGCGAGCGCCGGCTCTCCCGGCTGAACCCAGCGCGCGTCCGGGCGGCGATCCGCTAGCGTGCCACTGCGTCCGGGCAGTCCGCGCGCACCGCACTGGTGGGGGAACCATGCGCCGTACCGTCATCACCGTCCTGCTGTCCTGGACGGTCGCCTCGGGTGCCGCCCTGCTGGGCCAGCCCGAGCTCGCCGCCGCAGGTCCGGGCGCGGCCGGGTCCAGTGCCGCCTCAGCGGCCGAGTCCCAGCGGCCACCGGCACGACGCGTGGTCCGCGCCTACGGCCAGGGGCCGGTGAAGCTGGCTCCCCGGCAGGCCGGGGCGATCACCTTCCGGGCGGACCGCGGCGACGTGGTCACCCTGCGGGTCACCGAGGTCGACGGGTCCGACCGGTGCTTCGGCAGCCTCACCCTCACCGATCGCCGCGGCTCGCGCACCGCCCCGCTCGATCACGTCCTGCGGGTCCGCGCGGCCGGCCGGGCCACGGTGTGGTTCCGCGGCCGGTGCCAGTACCCCGGCGGGAAGCCACGCCGCACCCTCGCGCAGCTGGTCAAGGTCACCGGCCGCGACGTCCCGGTGGACGGCCGTCCGGTGCGGCTCCGTCCGTCCGGTCGGGGCTTCGTGGACATCGCCTGGGTGAAGGCCCCGCCCACCGGCCGGGTGACCCTCCTCGGCAGCGACCCACGCGGACGTGCCCTGGAGACCGACCTGGTCTTCGAGGACGGCCGGCTGCGCCCGTGGTACGGCGCCGACAGCGCCTCGGTGCAGACCGGGCAGCCCGCGGCCTTCGGGGGCGAGTGGCGCGACGACGCCGTACCGGTGACGAAGGGAACCCGGGTCGGACTCACCTTCCCGGTCGCCGCGCGGGTGCAGGCACTCAGCGCGGTGGAGCACACCGCCGTGCTGGACGGACCTCCCGTGGTCCTCGCCGAAGGCGGCGGCCGCGAGCACGTGGTCTCGGTCCACCTCCCGGAAGGGACCGAGACCTTCCTCGAGCCCGACCGCCGGGACGGGGCCTCCACCTGGCTCGAGCCGCGTCCCTCGACGCCGGCGGCAGCGGGCACGTACCACCTGGTCTTCCCCCCGGACCGGAACGCGAGCTTCTCCCGGGAGCGGACCGTACGCGTCCGATCGATCCGCCGGCTGCCCGACCTGCTCGTCGGCGGACCGCCGGTCCGGGTCACCTCGACCGAGCGCGGACAGCGCTTCCGCGCCTCCGTCCCGGCGAGCGAGCCGGGCGGGGTCGAGCTGCTGGCCAGCCAGGTCGAGGTGGACGGCGAGTGGTCGGCGACCCTCGGAGGGCCCTGCTACCGGGACTGCATCGGCGGCGCGCACATCGACTGGCAGAAGCCGTTCGACCTCGGTGCCATCGTCTACCGCGAGCCGTACGCGGTCTCCGTGAGCTTCGGCCCGCGCAGCAGCGGAGCGCTGACGCTGCAGCTGCTCAAGCCCGCGCAGCCCGACGGGCGGCGGTGAGGTGGCCGTGCGTCGACTCCGCTCCGCCCCCCTCGCCCTGGCGGCCCTGGGCCTCTCCGTGGGCCTCTCACTCTGTCTCTCCCTGGGCCTCTCCCCGGCAGGATCGCCGGCGGCGGCTGCGGGGTCGTCCGCGACCGGCGCGACGACGGCGGACGGCGCCGACCGTGCCCGCCCGGTGAAGCGGGTGGTCCGCCGCTACGGCGGCGGTCCCGTACGCCTGACCGCGGACCAGAGAGGAGAGATCGCGTTCTCGGCACGTCGCGGCGACGAGGTGGCGCTGGCCGTCTGGAGCGCCCGCGACCTGCCGTGCTGGGGGCACCTGACCCTGACGGACGGGCGGGGGACGCAGGACGGGCGTCTCGACGACGTCTTCCGGGTGCGGACCAACGGCCGAGCCGTGCTCGGGTTCCGCGGCCGGTGCCTGATGCGCAAGGACCTCACGGTCCGGATCCAGCTGCTGAAGCTGCGCCGTCAGGAGCTCCGGGTCGACGGGGCACCGGTCCGCCTGCCCGCTCCTCGCCGGGGCTTCCTGGACGTGGCCTGGCTCGACGTGCCCCGCTCCGGTCGGGTGACGCTGGGCGGCTACACGCCCCAGGGGTTCCCGCTCAGGTCCGGTCCGCTGCTGGTCGACGACGAGCTGAGGTTCGGCGCCGTCTCCAGCATCTCGGTCGAGCACGGGGAGCGGCTGGTCCACGGCCCGCGGGGCGGGCGCGACCGGTACCCGTCGGTCCTGCGACGGGGCACGCGGGTCGGTCTCGCATTCGGCGAGGAGGCCACCGTGGTCGCGCGCAGCGCCGTCGAGCACCAGGCCCAGCTCGACGGCCCGCCGCTGCGGCTGGCGGTCGAGCGCGGACGCGAACAGGTCCTCACCGTGCAGCTCCCGCCGGGCGTCGAGCCCTACCTCGACGGGGTCGCCGACCCGGGAGGCGCCTTCTACTGGCTGACCCCGAACGGGCGTGCACCGACGGGCGGCACCGCCCGCGTGGTGGTCTCCTCCGACCCCGCCGCCCCGTTCTCCGCGGAGACGACCGTGCGCGTGCGGTCGATCCTCCCTGCCCCCGACCTGGTCGTCGGCGGCCCTCCCGTCCGGTTCGAGTCCGCCGAGCCGGGGCAGTGGTTCCGGGCGATCGTGCCCGCCCGGCAGCCGATCGGCGTCCGGCTCACGGCCACCGACCTCGCGGTCACCGGCGGCGACTGGTCGGCACAGCTCACCGGCCCGTGCCCCGACCGGGGCTGCGCGGGGATCACCCTGGACCCGACGCGGCCGACCGGCACCGGGTGGCACCTGTACGGCGAGCCCCACCAGGTCCTGGTCAAGCTCGGCCCCGGAGCCACCGGCAGCCTGACGCTCCGGCTCGAGCCGTGCGAGCCACCCTCGTGCCGGCCGGCCGGGGACGGCTGAGCCGCCGGGCTCCGGTCCTCCCGACCATCGACCGACCCCTGTCGGGGTCGCGTGGCATGCTCGGCGCGTGCCCCTCCACCTGCATCGTGCGACCAGCACCGCGCAGCTCGCCGACGAGCTGGGCGGGCTGCTGAGCACGCCGCTGCCCGACCCGTTCGAGCAGGAGGTCGTGGTCGTCCCGGTCAAGGGGATGGAGCGCTGGCTGACCCAGCGGCTCTCCCACCGGCTGGGCGCCGGCGCGGGGCGGGCCGACGGCGTCTGCGCGGGGGTCCGGTTCCTCGCGCCGTCCTCCCTGGTCGGCCTGCTGCTCGGCCGCGAGCGCGACGACCCGTGGGCGCCGGACCAGCTGGTCTGGCCGCTGCTGGAGGTGGTCGACGAGTCGCTCGGCGAGCGTGGGTTCGAGGCCCTCACCCGGCACCTGGGCGACCCGGACGACGAGCTGCGCCGGTCGCGGCGCTTCTCCGTCGCCCACCGCCTGGCCTCCCTCTTCTCCTCGTACGCCACGCAGCGCCCGCGGCTGCTCACCGACTGGCGGCTGGGCCGCGACACCGACGGCGCCGGCGGCGACCTCGACCCCGACCTGCACTGGCAGGCCGAGCTGTGGCGCCGGCTGCTCGTCCGGGTCGGGCTGCCTGCGCCCGACGAGCGGCACGCCCGGACCCTGGACCGGCTGCGGGCCGACGACCCGACGCTGGAGCTGCCGACCAGGCTCTCGCTCTTCGGCCACACCAGGCTTCCGGTCACCGAGGTCGAGCTGCTCGCCGCACTGGCGGAGACCCGCGAGGTCCACCTGTGGCTGCCGCAGGTCTCGGCGACCCTGTGGGACGACCTGGCCCCCACCGGCCTGGGCGGCCCCGTGCCGCGGGCCACCGACGACTCCGTCGACCTGGTCGGCCACCCCCTGCTGGCCTCCCTGGGCCGCGACACCCGCGAGCTGCGCCGGACCCTCGGGGTGGCCAGCGAGCAGGCGGCGGTCCTGGAGCCGGCCGCCGCCGACGACCCGCCGGCGCCGGACACCCTGCTCGGCTGGCTGCAGTCGGACCTGCGGGCCAACCGCGCGCCGGACGCCGAGACCCGCGCGGCGCGACGCCCGGCTCCGGACGACCGCTCCGTGCAGGTCCACGCCGCCCACGGCCAGGCCCGGCAGGTCGACGTGCTCCGCGAGGTGCTGGTCGGCCTGCTCCAGGACGACCCGACCCTCGAGCCGCGCGACATCCTGGTGATGTGCCCCGACATCGAGGCCTACGCGCCGCTGGTCTCGGCCGGCTTCGGGCTGGCCGACGTGGCGGGTCCCGGCACCGGCCACCCGGCCCACCAGCTGCGGGTCCGGCTGGCCGACCGGGCGCCGGGTGCGACCAACCCCCTGCTCGCGGTCGCCGCGACGCTGGTCGAGCTCTCCGCCGGCCGGCTCACCGCCACCCAGGTGCTGGACCTGGCCGCGACCGAGCCGGTCCGGGCCCGGTTCGGCCTCGGCGACGACCAGCTGGAGCGGATCGCCGCCTGGGTCCGCCAGGCCGGGATCCGCTGGGGCCACGACGTCGACCACCGGGCCGACTTCGGCCTCCCGCTGGACGCCAACACCTGGGAGTCGGGGCTGCGCCGCGTGCTGCTCGGCGCGGCGATGTCCGGCCTGGGCCACCGCCAGGTCGGCGGCACCCTGCCCCTCGACGACGTGGGCGACGGTGACCTCGAGCTGGCCGGCCGGTTCGCCGAGCTGGTCGAGCGGTTGCACACCTTCGTCGACCGGGCCCGGGCCGCCCGCACCGCGCGGCAGTGGACCGAGGCGCTCGGCTCCGGGGTGCACGAGCTGACCACCGCCGACCCCGAGGACGCCTGGCAGGTCGCCCAGCTCGACCGCGAGCTGGCCAGGATCGCGGCCAGCGCCGGCGACGACGACACCCGGCTGCGGCACGCCGACATCCGCTCCCTGCTGCAGCACCGGCTGCGGGGCCGTCCGACCCGCGCAAACTTCCGCACCGGCACGCTCACGGTCTGCACGATGGTGCCGATGCGCTCGGTGCCGCACCGGGTGGTCTGCCTGGTCGGCCTGGACGACGGAGTCTTCCCGCGGGTGGCCACGGTCGACGGCGACGACGTGCTGGCGCGCCGCGAGCTGACCGGGGAGCGCGACGTGCGCGCCGAGGACCGCCAACTGCTGCTCGACGCGATCGGCGCCGCCGGCGAGACCCTGGTCATCACCTACACCGGGCGGGGCGAGCACACCGGCGCCGCGCGGCCCCCGGCGGTGCCCCTGGGTGAGCTGCTCGACGCGCTCGACCGGACCGCCGCCGAGCCGGTGCGCGACCGCGTCCTGGTGCACCACCCGCTCCAGCCCTTCGACGAGGCCAACCTGGTGCCGGGAGCGCTGCTGGGCCCCGGCCCCTTCAGCTTCGACCGCTCGGCCCTCGCCGGGGCGCTCGCCGCCCGCGCGCCGGAGACGGTGGTCCGCGAGCTCGTGCCCGAGCCCCTGCGGCCCCCGTCCGAGCCCGCCACGGAGGTCTCGCTCGCCGAGCTGCACGACTTCCTCCGGCACCCGGTCAAGGCGTTCTTCGTCCACCGGCTCCGGATCACCACCCCCTACGAGGCCGACGAGGTCAAGGACGCGATCCCGATCACCCTGGACGCCCTGGAGCAGTGGGACGTCGGCAACCGGCTGGTCCACGACGTGCTCGCCGGCGCCGACCCGCAGGCGGCGATGCTCGCCGAGCAGCTGCGCGGGCACCTGCCTCCCCTGGCGCTGGGCGCCGGGCTGCTCACCGAGGTGGTCGGCAAGGTCCGGCCCCTGGTCGAGTCGGCCCTGGCCCTGCGCACCGGCACCCAGCGCGCCCTCGACGTCGACATCGACCTCGGCGACCGGCGGGTCACCGGCACGGTCTCTGACATCTTCGGCAACCAGGTCGTCCGGGTCGGCTACTCCAACCTCGGCGCGAAGCAGCGACTGGCCTCCTGGCTCGACGCGCTCGCCCTGGCCGCCGGCCGCCCCGACGAGAACTGGACCGTGCACACCATCGGCAAGTACCGCTCCAGCGCCAAGCGGGCCCTGCTGGCGCCACTGGCCGAGCCCGACGCGCGGCGCTGGCTGCGCGACCTCGTCGACGTCTACGAGCGCGGGCTGCGCGAACCGCTGCCCCTGCCGCCGCGCACCTCGCTGGCCTGGGCCGAGGAGCGGGTGCACCTGCTGCGCGGCCGCGAGGCCGACCCGGACGGCAAGGCGCGCCGGGAGTGGGAGACGCCGCGGTTCAGCGACAACGGCTTCCCCAAGGAGGACGCCGACCGCTGGCACGTGCGCGCCTTCGGCGAGCAGGCGGCGTACGAGCAGCTGGCCACCGAACTGCGCGACGACGAGAAGCACCCGCCGACCACCGGGGCCGACGACGCCGAGCTGGGCGCCGCCCCGCACCGGCTGGGGCACTACGCCTGGCGGGTCTGGGGCCCGCTGGTCACCGGTGACCGCGAGCTGGTCAGGGGGATGTGATGCAGACACCGGACCTGATGTCTGACCTGAAAGCGAGCCGGACGCCTGAGTCGTTCGACATCGCCGGCCCGCTGCCCACCGGCACGACCCTGCTCGAGGCGAGCGCGGGCACCGGCAAGACCTGGACCATCGCGGCCCTCGTCACCCGGTACGTCGCCCAGGGCGAGGCACGGCTCGACGAGCTGCTGGTGGTCACCTTCACCCGCGCCGCCAGCCAGGAGCTGCGCGAGCGGGTCCGTCAGCAGCTCGACGACGCGGTCAGCGTGCTCACCGACCCCGGCTCCGCCGACCCCGCGAACGCCCTGCACCGGTGGCTGCTCGACACGGACGAGGCCGACCGCGCCCTGCGCCTGCGCCGGCTGACCGCCGCGCTCACCGACTTCGACGCCGCCACCATCGCCACGATCCACCAGTTCTGCCAGCTGGTGCTGCGCAGCCTCGGGGTGGCCGGCGACACCGACCGGGACGCCGTCCTGGTCGAGGACCTCGAGCTGCTCACCCACGAGGTGGTCGACGACCTCTACCTGGCCCGGTTCGCCGGGGAGCAGCACCCGCCCTGGGGTCACGACGTGGCCCGGCGGATCGCCCGCGCGGTGGTCGACGACCCACGTGCCCGGATCGAGCCGATGCGCGCCCTGGAGGAGGCACCGGACTCCGGGGCCGCGGTGCGGGTCCGGTTCGCCCTCGACGTCCTGGAGGAGGTCGAGCGGCGCAAGCGGCGCCTGGGCATCCTCAGCTACGACGACCTGCTCGGGCAGCTCTCCGACGCCCTGGCCGCCCCCGACTCGCCCGCCCGGGTGCGGATGCGCCAGCGGTGGAAGGTCGCGCTGATCGACGAGTTCCAGGACACCGACCCGGTGCAGTGGCAGGTCTTCGAGCGCGCCTTCGACCAGGTCGCCACCCTGGTCCTGATCGGCGACCCCAAGCAGGCGATCTACGCCTTCCGCGGTGGCGACGTCGCGACGTACCTGCAGGCGGCGGGCCGGGCCACCACCACCCAGACGCTCGGCACCAACTGGCGCGCCGACGGCCCGCTGCTGGACGGCCTGCACGCCCTGCTCCAGGGGGCCGAGCTGGGCAACCCCCGGATCGTGGTGCACCCGGTCGAGGCCCACCACCGCGAGTCCCGGCTCAAGGGTGCGGGGGCGCCGTTCCGGATGCGCCTGGTCCGCCGCTCCGAGCTCGGGGTCGGCCCGCGGGCCAAGCCGTCGATCGACCGCTGGCGCGACCACGTGATCACCGACATGGCGCGCGACATCAAGCAGCTGCTGACCAGCGGCGCGACCTTCGAGGACCGGCCCCTGGTGCCGGGCGACGTGGCGGTGCTGGCGGCGCGGCGCGCCGACCTGCAGGCCGCCCAGCGGGCCCTGCACGACGTCGGCGTGCCCTCCGTGGTCAACGCCGGCGGCTCGGTCTTCCACACGCCCGCGGCCACCGAGTGGCTCACGTTCCTGGAGGCCCTGGAGCAGCCGCACCGGGCCGAGCGGGTCCGGGCCGCGGCGCTCACCTGCTTCTTCGGGCTCAGCGCCGAGGAGCTGGACGCGACCAGCACCGCCGAGTCCGACCGGCTCACCGACCGGTTCTCCGACCAGGTGCGGGTGCTCGCGGAGGTCCTCGGCAGCCGTGGCGTGGCCGCGGTGCTGGAGTGCGCCGTGCTCGACGGGCTGACCGAGCGGGTGCTCGGCCGGCTCGGCGGCGAGCGGCTGCTCACCGACGTACGCCACATCGGCGAGTCGCTGCACAAGGTCTCGGTCGAGCAGCGACTGGGCGCGGTCGGCCTGGTCTCGTGGCTGCGCAGCCAGGTCGCCGACGACAAGCTCGAGGTGGCCTCCGAGCGGACCCGCCGCCTCGACTCCGACGCCGCCGCGGTGCAGCTGGTCACCATCCACGGCAGCAAGGGCCTGGAGTACCCGGTGGTCTACGCCCCGACCCTGTGGAACCGCTACACCGGCACCGACCCGGACGTGCCGCTCTTCCACGACGACGAGGGGCAGCGCTGCCGCGACGTGGGCGGACCGGGCCCGCACCGGGCCGAGGGCGTCGCGCGGCACTGGCGCGAGGACGCCGGGGAGTCGCTGCGTCTGCTCTACGTCACCCTCACCCGGGCCAAGTCCCAGGTGGTCACCTGGTACGCCCCCACGCTGCGCAACACCTCCGGCTCCCCCCTGCACCGGATGCTCTTCGGCCGGCGCCCCCAGGGCGCCGCGGTCCCCGACGAGCAGGCGCTGGTCGAGGAGGACCGGATCGTGGAGATCTTCGGCCACTGGCGCGACGCCGGGGCCTTCCACCCCGAGCTGGCTGTCAGCGACCCGCCGGACGAGACTCCGCTGGAGCCCTCGCGGGAGCGGCTGGAGGCCCGCGCGTTCACCCGCCGGGTCGACACCGACTGGCGGCGTACGTCGTACTCCTCGCTCTCCGCGGCGGCCACCGTGGACGGGCACGCCGTCGCCCTCTCCGAGCCCGAGGAGGTCCCGGAGACCGACGACGCGGGCGCGCCGCTGGTGCTGGCCGCCGAGCCGGACCACCCCGAGCTGGCCGCCGTCCCCTCCCCGATGGCCGACCTGCCGGTCGGGGCCACCTTCGGGTCGCTGGTGCACGCGGTGCTCGAGCACGCCGACCCCGCCGCGCCGGACTTCCGCGCCCACCTGGTCGAGCTGGTCGAGGAGCACCGCGTCTGGTGGCCCGTCGACCTGGAGGCCGAGGCGCTCGCCGACGCCCTGGTCAGCGTCTGCGCCAGCCCGCTCGGCCCGCTGGCCGGCGACCTGACCTGGATGGACCTGCAGCTCCGCGACCGGCTGGCCGAGCTCGACTTCGAGCTGCCCCTGGCGGGCGGCGACGACCCCGGGGACGGCAGCGGAGGCGCCGGGTCGGCGCGGCCGGTGCGGTTGGGCGACCTGGCCCCGCTGCTGCGCCGCCACCTGCCCGCGGACGACCCGCTGCTCGGCTACGCCGACACCCTCGAGCAGGACCCGGCGCTCGCGGACCAGGCGCTGCGCGGCTACCTCACCGGCTCGATCGACGTGGTGCTGCGGGTGCAGGTCGACGGGAGCCCGCGCTACCTGACGGTCGACTACAAGACCAACTGGCTCGGCGACCTCGACGCCCCGCTGACCGCCCACTCCTACCGGCCCTCGGTGCTCGCCGCGGCGATGGGCTCCTCCGACTACCCCCTGCAGGCCCTGCTCTACACCGTGGTGCTGCACCGCTACCTGCGCTGGCGGCTGCCCGACTACGACCCCGAGCAGCACCTCGGCGGGGTGCTCTACCTCTACCTGCGCGGGATGTGCGGCCCCGAGACCCCGACGGTCGACGGCATGCCGTGCGGCGTCTTCTCCTGGCGTCCCCCGGTGGCCCTGGTCGAGGAGCTCTCCGCCCTGCTGGACGGGCTGCTCGACGGGGCTCCAGACAGCTCTGCGGACGGGAGGACGAGCCGATGACCGACGTCTTCGAGCCGGTCGACGAGCAGGACGCACGTCTGGCGCTGGCCGCCACCGGCCTGCTGGCGCGGTTCAACGCCGCGGGCGTGGTGACCTCCGGCGACGTGCACGTGGCGCGGACGCTCGGCCAGCTCGGCGGTGAGACCGACGAGACGGTCCTGCTCGCGATCGCGCTGACCTGCCGGGCGGTGCGCGGCGGCTCGGTCTGCCTCGACCTGGCCCCGGCCGCCGACGTCCCCGAGCACGAGCAGCTGCCCTGGCCGGAGCCCGAGGCCTGGGCCGGCGCCGTGGCCCGCAGCCCGCTGGTGGCGCTCGGGGTGCTGTGCTGGGAGAGCGGCCTGCTCTACCTGGACCGCTACCACGAGCAGGAGACCCAGGTCCTGGAGGACCTCACCGCCCGCGCCCAGGGGACTCCGCCGCACGACGACGCGCTGATGCAGGCCTCGCTCGACCGGGTCTTCGCCCCCACCGGGTACGACGAGCAGCGGGCCGCCTGCCTGCGCGCGGCTCGCCAGTGGACCTGCGTGGTCACGGGCGGCCCGGGCACCGGCAAGACCACCACGGTGGCGGGTCTGCTGGTGGCGCTGCACGACCAGTTCGCGGCCCGCGGCCAGACCGTCCGGGTCGCGCTGGCCGCACCCACCGGCAAGGCCGCCGCGCGGCTCCAGGAGGCGGTGCACGAGTCGGCGCGCGACTTCTCCGAGGACGACCGGGCCCGGCTGACCGGCATCCAGGCCTCCACCCTGCACCGGCTGCTGCGCCGCGACCCGGGCAACACCACCCGCTTCCGGCACCACCGCGGCAACCGCCTGCCGCACGACGTGGTGGTGGTCGACGAAGCGTCGATGGTCTCGCTCACGATGATGGCCCGGCTGCTCGAGGCGGTACGGCCCGACGCCCGCCTGGTCCTGGTCGGCGACCCCTTCCAGCTCTCCTCGGTCGACGCCGGCGCGGTGCTCAGCGACCTGGTCCGCGGCTACGAGCACCGCGACGACTCCCCGGTCGCCGCACTCGCGACCACCCACCGGTTCGGCGCCGAGATCGGCGCGCTGGCCGAGGCGCTGCGTACCGGCGACGCCGACCTGACCGTGGAGGTGCTCGCCGCCGGGCACCCGGCGGTGGAGTGGGTCCGCGACGAGGACCCCTCGGCCCGGGTGCGGGGCCCGGCGCTGGGCACCGCGCTCGCGGTCCGCGACGCGGCCGAGGCGGGTGACGCCGCCCGGGCCCTGCGCGCGCTCGACCGGCACCGGCTGCTCTGCGCGCACCGCGACGGGCCGTACGGCGTGCGCCACTGGAACTCCCGGGTCGAGCAGTGGATCAGCGCGGAGACCGGGGACCCGCTGCACGAGTCCTCCTACCTGGGCCGCCCGCTGCTGGTCACCGCCAACGACTACTCCCTCGGCGTCCACAACGGCGACACCGGCGTGGTGGTCGAGACCCCGGCCGGGCGCCGGGTGGTCATCGACTCCGGCGACGGCCCGCGCGACTTCGCCCCCTCGCGGCTCGGCGACGTGGACACGATGCACGCGATGACGATCCACAAGAGCCAGGGCAGCCAGGCCGACGAGGTCACCGTGCTGCTGCCGCCCGAGGACTCCCGCCTGCTCACCCGGGAGCTCTTCTACACCGCGGTCACCCGCGCCCGGTCGAAGGTGCGGGTCGTCGGGTCCGAGGCGGAGGTACGGGCGGCCGTCACCCGGCGGGCCATGCGCGCCACCGGGCTGGCGGACCGGCTGCGCCTGCAGTAGCCCGGGGCGAGACCTTCGCGGCGGGGACATCTACCCGTCACACGACTTCGATACTGTCAGCGCGTGGCGCCACCCGGTGCCGCTGCACCACCCGTCCCGCCCTCTGCCCGTCCCACCTCTGCCCGTCCCACCCTCCCGCCCTCTGCCCGCGCTTCATGTTCTCTGGAGAGTCGTCCGATGCCCTTCCTGCTGCGTGTGGAGCTGCCCGACGTCCCGGGATCCCTGGGTCGCGTCGCGACGGCGATCGGTGAGGCGGGCGGCGACATCGAGGCGATCGAGATCGTGGAGAAGACCCAGCACGGGACCGCGGTCGACGACGTGCTCCTGGAGATGGCGCCGGGCACGATGCCCGACTCCATCGTCTCGGCCTGCAGCCAGCTCGACGGGGTCCGGGTGATGTGGATCAACCGGTACGCCGCGGGCGGCAACCTCTTCCTCGACCTCGAGGTGGTGGAGGAGATCACCGCCCACCCCGAGGAGGCGCACCACCGGCTGATGCGGCTCATCCCGGTCTCCTTCCGGGTCGACTGGGCGGTGCGGCTGCGGCGTACCGACGGGGAGGTCTCGCTCTTCGACCACACCGAAGCCGCCCCGGACTTCGTCGAGTGGGCCGACATCACCCGGCCGACGCGGCTCAGCGGCCCCGACGACAACCTGGTGCTCTGCGGGGTGCCCGTGGGCGAGGACCTCTACGTGATGGGCCGCCACGGCGGGCCGGAGTTCCTGGACTCCGAGCTCGCGCGGATCGGCCACCTGGTCAACCTGGCCACCTCGATCACCGCGGCCGCGGCGATGGCAGCCGAGCAGTCCACCGACGACTGACCCGCGCGACGCCGGCCGAGTACAGCTAGGGCGTGTCTCCCTAGTCCGGGCGTGGCGGCCTGATTTGCTGCGGTCATGTCTCGCGAACGGGTCCTGACCGATGCTCAGTGGGAGCAGATCGCGCCGCTGATGCCGTCCTCGGATGGTGTGAAGTCGCGGCCGTTCCGTGAGCATCGGCAGGTGGTCGAGGGCGTGATCTACCGGTTCCGCACCGGCATCGCCTGGCGCGATCTGCCTTCCTCGTTCGGACCCTGGCAGACCGTGTGGAAGCGACACCACCGGTTCTCCACCGATGGCACCTGGGACAAGATCCACGCCCGTCTCCTCGCCGAGGCCGACGCCGCCGGCAAGCTGGACTGGATGGTCAGCGTCGACTCCACGATCAACCGCGCTCATCAACACGCCACCAACACCACCCGGGTCGAGCAACCCACCGGGGACTCCCGAGCAGCACGCGAGGCACGAGCCGCGGCCCGCACAGGGGGCTGAGTCGAGTTACAAGAACCCCTGGATCGAGCCACCCGATCACGCCATCGGTCGCTCTCGTGGGGGCTTGTCGACCAAGATCCACCAGCTCGTCGACGGCCGCGGGCGGCCTCTGGTTATCGCCCTGACCGCGGGCCAGGCCGGTGACTCCACGATGCTCAAGCCGCTCCTGGCCCAGCTCGCCGTCGCCCGACTCGGGTCAGGCCGGCCACGGACCCGACCCGACGCCGTGCTCGCGGACAAGGCCTACTCCTCCCGCGGCACCCGCACCATGCTCCGCGACCGCGGCATCACCGCGGTGATCCCTCAACCCTCCGACCAGATCGCGCACCGCAAGCGGCGTGGCTCTGCGGGCGGACGACCGCCCGCCTTCGACGCCGCGGTCTACAAGGGCCGCAACGTCGTGGAACGGTCCTTCAACGACCACAAGCAATGGCGCGGCATCGCCACCCGCTACGACAAACTCGCCACCGTCTACCGAGGAGCCGTCGTCCTACGCGCCATCACCATCTGGCTGGCAACTTAGGTCAGGGGTTGCGGTTGCGGGCACTCCTGGTTCACTCGCTCCCACTCAGACGGGTCGTCGATGACGTCGCTGACTTCTCCATGTGGCATCCAATTGAGTGCTGTGTCCCAGGACTTCACCCAGGACTCCCGAGACGGGGGCTCACTGATTTCGTAGCCCAGTTCCTCGAGACAGTTCGCGGTGGCGAGGTAATCATCGAAGTGATCCCGCACTTGGGCATCGGTGAGTTCGTCGATCTTGGGGTCACCGACCTTTTGGCCGCACTTCTCCATGTGCGAGTTCCATGCGTCGTACTGCTCCGGTGGCAGGTCGACGGAGTCGAAGTTGCCCTGTTCCTCGTTGACCTTGACCGCGAAGCCGCCGTCCTCCATGCAGCCTGCGTAGGCGTAGAGCCATTCCCTTTGGGTCCCGTCGAAGATAGAGCGGCTCTCTTCTTGGGGCGATGGGGAGGTAGAAGCCGGAGGCGAAGACGGGAGCGCTTCGAGGTCAGCGCCGGTCTGCTCCCCAGTGCACCCAGCGGTGAGAGGAGCGACTGCGATGAGCGTCAGAGCCGCAAGGCGGGCTATGTGCTGACGGTACTGGAGAGGTTTAGCGGTCATCCGCCTACACAGCCGGTGCTGACGTGCTGCAAGCCGACGCTGCCGTATGCCCGCCAGGATCCTCCTCCGGGAACGCTTGCGAAAGTCTTGTAGGTGCTCCAACCGGATGAAGAACCGAGCAACTGGTTAATTCCGCCGGGAGGCCGTTGCTCGGCGGATCCCTTGTGTTGGGCCTCGACCCAGCCGTAGCCGTTCGTGGGGTTGCAGGATCGATTGCCGGTCGAGGACACGGCATTGGCTGGCACGGCTGCAACAGCCACTCGCCCGATTGTCGCTCCAGCAACGATGATCTTTGGTCGGTGCATGGTTTCCCCCGTGGATGTGGTGGAGCATGAGCATGCGTGCGGCGAGGGCGGCCGTCAAGGGTCGAGAACACGCACGGGGTTGGACGGAGATGACGACATGGGCGGGGGCTACACGTGGGCCGAGTGAGGACGGTTGCGCTTTGGGCAGCCGGGGCCGCAATGGTGGCTGCCCTGGGCTGGGGAGCGGGTCGAGCAACGCTTGCTCCGCCAGCGGTGGATCTACCCGGTGCCGAGGCGGTGACGTACACGGTTGACAAGGGCAGGGTGGAGCGAGGTTTCGACTTCGGCGCCACCGCCGAGTGGCAGGTGGTGAGGAGGGCGACCAACGCCGCCAGCGGAACCGTCACGGGCGTCCTCGTCAGGCCGGGGAGCAGCGTGCGGAGCGGGGACGTCCTCTATCGCGTCGACGAGCGGCCGGTGTTCGTGGCTTCAGGTGCTGTGCCGCAGTACCGGGACTTGTCCGCGGGGGACGTGGGTCAGGATGTCCGTCAGCTTCAGCAACTGCTCACCGATCGTGGGTACCTCAGTTCGACTCCATCGGGGACGTTCGGCACGGCCACTGAGTCGGCGGTGCGAGCGTGGCAACGATCCAGTGGGGTCCGCGAGACGGGTGTGGTCCCGCGAGGCGATCTCCTCTTCGTTGATCGGCTGCCTTCCCGCGTGAGACTGGCGGAATCGATCACCGTGGGTGCGCAGGTTTCCCCTGGCACCGAGGCAGTGCACGTGCTCGCCGCCTCCCCGCGCTTCACCATGACCCTGTCAGATGAACAGCTGGACTCCGTGCCGCCGAACGCGCGGGTGCGCGTCAGCACCGGCGGTCAAACGTGGAAGGCCCAGGTTGCCTCGCTCCAAGCCGGTGAGCCGGGTGAAACCACCCTGGTGCTACGAGGCGCCCGAGGAGGCGAGGTGTGCGGTGCCCGGTGTGATCGGTACGTCGGCACCGACGGACCGCAGCGGTTGCGCGCGACCGTGGTGGTCGTGCCCCGCACGTCCGGTCCGATGGTTCCCGCGGCGGCGATCCAGTCCGACGTGAGCGGTGGGCTCTTCGTGACCGACACCTCCGGGGAGCAGCGTCCCGTGGAGGTGCTGGCCGCGGACGGCGGTCAGGCAATCGTGGACGGCTTGGAGATTGGTACAGAGATCCTGCTGTTCGGGCAGGCCGAGGCGCAGAGCGGATGATCCGCGTCGAGGAGCTGAGCTTCGGGTACCGCGCTGGAGGCGATCGGGTGTTCGAGGGGCTGACGCACTCGTTCCCGTCCGGAGCGATCACGGCGGTGACCGGGCCCTCCGGCGGGGGGAAGTCGACGTTGCTCTACCTCCTCGCGTTGATGCTGCGTGCCCGGGAGGGTGTCATCTTCTACGGCGACCGTGAGGTGACCTCCCTTTCCGATGCCGACCGCACCCAGGTCCGCAGCGCGAGCGTGGGATTCGTCTTCCAGGACGCGATGCTCGATCTGTCCCGGTCGGTGCTGGACAACGTCCTCGAGGGAGCCCTGTACGCCGGCATCACCCGCACGGACGCCGCCACACGGGCCTACGGACTCCTCGAGCGTATGGAGGTCAGTCATCGCGCCGATCACCGGCCCGGCGAGATCTCCGGGGGCCAGGCGCAGCGCGTCGCGGTCTGCCGGGCCCTGGTCAAGCAGCCGCCCGTCATCATCGGGGACGAGCCGACCGGCAACCTCGACGCGGACACCACCGAGGTGGTCTGGCAGGCCTTCATCGATGCTGCCGCGCAGGGCGCGACCGTCATCGTCGCCACGCACGATGATGCGCTCGCGGAACGCGCGGACGCACGACTGACGGTCGGCGCATGAGGGAGAGCGACGTCGCGCCTGGCCGGCCAGGCACCCGCGCGCTGCTCGGGGAGGGGTGGCAGATCTTCCGTGCCCAACCCCTGGTCTCGGTCGTCACCGCATTCATCACAGCCGCGGTCTGCCTCTCGGTCTTCGTCACCGCCGGCCGTGCCGCCGCTGCCGAGGCCGCCGTGGTCAGTCAAGTCGACGGAGCCGGCGCCCGCACGATCCGGTTCTCTGATCCGTCCGGGGAGGCGGGTCTGACCGCCATGGGTGTGCAGCACGTTGCCGAGCTTCCCGGCGTCGACTGGATGCTGGCCATCGGGGACACCGTCGACGTGCGCAACAGCGCCATGCCACAGGTCGGCCGACCCGTTCCCAGCGCAGCGCTCTTCAGCGAGCTTCCACCCTCGGTCCGGCTCACCGCGGGCCGCGCGCCTCGCCTCGAGGAGGCGATCGCGGGCACCGAGGCCATGATCGCCCTCGGTCTGGCCGATCGGACCGGCGGTGTGCGCGGCCCACTTTTCGACGGCCCCGTCGTCGGCACCTTCGACGCGGCTTCCCCGGTGACAGAGCTCCAGCAGAGCGTCCTGATCCGCGCCGTCCCAAGCGACGACCGCCTGATGCGAGAGGTCTACGTCGTTGCTGAGACCGTCGCTGACGTACGCACCCTCGAACGGGCGATCCCCACCATGCTCCACATGACCGACCCCAGCCAGCTGCGCATCGACTCTCCCGCGGTGCTCGTCGACCTCCAGGAGGTGCTCCGCGGCGAGCTCGGCGACAGTGGCCGACAGCTCATGCTCCTTGCCTTGGCCAGCGGCCTGGTCCTCATCGCGGTCAGCCTCTACGGCGCGACCGCAGCGCGCAAACGCGACTTCGGCCGCCGCCGCGCGCTCGGAGCGACCCGGTCCGCTCTAGTCGTACTGGTGCTGCTCCCTACCGGGCTCGGCGCCCTCGCAGGCGTCACGCTGGGCACCGGGTTCGGGGTGGCCATGGTGAACGCCACCCAAGGCACCGTCCCAGGAATCCCGTTCATCCTCGGGGTCCCCACCCTGACGCTGCTCACCGCCCTCCTGGCCGCAGTCCCGCCTGCAACCATCGCCGCAGCACAAGACCCGGTACGCATCCTCCGAGTGCCATAGCCTCGGATCCACCGATCAGCTAGGTGGATCCGGGCTTAGGAGACACGCCCTAGGCCAGGGACCGGACGGGCTCCTGGCCGACCGCCAGCGCGTGCAGCTCGGCGAAGCTGTCGAGCAGCGCGCTCCGGAACGCCGCCGGGTCGTCGAGGGAGTCGGCGAAGGCCAGGCACCCCAGCAGCAGCCGGTCGCCGTAGCTCCAGACCATGACGTTGACCCCCACCCCGTTGCTCGGCGGGCCGTCGACGTGCAGGTCGGCGAAGACCCGCCCGCGCAGCGACCACGGCTCGGCGGGACCGCGCACGTTGGAGACCAGGATCGAGGCGTCGACCGACTCCCGCGCGGTGCGCCCGCGCTCCAGCATCGCCCGCGCCCCCGGCTCGACGAGCAGGGGCGGGAGCACGTCCAGCCAGTCCGGCACCAGGCCCACGCCGAGCAGCTCGAGCCGGGCCTTGCCCTCACGGGCGCAGGCGCCGATCACCGCCAGCCGCTCCCAGGGGTCGCTCACGTCGGTGGCCAGGGTGGTGGTGAAGCTCCAGAAGTGGTTGCCCCACTGCCGGCTGAGCGCCTGGGTCCCCTCGGTGCTCACCGGCACCGTGGTCAGCAGCGGCCGCTCCGGCAGCCCTCCGCGGGCGGGGAGGTAGCGGCACAGCGCGCCCGCGACCACGGCGAGCACCACGTCGTTGAGCGTGCCCCCGGCAGCGTCCTTGACCTGCTTCACGCCGGCCAGCGACAGCTCGGCCCGCACGTAGCTGCGGCGGACGGTGAAGGCGTCGTTCAGCGGGGTCCACGGGGCCTGCGCGTCGAAGCCGGGCACCTCCACCCGCGCCGTACGTCGCCGGGCCCGGACGGCGCGGACCCCGCGCAGGGTCCGGAGCACCAGGCCGGGGAGTCGTGGCCAGGCGCGCACGTGGTCGAGCAGCGCGTCCCGGACCAGGCGTCCGGGTCCGGGCAGCCGTCGCGGCCGGTACGCCGTCCCCGCCGGCCCCGGCCCGCGGCCGGTGTCGCTGAAGTCGGTGTCGCTGAAGTCGGTGTCGCTGAAGATGCGGGAGAAGTTGAAGATCGCGGCGACCCCGTCGGCCAGGCAGTGGTGGTACTTGGCGATCACCGCCTGCCGGGCACCGTCACCACCGCCGTCCAGGCCGTCGACCAGCACCACCTGCCAGAGCGGACGGTCCCGGTCCAGGTGCTCCTCGGCGATCTCCGCGAAGAGCGCCTCCAGGTCGGCGTCGGTGGCCCCGGGCGGCAGCGTGACGTGCCGCAGGTGCCGGTCCAGGTCGAAGTCGGGGTCGTCGACCGCGACCGGGTGGTGGAGCCGCAGCGGCACCGGGAGGATCCGCCACCGGAAGGAGGGCAGCTCGTCGAGCCGGCGCTCGAGGTGCGCGCGGAGGTCGGCGAGAGTCAGCGCGGCGCTGGGCTCCAACACGCTCGGTTCCAACACGCCCAGCGCCATGGAGTTCATCGGCTGCTCGGGCTGCTCCATGTAGAGGAAGCCGGCGTCCTCGCCGCTGAGCCGCCGCATCAGGCCACGTCCCCTCGACGCGGGACCACGGGCGTCCCGACGGTCGCCGCCCGCAGCCTGGCCATCGACTCCTCGAGCCCGAGGGCCAGCAGCTCGGGGCGCTCCACCGCGCTCGGGTTGACCACCAGCGCGAGCGTCAGGTGGTCGCCGTACCCGGTCACGGTGATGTTGAGCCCGGCTCCGTCGGCGACCGGCCCGGTCATGAAGAAGTCCTCGACCTCGCGGCCGTGCAGCGTCCAGGGCCCGCCGCTGACCCGCATGTTGGAGATCAGCACGTTGAAGTCGGGGGCGGCGCTCCCCTCGCGTTGCCGCGCCGCCAGCCGGGCGGCCACCCGGGCCGCGACCAGCGGTGGGATCCGGTCGATCCAGGCCGGGATGGTCTCCATCCCCTGGAGCCTGAGCTGGTGCTTGGACTCCTCGGTCGCGGCGCTCACCGCGGCGAGCTGGTCGCGCGGGTCGACCAGGTGGGTGGGCAGCAGCGCGAAGTAGTTGGAGAAGTGGTTCCCGGTGGTCCGCGGGCCGGCACCCGGCGGCTCGTGACCGACCGGCACGTTGGCCACCAGCGGCTTGTCGGGCAGCTCGTCCCGGTCGTCCAGGTGGTCGCACAGCGCCCCGGTGACCACCGCGAGCACCACGTCGCTGACCGTGCACCCGACGGCGCCGCGCACGGCCCGGACGTCGGCCATCTCCAGCCGGGCGCGGGCGAAGTCGCGGTTGCTGTCCGCGCTCCGGTTGAGCACCGTGGCGGGGGCGTCGCGCAGCGAGCCGGGCACCCGGACCTCCGCGGTGGCACGCCGCCGCTCCACCGCGCGGAAGCGGCGTACGGTCCGGACCAGCAGGCGGGGTGCCGCGAGCCAGGCCACCAGCTGGTGCCAGAGCGTGAGCACGAGCACCAGGGCGGCACCGGGATCCCGCGCGGGATCGGCGGCCGGCTCCGACCCGGGGGCGGGCGGGACCTCGGCGGCCCGATCGTCGAGCAGGCGGGTGATCGTCTCCAGCAGCCCGGCCCCGTCGGCCAGGGTGTGGTGGAACTGGAAGACCAGCGCCTGACGTCCCTCGGCCAGCCCGTCGACCAGGGTGAGCGCCCACATCGGCCGGGTGCGGTCCAGCAGCAACGGCAGCACCTCGGCCAGGTGGGCCCGCAGCTGCGCCTCCTCGCCCGGCGCGGGCAGGACGACGTGGTGCAGGTGCCGGTCCAGGGCGAAGGTGGGGTCGTCGACCCAGAGGCCGTGCCCCAGTCCGCCGGGCACCGGACGCATCCGCCGGCGCAGCCCCGGGGTGGTGGGCAGCCGCGCCGCGACCCGGGCCCGGAGCACCTCGGGGGTGAGCGCCTCGTCCGGAGAAGCAGGGGCGAGCAGGACGACGTCGACGCAGGTCGAGGTCTGCGTCTCGCCCTCGATGAAGAGGAACCCGGCGTCGCTGCCGGCGAGTCGGTGCATGTGCGTGGAGTCCCTCCTGCGGACCGGACCGGAACGGGCGAGCATGGCACGTCACGTGAGCCGCGTCACCCTCCCCAGTCCGACCGGTGGACACCGGTCCGAGCACCCCGCCGACGTGGCGCGGACGCGTCCGAGCAGGCGAAATACACCTGCGTCCTGGGGGGTTACGGCTTCGTAGGTTTCGACTTACAGTGGCTGCTCACCGAAAGTGACCGCTGGGTAACAAGGGAGGGTTGTCCAGCACCTGGCCTGGGGAGGGCAGGGTCCGCGTACTGCGGAGGTCCCGACAGGGGAGGGAGTCTTGCGATGAGCGGAACCGCGCCCGCACCACACCGGACGGTCGTCGCCGCCGACCCCTGTGGCCGGTCCAACCCCAGCCTGGTGGCTGCCGCGCACCGGGCCGGGGGGACCGGTCTGCTCGACGTCTCCGACGACGCCGCGATGACCGAGGCGCTCGCCCAGCTCGCCCGTCGTCGTACGGCGTCGTGCTGGCTGCGACCCGGCCCAGACCTCGCCCGCGGCCTCGACCCGGACCTGGCGCCGGTCGAGAGCTTCCCGGTCGTGGTGCTCCCGCTCACCGACCAGGGACGGGCGCTCCCCCACCTGGCCGACCTCGCCGACCTGGTCGCCCGGTGGACCGCCCCGGGCCGCGAGCTGGTCGCCCAGGTGACCAGCCGCGAGCAGGCGGAGGCGGCGGTCGCGGCCGGCTTCTCCGGGCTGCTCGCCTCGGGTCGCGAGGCCGGCGGCGTGGTCGGGGAGACCGAGGCGTTCATCCTCTTCCAGCAGGTCGTCGACCTGGGCGTACCGGTCTGGCTGCGTGGGGGCATCGGCCTGCGGACCGCTGCCGCCGTGATCGCCGGCGGCGGCGCCGGCGTCGTGCTCGACACCCAGCTCGGTCTGCTCCGCGAGTCCTCCCTGGACGCCGCGTCCCGCCAGGCGCTGGCCGCGATGGACGGCAGCGAGACGCGGGTGGTGGCCGGGGTGCGCTTCTACACCCGGCCCGACCTGCCCGCCGCCGCGCTGTCCGACGACACCGACCCGGCGACCGTGATCTCGATGCTGGGGCCGGACCTGGCCACCGACCTGGTGCCGCTCGGCCAGGACAGCGGCTCGGCCGCGGCGCTCGCCGAGCGGTTCGTCACCGTCGGCGGGGTGGTCCAGGCCGTCCTGGCCGCGATCGAGGAGCACCTGGCGGCCGTCGTCGCGGAGCAGCCGCTGGCCCCCGGCGCCGGCGTCGCCGCCGCGCACGGCACCCGCTACCCGATCGCCCAGGGCCCGATGACCCGCGTCAGCGACCGGGCCGCGTTCGCCGCGGCCGTCGCCGACGGGGGCGGGCTGCCGTTCCTGGCGCTCGCCCTGATGCCCGCCGCCGAGGTCCGGGCGCTGCTCGCCGAGACCGCCGAGCTGCTGGGCGACCGACCCTGGGGCGTGGGCGTGCTCGGCTTCGCCCCGGCCGAGCTCCGCGCCGAGCAGCTCGCCGTGATCCACGAGGTCGCCCCGCCGGTCGCGCTGATCGCGGGTGGCCGGCCCTCGCAGGCGGCCCCGCTGGAGGAGGCCGGGATCGCGACGTACCTGCACGTCCCCTCCCCCGGCCTGCTCGACCGGTTCCTCAAGGACGGCGCCCGCTCGTTCGTCTTCGAGGGCCGCGAGTGCGGCGGCCACGTGGGCCCGCGCTCGAGCCTCGCCCTCTGGGACGCCCAGGTGGAGCGGCTCCTCCAGGTCGAGGAGCCCAGCGAGCTGCGGGTCCTGCTGGCCGGGGGCATCCACGACGCCCGGTCCGCGGCGATGGCCGCCGCGGTGCTCGCCCCGCTCGCCGCCCGCGGCGCCCAGGTCGGCGTGCTGATGGGTACGGCGTACCTCTTCACCGAGGAGGCGGTCGAGGCCGGCGCGATCCAGCCGGCGTTCCAGGAGGTGGCCGTCGAGTGCGGGACCACCGTGTTGCTGGAGACCGCGCCCGGGCACGCGACCCGCTGCGTGGAGACCGACTTCGTCCGCGCCTTCGCCCGGCGCAAGGCCGACCTGGAGGCCGCCGGAGTCGAGTCCGGCGCCCGGTGGGCCGAGCTGGAGGAGCTCAACCTCGGCCGGCTGCGGATCGCCTCCAAGGGCCTGGTCCGCGGCGACGGCGGGCTGGAGCGGGTGGACGAGCCCCGCCAGCGCGCCCAGGGGATGTACATGATCGGCGACGTGGCGACCCTGCGGCACCAGGTCACCACCGTCGAGTCCCTGCACGAGGAGGTCAGCGCCGGCAGCGCCGCCCTGATCACCGCGCTGGAGGCCGAGCACGGCACCGGGTCCGCGCGCGCCTCGGCACGGGTGGGCGAGCCCGAGGCCGACCCGTTCGACATCGCCGTGATCGGCGTGGAGTCGTTCTTCCCCGGGTCCACGGACGCCGAGGCGTTCTGGGCCACGGTGGTCTCGGGCCGCAGCGAGGTCACCGAGGTGCCCGCCGACCGGTGGAGCGCCGACCTCTACTTCGACGCCGACGCCTACACCAAGAAGGCCGGCCGGCACACGCCGTCCAAGTGGGGCGCGTTCCTGGACCGGATCGGCTTCGACCCGCTGGCCTACGGCATCCCGCCGGCCTCCCTGGCCGCGATCGAGCCGGTCCAGCTGCTCAGCCTGGAGGTCGCGCGCCGCGCCCTGGCCGACGCCGGGTACGCCGCCCGCACGTTCGACCGCGAGCGCGCGTCGGTGATCTTCGGTGCCGAGTCCGGCAACGAGCTCGGCAGTGCCTACGGCCTGCGCTCCTTCCTGCCCCAGCTCGTCGGCGAGCTGCCGGGCGAGCTGGACGCCTGGCTGCCCACCATCACCGAGGACTCGTTCCCCGGCGTGCTGGCCAACGTGATCGCCGGCCGGATCGCCAACCGGCTCGACCTCGGCGGGGTCAACTACACCGTGGACGCCGCCTGCGGCTCCTCGCTGGCCGCGCTCGACGCCGCCTGCAAGGAGCTGCGCACCGGCCAGTCCGACCTGGTGCTGGCCGGCGGGGCCGACCTGCACAACGGGCTCAACGACTACCTGATGTTCTCCTCGGTCAAGGCGCTCTCCCCGACGGGACGCTGCCGGACCTTCGACGCGAGCGCCGACGGCATCGCGCTGGGCGAGGGGATCGCCTGCGTGGTGCTCAAGCGCCGGGTCGACGCCGAGCGCGACGGCGACCGGATCTACGCGGTCGTCGACGCGGTGGCCGGCTCCAGCGACGGGCGCCACCTCGGCCTGACGGCCCCCCGCAAGGAGGGGCAGCAGCGCGCGGTGGTCCGGGCGCTGACCCTGGCCGGCCGCGACGCCGGCGAGATCGGCCTGGTCGAGGCCCACGGGACCGGCACCGTGGTCGGGGACCGCACCGAGATGGCCACCCTGACCGAGGTCTTCGCCGACGCGGGCGTGGCCCCGGGCGCCGCCGTGCTGGGCTCGGTGAAGTCGCAGATCGGCCACACCAAGTGCGCCGCCGGCCTGGCCGGCCTGATCAAGGTGGTCAAGGCGGTGCACCACGGAGTGCTGCCGCCGACGGCCGGCATGGTCGAGCCCAACCCGTACTACGACCCCGCGACCAGCCCGTTCCGCTTCCACGACAAGCCGCGTCCGTGGCCCGAGGAGACCCGGCGCGCCGGGGTGAGCGCCTTCGGGTTCGGCGGCACCAACTTCCACGCCCTGGTCTCCTCCTACGACGGCGGCGACCGCCCGGCGTACGGGGTGACGCACTGGTCGCACGAGCTCTTCCTGTTCCGTGCCCCCGACGCCGGCCAGGCCCGGCAGGCCGTCTCCGAGCTCGCGGAGAAGGTCGCCGCCATCCGCGCCGGCGATCCCGACGGCCAGCGGCACCGCCTGCGCGACCTCGCCGCCGCGGTCGCCCGCAGCGGCCGCGGTCCGGTCCAGGTGGCGCTGGTCGCGGAGAGCCTGGCCGACCTCGCCACCCAGCTCGACCGGGTCGCCGCCGGCACCGACGCCCGGCACCGGGTCTTCGTCGCCGACGGTGCCTCGTCGGACGACGCGGCAGACAAGCCGCGGGTGGGCTTCCTCTACCCGGGCCAGGGCAGCCAGCGCCCCGGCATGCTGCAGGACCTCTTCGTCACCTTCGGCGGGCTCGACGACCTGCTCCGGCTGGGCTCGCCGTGGACCGACACGATGTTCCCGCCGACCGCCTTCGACCGCGACCAGCGCGCCGCGCAGCAGGCGGCGATCACCGCGACCGACGTCGCCCAGCCCACGCTCGGGATCGCCGCCCTGGCGATGACCCGCCTGCTCGGCCGCCTCGGGGTGGAGCCCGACGTCGCCGCCGGGCACAGCTACGGTGAGCTCGCCGCGCTGGCCGCTGCCGGCGCGTTCGACGACGCCACCCTGCTCGCCCTCAGCCAGGCGCGCGGCCGGGCGATCCTGGAGTCCGTCGAGCGCAGCGGCGGCGACCCGGGCACGATGGCCGCGGTCGCCCTGCCGGTCGACGAGGTCACCGAGCGCCTGCGCTCCTGGCCCTCGCTGGTGGTGGCCAACCACAACGGGCCCCGTCAGGTCGTCGTCTCCGGCCCGACCGAGACGGTCCGCGAGGCCGTCGCCGCGTGGGAGGCCGACGGGGTGAAGGCCACCCTGCTCCCGGTCGCGTGCGCCTTCCACTCGCCGCTGGTCGCCTCCGCGGGCGAGCTGTTCGCCGAGCGGCTGGCCGAGGCGTCCGTCTCCGCGCCCCGGTTCCCCGTCTGGTCCAACACCACCGCCGAGCCCTACCCGGTCGGTGACCCCGGCGCGGTACGCCGGCTGCTCACCGAGCAGGTGGCGGCGGGCGTCCGCTTCGTCGACCAGGTCGAGTCGATGTACGCCGACGGCGTCCGCGTCTTCGTCGAGGCCGGACCCGGCCGGGTGCTGAGCTCGCAGGTCGCCAAGATCCTCGGCGACCGCCCGCACACGGTGGTCTCCACCGACGCCTCGGGCGAGCCCGGCCTGGTCCGCTTCCTCGCCGCGGTGGGCGAGCTGGCCACGCTCGGGGTTCCGGTCGACCCGACCGGCCTCTTCGCCGACCGGGCCGAGGCGCTCGACCTGGCCCGGCTGCCGCTCAAGGCACCCGCCTGGACCGTGGACGGCGCGTTCGTGCGCGGCGCGGACGGGACCCCGATCAAGGGCAGCTTCCAGCCCGCCACCTCGACCCCGGCGCTGGCTCCTGCGGCGACCGCCGCCGGCGTCGCGCCCCCGACCGCGTCCTCGCTGCCGTCCCCGACCGGAGGAGCTCCCGTGTCGTCTCTGACTCCTGTGCCCCCTGTCGATGCTGCTTCTGGTGCTGGTTCCGGTGCTGTGGCCGGTGCCGCCGGCGCGGCTCCGCTGCCGGACGACGCGGTCTCCGCGGTCGTCGGTGAGTACCTGCGCGGCCTCCGTGAGCTGGTCGCGGCCGAGCGGGACGTGATGCTGCGCTACCTCGGGGCCGAGCTCCCGGTCGCGGGGACGTCGCTGCCCGCCACGGCAGCGGCTGCCCCGCCCCTCGCTGCTGCCGGCGTGCCCGGTGGCCCTGCCCCGGCAGCGGTCGCTCCGGCTCCGGCCCCGTCGATCGCTCCGGCGCCGGTCGCGTCCGCCGCGCCCGCCGCGGTTCCTGCCGCGACCCCTGTCGACGTACCGGCTGCCGCGGCCGCCCCCCTGCGTACGACGGCGGAGCTGCTGGTGGCGGTGCAGGGCGTGGTCAGCGACCGCACCGGCTACCCCGTGGAGATGCTCGACCCGGACCTCGACCTCGAGGCCGACCTCAGCATCGACTCCATCAAGCGGATCGAGATCGTCGGCGAGCTCGCCGAACGCCTCGGCCTCGGCGGACTCGGCGACGCCGCCGGCCTCGACGAGTCCGTCGTCGAAGAGCTCGCCCGGCACAAGACCCTCGCCGCCATCGTCGGCTGGATCGAGAGCCAGCAGACCCAGCAGACCCAGCCGGCCGCCGCCGAGGCCGCGCCCGTGGCCGGCGCCGACCCCGCGGTCGCGCCCACCGCGTCCACCGCACCCGACAAGGCGGTGCCCACCGGATCCGGCTCGCCGTCCCTGAGCGGCGCCGAGCTGCTGGTGGCGGTCCAGACCGTGGTCAGCGACCGCACCGGCTACCCCGTGGAGATGCTCGACCCGGACCTCGACCTCGAGGCCGACCTCAGCATCGACTCCATCAAGCGGATCGAGATCGTCGGCGAGCTCGCCGAACGCCTCGGCCTCGGCGGACTCGGCGACGCCGCCGGCCTCGACGAGTCCGTCGTCGAGGAGCTCGCCCGGCACAAGACCCTCGCCGCCATCGTCGGCTGGATCGAGAGCCAGCAGACCCAGCAGACCCAGCCGGCTACCGCCGAGGCCGCGCCCGAGCTGGCACCCGCAGAGGTCCCGGCACCTGCTCCCGCCGCCGAGCACGCTGAATCCGAGGCCGGTACCCCCGAGCGCGTCGTCCCCGAGGTGACGCACCTGTTCGAGGTCCGCAGCGAGCCGCTGGGGCCCACGGTCCCCCGGGGCCGGCTCACCGGCGACCGCGTCCTCCTGCGTCCCGGCCACGCCGGCCTGACCTCCGCGGTCCGGCAGGTGCTGACCGAGGCCGGCGCCGAGGTCACCTCGCCGGCCGCGGACGAGCAGGCGGCCGCCGAGGCCGGCGCGAGCGATGTGCTCCTCGACCTACGCGGCACCGCCGAGGACCCGGCGGTCGACGCCCGCGCGGTCTTCGCAGGCCTGCGCCCGGCGCTGGCGGGGAGGGTCCGACGCGTGCTCACGGTCGGGCTGGCCCTGCACCCCGACGGCACGCCCACCGGTGTTGCCGGGATGCTCCGGTCGCTGGCCCGGGAGCGCAGCGACGTGCTGCTCCGGTCGGTCGACGTCGGCGAGGCCGACCTGCGCGACGCCGACCTCGTGCCGCTGGCCCAGACGCTGGTCGACGAGCTGTTGGACGTCGACGCCCCGACGGCGATCTCGTGGGTCGGTGGGCACCGGGCCACCCGGGCGCTCGGCCCTGCCCGGACCCTGTCCGCCCAGGACGCCCAGGACCTCGTCCCGCCGCTGGACTCCGACTCCGTCGTGGTGCTCACCGGAGGCGCCCGCGGGGTGACCGCCCGGGTCGCCGAGGGCCTGGCCCGCACGACGGGCTGCCGCCTGGTGCTGGTCGGCCGCTCCCCGCTCCCGGTGGGCGAGGAGGACCCCACGACCGCCTCCGCGACCGACGTACGGTCGCTGCGCCGCGCTCTGCTGGCCACCGGCACCCTGCGCACTCCCGCGGAGGTCGAGGCCGCCTCGGCACGGATCCTGGCGGCCCGCGAGGTCCGGGCCACCCTGTCCCGGCTGCGCGCGCTGGGCTCCGAGGTGGAGTACGTCGCGCTCGACGTACGACGCCCCGAGCTCGGTGACCTGCTGGACGAGGTGCACCAGCGGTTCGGCCGGCTGGACGGCGTCGTGCACGGGGCCGGGGTGCTGGAGGACCGGTTCGCCCGGGACAAGAACGACGAGAGCTTCGACCGGGTCTACGGCACCAAGGTCGACGGGGCCCGCACGATCTTCACCCGTCTCGGCCTGGGCCTGCGGTTCGTGGTGCTGTTCGGCAGCGTCAGCGGGGTCTTCGGCAACCGGGGGCAGGTCGACTACGCGGCCGCCAACGACGCCCTCGACACCCTGGCCCGCGCCCACGACGGCCGGAACGGCTGCCGGGTGCTCAGCCTCGACTGGGGCCCGTGGGCCGGGGGCGGCATGGTCTCCCCCGAGCTCGAGCGGGAGTACGCCCGCCGCGGCATCGGCCTGCTCGACCCCGACGACGCCGTACGCGCCCTGCTCCAGCAGGTCTCCCAGCAGGAGGGTCCGGCCCAGCTGGTGGTGATGCGGGGCGACCCCGAGGCGTTCGCCCCGCCGCTGGACCGCTCGGGGCTGCACCCGTCCGTGCTGAACCCGTCCATGCTGGGCGGCGACCTGCGCGACTCCGGCAGCCGGGGCTCGGTGGTCCGTGACTGAGCCGCGGTCGACGGACGACGGCGAGGAGCTGCTGCTCCTCGCCGGGGCCGACGCCGCCGACCTGCTGGCCCAGCTCACCGCCTGGTCAGCGACCCCCGAGGACCGCCGGATGCTACCCCCGGTACCCCCGCCCGCCTCCGGTCCGGCGCGCCTGGCGGTCGTGGCGCCCGACGCCCGGCGGCTGACGCTCGCCACGAAGGTGCTGACCCGGGGCACCCCGTTCCGCGGCCGCAACGACGTCTGGTTCGACCCCGAGGGGTCCCTGCGCGACGGCGGCAAGGTCGCGTTCCTGTTCCCCGGTGTGGAGCCCGAGTTCGCTCCGCTGGTCGCCGACGTCGCCGAGCACTTCGACCTGGCCTGGGAGGGGCTCGCCGACCACGGCGAGCGCGAGTGGGCGCTCCAGGACCAGGGCCGCGGCATCATCGCGGTGGGCCGGCTGCTGGCCGCCGCGCTGGCCCGCCTCGGCGTACGCCCCGACGCGATCGCCGGCCACAGCCTGGGCGAGTGGACCGGGCAGGTGGTCTCCGGGATGGTGCCGGACGCCGCGCTCGACGGGCTGCTGACCAGCCTGCGTCCCGGCGCCATCCAGGTCTCGGACGTGGTCTTCCTGGCGCTCGGCTGCGGTGTCGAGGTGGCCGAGGAGCTGGTCGCCGGGCTCCCCGACGCCCACGTCTCGCACGACAACTGCCCCCACCAGTCGATCGCCTGCGCCCCGGCGGAGGTCGCCGCCGCGGTCCGCGCCCGCGCCGCCGAGCGCAAGGTGCTCGCGCAGGAGCTGCCGTTCCGCTCGGGCTTCCACTCGCCCCTCTTCGCCCCGATGGTCGACGCCATGTGGGCGCAGTTCAGCGACCTGCCGCTGCTCCCGGCAAAGGTTCCGCTGTGGTCGGCGACCTCCTGCGAGCCCTATCCCGACGACGCCGACGGGATCACCGCGCTCTCGCTGCGCCACCTGGTCGAGCCGGTGCGGTTCCGCGCGCTCACCACCCGGCTGTACGACGAGGGTGTCCGCGCCTTCGTCCAGGTCGGCACGGGCAGCCTGATCGGCTTCGTCGACGACACGCTCCGCGGCCAGGACGTCCTGACCGTCGCCGCGGCCAGTGCGCGGATCCCCGGCGTCGCGCAGCTGCGGCGGGTGGCGGCCGCGCTGTGGAGCGCCGGGGCACCCGTCGACCTCGAGCAGCTGGGTCATCCCGGGCCTTCGGGTCACCACGTGCCGGAGGCGCCTGCCTCGGTCGCCGCCGTACCGACCCACGCGCCGGAGGCCGCTGGGACTGTCGTACCTGCGCCAGCACCTGTGGCCGCGGCCACGCCCGCGGCCGTCCCGTCGCCCGAGGTGGCTCCCGCACCCGCGCCCGCACCCGGGACGGCGCCTGCCCCCGCGCTCCCGGCGGCCCTGCTCGCCGAGTACCAAGCGCTGCTGGCGGAGACCGCCGAGGCCGCGCACGCCGTCCTCGCTGCAGCCGCCACCGCCGCCCCGCGCCCGCTCCGCGTCACGCGCCAGACCCGTCCGGCTGTGCTGCCGGCGTCCGACGACGTACCCCCGCTGCTGGAACCGGTGGCCGAGCCAGCGGTGGCGCCGCTCGAGCCCGCCGCGGCCCTGCTCGAGCCGGCGACCGGTCACTCAGCCGGCACCACGGGCCCCGGCCAGGGTGGCTCGGACCCGGTCAGCCGGCAGCGCGTCGTACGCCTCTCGATCGCCGAGCAGCCGTGGTGGGCCGACCACGCGTTCTTCCAGCAGCCGGACGGCTGGCCGTGCGTCGAGGACACGTTCCCACTGGTCCCGATGACCGGGATCGTGCAGATGATGGTCGAGGAGGCCGAGGCGCTGGTGCCGGGCACGGTCGCCGTCCGGGTGGAGTCGGTGCGCGCGTTCAAGTGGCTCGCCGTCGAGCCGGCGGTCGAGGTGACCGTCCGCGCCGCAGTCGACCCGGTCTCCACCCAGGCGGCGAACGAGGCAGGCCTCGACGAGCCCGGCCCGCCCGACCACTGCAGCCAGCACAGCCAGCACGACCACCACCACGTGCCCGGCCACCCCGGTCCGGTCACCGTGGTGCGCGCCAGCATCGACGGCCACGCCCGGGCGGTGGTGCACCTGGCTGCCGCCCACTCCGCCCCGCCCCGCCCGTGGAACCGCTTCCTCCGCGGCCGCCTGGAGATGCCGGTGCCGGTCGAGGAGATCTACACCCGACGCCACCTCTTCCACGGTCCGAGCTACCAGGGCATCCGGTCGATCGAGCGGTTCGCCGGCGACGGCGTCCGCGGCACGCTGGTGAGCCAGCCGGCCACCGGCGCGCTGCTCGACAACGCCGGGCAGCTCTTCGGCTACTGGTTCGCCTGCGCGGTGGACAAGGACCGGATGGTGCTGCCCACGACCATGGACGCGATCAGCTTCTACGGCCCCCACCCCGCGCCCGGCGCCCTGGTGGACTGCGTCGCGCACTGCACCGAGCTGACCGACGACGCGGTCCGCGCGGACCTCGAGCTGCTCGTCGACGGCGTGCTGTGGTGCCGGATCGAGGGCTGGGAGGACCGGCGGTTCCAGTCCGACGACCGGCTCTTCACCGTGCTCAAGGTGCCGCAGCCCCACCTGCTCGCCGAGCCCCAGCCGGGCGGCTGGATGCTGGTCCGCGAGGGCTGGCCGGACTCCCCCTCCCGCGACCTGGTGATGCGCCGCTTCCTGGGCGCCGAGGAGCGGCAGGACTACCACTCCCGCAACCCGCGCGCCCAGCGCACCTGGCTGCTGGGGCGGATCGCCGCCAAGGACGCCGTACGCCGTGAGGTCGTCGAGCGCGGCCGCGAGCCGCTCTTCCCGGTGGAGGTCCGGATCGCCAACGAGCGGTCCGGCCGGCCGGTGGCGAGCACGCCGACCGAGCTGGACCTGCGGGTCTCCATCGCCCACTCGGGTCAGCTGGGGGTGGCGGTCGCGGCGGTCGGGCACGAGGTCGGCATCGACATCGAGCTCGTCGCGGAGCGGTCGTCGATCTTCGAGTCGGCCTCGCTGTCCCCTCAGGAGCACGCGCTCTTCCTCGAGTCGGCGCCGCACGGCCGGGACCGCGACCGCGAGCTGACCCGCTGGTGGGCGGCCAAGGAGGCCGCCGCGAAGGCGATCGGCACCGGGCTCCAGGGACGTCCCAAGGACTTCGAGGTCGTCGAGGTCGACTTCCACCACCTGCGGGTGGGCGACCAGTGGGTCGCCACCCGTTCGCTCTACCACCCGGACCAGCCGGACCAGCTGGCCGATCCCGACCAGATGCTCGACCCGGACCACCAAGCGCCCGCCACCCCGGCGGTCGCCGCACGTGAGGAGTACATCGTTGCCTGGACAGTTCCCGACCCCAGCCATGGCTGAGTCGACCGCCGCCGCCGCACCCACCACCGCCACCGCACCCACCGCCGACGCCGCCCCGACCCCGGAGCAGGTGCTCGCCGACCTCGAGCGCCTCCTCACCGAGGTCGTCGGCGACGACCTGCTGCTCGACGGACCGCTGACCCCCGAGACCTCGTTCGACGCCGACCTCCAGCTGGAGAGCATCGAGTTCGTCGCGCTGGCCGACCGGCTGCTCGCCACCTACGGGGAGCGCGTCGACTTCGTCGGCTGGATGGCGGGGATGGAGCTCGACGAGGTCATCGGCCTCACCGTCGGCCAGGTCGTCGACTTCGTCGTCACCTCGGTCAAGGGCTGAGCGGTGCCACACCTGCGGGCCAACGGGCTCGACTTCCACGTCCAGGTGATCCGCGGGGAGGGCGACCCCGCGGACGGCGGCCCCCGCCCGCCTGTGGTGATGCTGCACGGGCTGGTGATCGACAACCTGTCCAGCTGGTTCTACACGCTCGCCCACCCGCTGGCGCTGACCTGCGACGTCCACCTGTACGACCTGCGCGGCCACGGGCGTACCCAGCAGCCGGCCACCGGCTACGGCGTGGAGGCCCAGGTCGACGACCTGGTGGCGCTCCTCGACGCCTGGGGCCTGGACGAGCCGGTGCACCTGTTCGGCAACAGCTTCGGCGCGGTCGTCGCCCTGGCGCTGGCCCACCGGCACCCCGAGCGGGTGGCCAGCCTCTTCCTGGTCGAGGCGCACTTCGCGGTCGAGGGGTGGGCCGAGCAGATGGCCGGCAGCCTCGCCCTCGCGGCGTTCGGCCTCGACGAGAACACCTCGCAGGAGTGGATCGAGAACAACGCCGACCGGAAGATGTCCCGGCTGGCCCGGCGGGCCGAGCGGTTCCTGGCCGACACGACGCTGATCCAGGACCTCAAGGACGAGCAGCCGATCGGGTGGCTGCCCCAGATCGCCTGCCCGGTGCGGGCGATGTACGGCAGCGAGTCCGACATCCTGCACCTGGCCGAGGCGCTGCAGACCCAGATGCCCGACTGCGAGCTGGAGATCGTCCCCGGCACCACCCACTCGCTGCTCACCGAGCAGAGCGGCCTGGTCCGGCAGCGGGCGCTGGAGTGGATGGGGCGACAGCGCGCAGGCGTGGCGGCCGGGGCCTGAGCCGGTGACCGACCCCTCCGGCTTCCTCTTCGTGGTCCCGCCGTTCACCGGCCACGTGAACCCGACCGTGCCGGTCGCCGCCGACCTCGTCGCCCGCGGCCACCGGGTGGCGTGGACGGGGGTCCCCGGCACCGTGGAGCACCTGCTCCCCTTTGATGCCGTCTTCCTGCCGGCCACCTCGTCGGAGGTGACGTCGTACGCCGCCGACATGGGCGCCCGCCGCAGCGACCTGCGCGGTGCCGCGGCGTTCAAGTTCCTCCAGGAGGAGGTGCTGCTGCCGCTGGGCGACGCGATGGTCGACGGCGTGGACGCGGCCGTCGAGGCGTTCGGTGCCGACGTGCTCGTCGTGGACCAGCAGGCGCTGGCCGGCGCGGTCGTCGGCCGGCGGCGCGGTCTGCCGTGGGCGACCTCGGCCACCACCTCGGCCGAGCTGGTCGACCCGCTCTCCGGGCTGCCGCGGGTCGCGGAGGCGATGCACCGCAGGCGGGTCGAGCTCCAGGTGGCGCACGGGATCGCGCCCGAGGCCGCGGAGGCCGGTGACCTGCGGGTCTCCGAGCACCTGCTGCTCGCCTACACCGCCGCGGAGCTCGTCGGCCCGCTGGCGATCGACTCACCGGTCACCTTCGTCGGGCCCTCCTTGGGCGACCGGCCGGAGGAGGACGACTTCCCCTGGGACACCCTGGACGCCGACCGCCCGACCGTGCTGGTCTCCCTGGGCACGCTGAACGCCGAGGCCGGCACCCGGTTCTGGCAGGTCGCCGCCGACGCCTGCCGGGACCAGCCGTGGCAGGCCGTCTTCGTCGCGCCCCCGTCGCTGGTGCCGGACCGGCCCGCGAACGTCGTCGTCCGCCCCCGGGTGCCGCAGCTCGCGCTGCTCCAGCGGGTCGACGCGGTGGTCTCGCACGCCGGCCACAACACCGTCTGCGAGTCGCTCGCCGCCGGGCTCCCGCTGGTGCTGGCGCCGATCCGCGACGACCAGCCGGTGGTCGCCGACCAGGTGGTGCAGGCGGGGGCGGGCGTACGGGTGCGCTTCGCCCGGGTTCGCGCCGAGGAGCTGCGGAGCGCGATCTCCACCGCGCTCACCGACGAGGGACTGCGGGCAGCCGCCACCGGGATCGCGAAGTCGTTCGCGTCGGCGGGCGGGGCGGCTGCCGCTGCGTCGGCGCTGGTGGAGCTCGCGAGGCCCTAGCGTGAGCACGTGCTCGAACCGCTCCTCGCCGGGTTCCTGACCGGCGGCTCGTTGATCGTCGCCATCGGCGCGCAGAACGCGTTCGTGCTGCGGCAGGGGGTCCTGCGCCAGCACGTCGGCGCAGTGGTGCTGATCTGCGCCGCCTCCGACGCGGTGCTGATCGCCGCCGGGGTAAGCGGTGTGGGGACGGTCGTCGACCGCGCCGGGTGGGTCATCGACGTCGTCCGCTGGCTCGGGGTCGCCTTCCTGCTCTGGTACGCCGCGCACTCGCTGCGGCGGGCGTTCAGCAGCGAGTCCCTGCACGCCGCACAGAGCGCTCCCGCCGAGGAGCCCCGGCGGACCGTGCTCCTCAAGGCCGTGGCCCTGACCTGGCTGAACCCGCACGTCTACCTCGACACGGTGCTGCTGATCGGGTCTGTCGCCGCGACCCACAGCGGTCCCGTGACCGGATGGGGAGCGGGCGTGATCGACGGGCGTTGGGCCTTCGGCCTCGGGGCCACGCTGGCCAGCGTCGTCTGGTTCAGCGGGCTCGGCTTCGGGGCGCGAGGTCTGGCTCCTCTGCTGGCACGCCCGCGCGCCTGGCAGGTCCTCGAGCTGGTCATCGCGGCCACGATGATCTTCGTCGCCGGCAAGCTCGCGTTCGACTGGTGAACCGCCGGTCGACTCCCGGTTCTGCACCTGCGCGCGCCTGGTCCTCACGTGCGCCCGGTCCCTCAGTACGCCTGGTTCCTACGTGCGCCTGGTGAACCGGACGTCTCCGTTCGGCAGGGTCTTCGTGCGGTAGCCGGGGTCGTGGGCACGCTGGTGGTGCCAGGAGCACAGGAACATCAAGTCAGCCAGGTCGGACCCTGCGCCGGCACCCCAGGGATCCCGGCCGTGGTGTCCCTCGCACCAGGTCGAGGGGACCGTGCACCCCTCCGCCGCGCAGACCCGATGGGTCAGCGTCTTCGCCAACCGCTGACCCGGGGTGAAGAACCGGGTCGACCGGCCCAGGTCCACCGGCACCGAGTCACCACCCAGCACCGCGGGCACGATTCCGGACTGACACGCCAACCGACGCACCTGCCCCGCGCTCATCGTGGTGAGGTCGTCACCGTTGCTCAGCACCGTGCCCACCCCGGCTCCGCTGCGCAGCTCCTCCAGGGTCATGGTCACCACCACCCGGGTCGCGCCGCCGCCGTGGACGGGCATCCGGGTCGGGTCCGCGGCCTCGAGGAACGCGCAGAACGCCTGCCCGCGCAACCGCTCCTGCGGCAGGCGCACCCCGGTCGCGGGATCGCGCTGGGCGAACCCACCGAACGGGGTCGCCGCCCCGCACCGGGTCGAGTCGTCCTGCCTCGGGGCGGTCCATGCCTCCAGATACGTCTTGAGCCGGGCCGCGACGTGGTCGGGGATCCGGGCCGCCACGTCCGTGGCACCGTCACCGCGCCGCCGGAACGTCAACCTGGTCGCGGCGTTCGCTCGCCGCTCCGCACGCTCCAGCAGCCTGCGCTCGTGCTCCTCGCACGTCGCCGGAGCCACCACCTCCAGGATCTTCGCGCCCAACCGCTCCAGCTGGCCCGGGTCGAACACGGCCGTCTGCGCCACCAGGTGAGCCTCCGCGGCGGCCAGCACCTCGACCGGGACCTCCTCGCCGGGCAGCGGGTCGACCACCAACGACTCCAGCGCCCTCACGATCACCCGCGCCTGCGGCAGGTTCACCGACCCGTCCTCCAGGCCGGCCCCCACCCGCTGCCACCGGTCGGTGATCGCCTCCGCGAGCTTCTCCGCCGCCCGCGCTGGGCCGAACCCCGTACGGACCCGGGCGGTCAACCACGAGGCCGCCGAGCGGGCCCCGTCGGACTCGGCCACGCCACCCGCGGCGCCGACCACACCGATGACCCGCAGCCGCAGTGACTCCAGCTGGTCGACCTGCTGCGACAACCGCAGCAGGACATCCCGCTGCTCGTCCTCGGAGAGGAGTCCCGGGTCCGCGACCCTCGCGCACGTCAGCGCCTCGTCGACGAGTGCGACCGCGTGTGCGATCGGGTGCGCCATCCCCGCCTGCTGCCACATCCCAGGACCCCCGTCCGTCGTACCGAAGGCTCCCGATGACCTCCCGACATCACCCAGTCAACCGGTGGCCACCGACAAGCTGGCGGCGAATCGGGGGGTCATCTCACCGCCTGGACAGACGTTCGAAAATAGTCATGCCGTCCCGGTCGGTCCAGCGGCAGCCGCACCCAGGCGAACGCATGCCGGTTCGGCAGCCGCCGTGGTCACCCGATGCCGCCGCCGAAGGAGTCCACGCTCAGCTCGCGGATCAGCCACTCCCCGTTCCGGTTCTCCAGGGTCGCCGTGCCCTCCCACCGGGACCTCTGCGCGGTCGCCTGATCGGTCTGCAGCTCGTCGCCGATCATCGGGTAGCTCAGGCCTGTGCCATCGAAATCGAAGTCGATCTGGATGTCGTCGTCGAGCCACCGCACGTTCGACAGGTCCACGGTCACCTCCGAGTCCGAGATGCCGGAGGGACGACCTTCCTGACCCGCCTCGTACGGCGCGCTCGGGTGGGCGTCGCGAGACGTGAGGTAGACCGCCTGCCTGTCGATCTTGGCGCTCAGCGGCTCCTCCGCCTGACTCTTCACCGCGAAGAAGGCCCGCACGGTCGCCTCCGCCGCCTCGACCGCCTCCGCGTCGGCTGGCGCTTCGGAGTCCGCTGGGCTCTCGGACGCGGCCACGGGGTCGGGCTCGGCCGGGGAGACCTCGGTCCCGCACCCGACGGCGGAGCAGGAGAAGACGATCAGTGCGCCGCAGACCGCACGGGTGAGGCGGAGGCTGTTCCTGGGCATGCGCTCAAGATAGGGAGAGTCGAGCCCCGCGACGGGAGAACGAGCAGATCCCCTGCGCCCCGCGGCGTCCGCAGCCGACCGATGCCCTGTCGCCCAGGCGGCCGACGACAACTCACCAGGTCGCCAGGAACCGCTCGACCAACGGCACGACCTCCTGCGACGCGGAGATGGTGGAGAGGTGATCGTGTCCCGAGACCTCGGCGACCTGGGCGTCCGGCAGCACCGCCTGGGCGGCCCGTGAGTCCCTGAGCCGAGCATGGTCCAGCGAGCCCGCGAACAGCAGCGCCGGTACGTCGAGAGCGCGGAGCTGCTGGTCGCTCAGGCCGGGAGCGTCCTCCGAGGCGCGGAACCAGGCGGCCATCGCCCGTGGATCGTTGGCCAGGAACGCGCGCCGGACCGGCTCGGCCGGCGCTCCCCCTGCCTGCTCCCAGCGCCGCACGAACTCGGCCATGTCGTGGTTCTCGAGCACTGCGGCACAGTCGGGGAAGAAGATCTGGTCGAGCCCACCGCGCTGCGACCGGGCACTGCCGCCGCCGAGCAGCAGGCTGAGCAGCCGGCCGGGGTGCAGCGCCCCCAGGTTGACGCCGACCCGGGCTCCGGCGGAGTAGCCCAGCAGGTGCGCGCGCTCCACGCCGACCTGGTCGAGCACCGCGACCAGGTCGCCGGTGACCCGTGCCATCGAGTACGCCGACTCCTCGTGCGGCTTGTCGCTCCGTCCGTGCCCCCGCAGGTCGACGAGCAGCAGGCGGTGGCTCGCGGAGAGCGGCTCGACGTAGCCCGCCCCGCGCCACATCTGCGACGAGAGCCCGGTGCCGTGCACCAGCAGCATCGGCTCGCCCTCGCCGACGACGTCGAAGGCGATCCGGACCCCGTCGTCGGGGTTGCGTGCGTGCTCCATCGCGCCAGGGTAGGGGTGGGGCGGGGTGGTTTCGAGACGGGCCTGGCGGCCCTCCTCAACCACCAACCGTCAGAGGGCGGCGAGCCCCTCGAGCAGGCGGTCGACGTCCTCGACCGTGGAGTACGGCGCGAGCCCGGCCCGCACGGCCCCGGCGTCCCCGAGCCCGAGGTGCCGGGAGGCCTCGATCGCGTAGAAGTGGCTGGCGGGCGCGTTGACGCCGCGCGCGGCCAGCGCCTCGTACACCTCGCGGCCGGTCAGTCCCTCGACGGAGAAGTAGACGGTGGGGGTGCGGCGCGCGGGGGCGCCGTACTGCCGGATTCGCGGCAGTCGTTCCAGCCCGGCGAGCAGCCGCCCGAAGAGCCGCTCCTCGTGCTCCTCCACCGCGCGCATCGACTCCAGCACCCGGGTCCGCCGGTCGGGCGCCGAGGAGGCGAGGTCGGCGATCAGGTCGATCGCCGCGATGGTGCCGGCGAGCAGCTCGTAGGGCAGCGTGCCGAGCTCGAACCGCTCCGGCACCGCGTCGGAGGAGGGCAGCAGCTTGTCCGGCCGCAGGGTCTCCAGCAGCGCCGGGTCGGCGACCAGCACCCCGTGGTGCGGCCCGAAGAACTTGTACGGCGAGCAGACGAAGAAGTCCGCGCCCAGGGCGGGCACGTCCACCGGCGCGTGCGGGACCAGGTGCACCCCGTCGACGTGGAGCAGCGCGCCGGCGGCGTGCACGGCCTCGGCGATCACCTCCAGGTCGGGCCGGGTGCCGAGCACGTTGGAGGCGGCGGTGACGGCGACCAGGCGGGTCCGCTCCGAGAGCGCCTCGGCGAGCCCGAGCAGGTCGAGCTCGCCGGTGGCGGGGTCGAACTCCACCCAGCGCACGGCCGCTCCCACGGCCTCGGCGGCCTGCACCCAGGGCCGGATGTTGGCGTCGTGGTCGAGCCGGGTGACGACCACCTCGTCACCGGGCCGCCACTCCTTGGCCAGCGTCCGGGCCAGGTCGTACGTCGCCTGGGTCGCCGACCGTGCGAAGACCACCCCCCGCGGGTCGCAGCCGAGCAGGTCCGCCACCGCGGACCGGGCCCCGACGACGACGCTCTCGGCCCGGCGCTCCGCCTCGGTGACCGCGCCCCGGTTGGAGAGGCCGGCGGTCAGCGTCCGGGCGATCGCGTCGGCGACCTGGCGCGGCACCTGGGTGCCGCCGGGCCCGTCGAAGTGGGCGACGCCGAGGTCGAGGGCGGGGAAGTCGGCCCGGAGGCGGGCGACGTCGAGGTACGCGGTCATGACGCCATCCTCCGCGACCGGACCAGCGGCCGGGCTCAGCGACGCGACGACACTCCGTCTGCGAGCTCCTCGGGCATCGGCTCGTAGTGCGCGAACTCGCGGGTGAAGGTGCCGGCGCCGTGGGTGGCAGCGCGCAGGTCGATGGCGTAGCGGACCAGCTCGGTCTGCGGCACCAGGGCGAGCACCCGGGTCCGGCCGTCCCCGACCTGATCGGTGCCGAGCAGCCGGCCGCGGCGGGCCGACAGGTCGCTCATCGTCTCCCCGACCAGGCTGTCCTGGACCAGCACCGCGACCTTGTCGTAGGGCTCGAGCACCACCACCCCGGCGGCCTCCGCCGCCTCCCGCAGGGCCAGGCCGCCGGCGGTCTGGAAGGCCATGTCGGAGCTGTCGACGCTGTGCGACTTGCCGTCGACCAGCGTGACCTTGAGGTCGACCATCGGGTAGCCGAGCCGGGTGCCGCGAGCCATCTGCGCCTGCACGCCCTTCTCCACCGACCCGATGAACTGGCGCGGCACCGCGCCGCCCACGACCCGGTCGGCGAACTCGAAGCCGCCGCCGGCCGGCAGCGGCTCGACCTCGACCTCGCAGACGGCGTACTGGCCGTGCCCGCCGGACTGCTTGACGTGCCGCCCGTGCCCCGTGGCCGGTCCGGCCAGGGTCTCGCGCAGCGGCACCACGAGGTCGCGCTCCACGACCTGGACGCCGTAGCGCGAGCGCAGCCGGTCCAGCGCCAGGTCGGCGTGCGCCTCCCCCAGCACCCAGAGCACCACCTGGTGGGTCTCGGCGTTCCGCTCGACCCGCAGGCTCGGGTCCTCGGCGGCGAGCCGGGTCAGCGCCTCGGAGAGCTTGTCCTCGTCGGAGCGGGTCTCGGCCTCGATCGCGACCGGCAGCTGCGGGTCGGGCATCGACCAGGGCCGCAGCACCCGGGGCTCCTCGGGCGAGCTCACGGTGTCGCCGGTCTCGGCGCTCAGCCGGCTGACGCAGCCGATGTCGCCGGCCACGATCTCCGCGGCCGGCACCAGCTGGCCGCCGAACGGGTAGGAGAGCGGGCCCGAGCGCTCGTCCTCGTCGTGGTCCTCGTGGCCGTGGTCGGCGCCGAGGAACGAGGCCGCGTGCCCCGAGACGTGCAGCGGCACGTCGGGCCGCAGCGTGCCGGAGAAGACGCGCACCACGCTGACCCGGCCCACGTAGGGGTCGCTGCTGGTGCTCACCACCTCCGCGACCAGCGGGCCGTCCGGGTCCGCGGCCTGCGCCGCCACCGCCCGCCCCTCGGGGGTGAAGGCGTCCGGGACGCGACGCTCCGCGGGCGCCGGGAAGCCGGCCACGACCAGGTCGAGCAGCTCGCCCAGCCCCACCCCGGCGGTCGCGCAGACCGGCAGCAGCGGGTGGAAGACCCCGTGCGACATCGCCGCGTCGACGTCGGCGACCAGCGCCGACTCCGCGACCTCCTCCCCGTCGAGGTAGGCCTCCATCAGCGCCTCGTCCTCGGCCTCCTCGACGATCGCCTCGACCAGCCGGTCGTGCGCCGCTGCCTGCTCCGGGGACGCCGAGCCGGGGGCCAGCAGGTGCTGCAGACCCGTGATCCGCTCCCCCTCGCGCACCGGCTCGAAGAGCGGCATCACCCGCTCCCCGAAGGTCTCGCGGAGCGCGCCGACCACCGCGGCCAGGTCCGCGCGGGCGTGGTCGAGCTTGGTCACCACCACCGCCGAGGGCACCTCGGCGTCCAGGCAGTCGCGGGCGAGCAGCCGGGTGGCGTCATCCAGGGTTCCGTCGGTGGCGGCGTCGGCGGGGACGACGAAGAGCGCGGCGTCCGCGGCCCGGTAGCCGGCGTGCACCTCGCCGGCGAAGTCGGCGTACCCGGGGGTGTCGAGCAGGTTGATCTTCGTCCGGCGGTGCACGAGGGGGACCACCGCCAGGGAGGCTGAGCGGTGGTGGGCGCGCTCGAACTCCTCGTGGTCGCTCACCGTGGTGCCGTCCTCGACGGTGCCGGCCCGGGACAGCGCGCCGGTGTGCAGCAGCAGCGCCTCGACCAGCGTGGTCTTCCCGCCTCCCGGCGGTCCGACGAGGACCACGTTGCGGATCCGCGCGGGATCCTGCGCGCCGAGGTCGTGCCGCCCCGTGGGGGCGTTCCTGGAGGTGTGCCTCTCCGCCATGCCTTCCAGACAAGCCCTGCGCCGAGCCCAGCACAAGGGCCGAGCCGTCCCTCTCCTCGCGACCGCCGTCACGGCCGGTAGCCTCACGGCCATGAGCGCGATCGACGGTGTGTCCGAGATCTTCGACCCGGCGGACTGGAACGAGGTGCCCGGCTTCGAGAACCTGACCGACCTGACCTACCACCGGGCCAAGGCCCACGGCACGGTCCGGATCGCCTTCGACCGGCCCGACGTGCTCAACGCCTTCCGTCCGCACACCGTCGACGAGCTGCTGCGGAGCCTCGAGCACGCGCGCCAGTCGGCGGACGTGGGCTGCGTGATCCTCACCGGCAACGGGCCGAGCCCCAAGAACGGCAAGTGGTCCTTCTGCTCCGGCGGCGACCAGCGGATCCGCGGCAAGGCCGGCTACCAGTACGAGGACACGACGACCGGCGCCGCCGACACCGGGGCCGAGGAGCCGAGCCCGATCGACAAGGCCAAGCTCGCCCGGCTGCACATCCTGGAGTGCCAGCGGCTGATCAGGTTCATGCCCAAGGTGGTCATCTGCGTGGTGCCCGGCTGGGCCGCCGGTGGCGGGCACTCCCTGCACGCGGTCGCCGACCTCACCCTGGCCAGCGCCGAGCACGCCCGGTTCAAGCAGACCGACGCCGACGTGGGCTCCTTCGACGGCGGCTACGGCTCGGCGTACCTGGCCCGCCAGGTGGGTCAGAAGTTCGCCCGGGAGATCTTCTTCCTCGGCGACGAGTACGACGCCGAGACCATGCACCGGATGGGTGCGGTCAACCGGGTCGTCCCGCACGCCGAGCTGGAGAAGGTCGCGCTCGAGTGGGGCGCCAAGATCAACGGCAAGTCGCCGACCGCGCAGCGGATGCTGAAGTACTCCTTCAACCTGCTCGACGACGGCCTGGTCGGCCAGCAGCTCTTCGCCGGCGAGACCACCCGGCTGGCGTACATGACCGACGAGGCCCAGGAGGGTCGCAACCAGTTCCTGGAGAAGCGCGAGCCGGACTGGTCGCCGTACCCCTGGTACTACTGAGTCTCAGCGTTTCCGCAGGTCAGACGGGGTTTAGGGACGCATAGTCCGCATTCAGTCCGCAAAAAGGTCCGCAAGAGCTCGGCGGGAGCCATCGATGACCAGGGGTGCTCGTGCTTCCTGAGACCGACCTTCACCGGATCCGCATGTGGGCGCGCGGGCGTGTCCCAGAGCACCTCTGGGACGAGCTCAAGGTCGAGGCAGACGTCGCGGATCGGCACGTCACCATCGTCGAGGTCCGACCACCCTGGGACGGCGTGGGCGAGCCCACCCGATTCCCGATCGCTCGCCTGCGCTACACCAGGACGACCGGGCTGTGGTCGATCTACTGGCGCGACCGCAACCTCAAGTTCCACGAGTACAAGCGGAAGCGCCCAACGAAGAACATCCAGGCCCTGCTCGACTACATCGAGGACTCGGGCGACCCGATCTTCTGGGGTTGATGATCCTCTGGTGGTGCCACGGTCCCACGGTTCGCTGTGCTGGTTCCTACGGCTGCGCCCGTCGGATCTCTCCGAGCAAGGTCGGATACGGGTCCTCAAGCGGCTTTCGTTCGGCGCGGAGTCGCTCTTGGATCTGTCGCAGCGGTTCACCGGCGACATAGTGGCGTCCCCGACGCTCGCCACGAGCCTCCAGGAGACCGAGTTCGGCTGCGTTCACGAGGTCTCTGGTTGCGGTGCGTTCGTCGAGCTCGGTGAGCTTCACGTACGACGGCCGCGTTACCCGGAGTCCGAGCAATGCATCGAAGAGGGCGGCACCGATCCGGTCGTTCAGCTTGTGCGCACTGATGAGGTCATCGATCTCGCGCCACTGGGTCTCGGCCTCATCGAAACGGCGCCGCATCGTCTGAGCCTGCATGTGGTGTGCACGGAGATTGAACTTCAGCCACAGCGTGGCGTCGTTCTCCGGTCGCCATGCGCCGCGGCCAGTCGCTGCGAGAACGTCGTAGTACTCCCGCGTGTTGTTACCCAGCCACTCCTCGATGCTGGAGAAGGTCGGTTCGACGACCTGGTCCTGTGCCAACAACATCGTCTGGAGAGCTCGGGCCATACGCCCGTTGCCGTCGCGGAACGGGTGAATCATCACGAGGTTCAGGTGCGCCATGGCTCCCCGCACAAGCGGGTCATCAGCGCTGGACTTGGCGAGCGACTCCGACAGGGCACGCATCAGCTCAGGGACCAGATCACCGTCAGGCCCTTCGTAGACGTTGATTCCCCGCCGGTCGTCGCGCACGAAGATCTCCCTGGTGCGGTAACGCCCTGGCGTCTTCGAGAGCTCGTGATCGAGCAGCATGAAGTGCATGGACCGAAGGACTGCTTCGTTGATCTCGAAGCCTGGCTCAGTCGCCACGTTGAGCACGTACGTCAGCACCCGTCGGTAGGCGAGGATCTCAAGCCATGTGGCTTCGTCTGCGCTGAGCGGCGGTTCGTCGTCGACCGCAGCGACGGCATCCTCATCACTGACCGTGTAGCCCTCGATGGTGTTGGACCCCTGGATCGCTCGGGCCGTCGTTGTTCGCCGAAGGAGGCCGTTCCAGCGTTTGGGCACCCGAAGGAACGCCGCGAGCGAGGCTCGGAAGGCGTGGATCTCGGAGAGGACCTGCTGGTCCTCGAGGTCGGGGTCTGGCGTGCTGAAGAGAGTTGGCATGTCCGTATGTCCTTTATTAAGTGCCGAGCATACGAACAAACGCAACTCACTTTGTCACTTAATAAGTGACAAAGTGACAGCCTCGCTCATGAGTCCCGCGGCGGCCGCCCGCGTCCGATCCTCCGCCGTGGGCCACAGGTGGCTGTAGGTGTTCAGCGTGGTGGTCGCCGACGAGTGACCCAGCGCCCGCTGGACGGTGACGACGTCGCAGCCGGCAGCGATCAGCCCGGAGGCGCAGAAGCGCCGCAGGTCGTGCAGGCGTACGTGCGGCAATCCGGCTGACTTCCGGGTCTCCCGCCAGCGCCAGTCGATGCCCGCAGCCAGTTGAGCGGTGTCGCTGGGGGGTGGGGTTCGGGAGTCGGGACCAGTCGCCATCGGAGTCCCACCGCCACCCGTGCTCGTGGATTAACCACGCCGCCGAGTGGCCCTCTGCACCGGTCTCGGTCGCGGCCGGCGCCCAGCGAGTCGATGTCGATGGAGGCCGCGTTTCGATCGCGCAGCGATGACACCGTCGACTCGCGAAGCGGTCCGCAAATAGTCCGCAAGAGATCCGGTTTCGTCCGATGCAGACCAACGCACCCGTCGTCAGCCACAGCTGTGTCAGAGCCACTTTTCGACAACTTCCAACGCCGACCACGGCCAGCCAAAACCCGCCAGATTGCTTCCCCTGGTACTACTGAGCCGACGCCAGCTCTCGGGGCGGGAGTCTGTAGTCATCGGGAGGCTGACATGACGGGCACCGCCGACGACGTCCGTGCGGCGCTGTCGGAGCGGGCGGACCCGACCGACGCGGCCAATCTGGCGCGCTTCTTCCAGACCGGGCCGGGCGGGTACGGCGTGGGCGACGTCTTCGTCGGGGTCCGGGTCCCGGCGGTCCGGGCGGTCGCCAAGACGTACGCCGACCTGCCGCTTCCCGAGGTCCGCGCACTGCTCGACGACCGCGAGCACGAGCACCGCCTCGCCGCGCTGGTGATCGCGGTCGAGGCGTTCAAGCGGACGCTGCGCCCGCGGACCGCCGACCCGGAGCGGCGGGCGGCGCTGCACGCCCTCTACCTGGACGCGCTCCGCGCCGGCCGGGTGGACAACTGGGACCTGGTCGACGTCTCCGCGGAGTGGCTCGTCGGCGAGCACCTGCGTACCTCCGGGGCCGGTGCCGGTCTCGTCGAGGAGTTGCTCGCCGACCCCGACCTGTGGCGCCGCCGTGCGGGGATCATGGCGTCCTTCGCGGACACCAAGGCCGGCGACCCGGGACCGGCGCTGGCGGCCGCGACCGCGGTGCTCGACGACCGACGCGACCTGGTGCAGAAGGCGGCGGGCTGGATGCTGCGCGAGGTGGGCAAGCGGGTCGACCGGCAGGTCCTGGTCGACTTCCTGCTGGCCCACGCGTCCCGGATGGGCCGCACCGCCCTCTCCTACGCCACCGAGCACCTCGACGCGGACCTGCGGGCCCGGCTCCGCGCCCTCTGAGGCGGCACCCGGTCAGCGGTCAACCGCTCAGGCAGCAGGCAGCACCACCCGGAAGGTGGTGCCCACGCCCACCGTGGAGTCGACCTCGATCCGCCCGCCGTGCCCGTCGACGACCCGGCGGACGATCGTCAGTCCCAGGCCCGTGCCCGGCCGCCCGAGCGCACGGGCGTCGGTGGAGCGGAAGAACTCGGTGAAGAGGTGCTCCTGGTCCGCCTCGGAGATGCCCAGCCCCTCGTCGGCGACGGTCAGCACCACCTCCTCGCCGACCCGGTCCAGCCGCACCCGGACGCTTGCGCCGGGGTCCGAGTACTTGACCGCGTTGCTGAGCAGGTTCGTCACCACGTGAGCCAGGTCGTCGGCTGTCCCGACGACGACCGCGCTGCCCGGCGCCGAGACCGGCTCGACCTCGACCCGCACCTCGGCCCGGGCGGCGGGCACCGAGACCAGCTCCTCGGCGTCGGTCACCAGCGCGACCAGGTCGACCGGGGCCCGCATCGACGCGGTCTGCGAGCGGCCGACGTTGCTGAGCGTGAGCAGGCTCTCGGCGAGCCGCTCGAGACGCTCGGTCGCCCGGGCCATCGCGCCCAGTGGCCCGGCCAGGACCGGGGTCACGGCGTGGTGGTCCTCGAGCATCTCCAGGTGGCCCAGCACCGCACCGATCGGGTTCTTCATCTGGTGGGCGATGGTGGCGATCAGCTCCGTGCGGTAGGCGTCGACCCCGCGCAGCTCGGCGTTGAGCCGCTGCTCCTTCTGGAACGCCCGGGCGTCCAGGACCGCGCGCCCCAGGTCCTCCCCGACGTCGACGGCCGCGGCGCTCTCGGACTCCACCCAGCGGTCCTGGTCGGCCGTCCGGACGATCGCCATCAGCCCGAGCAGCTGGCCCCCGGTCGCGACCGGCACCACGACCACCGCACCGAGCCCGTGCTCGACGACCAGGCCGGTGAGCAGCGCCCGCTGCCCGGGGTCGAGCCCGCGCGCGCCCCAGACCTCGTCGCGCTCGACCACCGCGACCGTCCCGGCGGCGTACGCCAGCCGCGCCGCCGCCTCGACCGCGGTGAGCAGCTCCGGGGTCGCGTACGCCGACACCTCGGTGTACTCCTCCCGCGCGCCCTCGGCGGCGAGCACCCGCACGTGGAGGTCGGTGGCGCGGAACCCCTCACGCAGCCGGGTCCGGGTCTCCTCGAGCAGCTGTGCCACCCCGCGCCGGCTGTCCGCGCTCCTGATCAGCTCGCGGGCGGCGTGCCCGAGCCGGTAGCGCTGAGCGAGCGCCTCGCGCTCGACCGCGCCCGCCACCGCGGTGAAGGTCAGTGCCAGGTCGTCGGTCAGGGTGAGCAGCCGGCGGGCGGTGGGACGCCGCCCGTCCAGGGGCTCGTCGAGGTAGAGCATGCCGCGCACCTCGCCCTCGCGCCCGCGCAGCGTGGCCACCAGCATGTCCTCCGCGTCCCAGGCGTCCTCGAGGTCAGAAGGGGGCAGGTCGGGCACGTGGCTGTAGACGCGCATCTGGGCCCAGGCCTCCTTGGTCACCCACTCCACGGCCACGAAGGTGAAGGCGCCGCACTCGGCCCCGCACGACAGGACCGGCACCATCACGTCCGGTGGAGACGCCTGGCCCAGCAGCCGGGCGGATCCCTCCGGGCTCCCGTGGACCGCCACGAACTCGAGCATCCCGTCGTGCCGCAGCACCTCGATCGCGCAGACCGCGAACCCGGCGCGCGAGGCCACGTCAGCCGCGATCCGCTGCAGCACCTCGCGGTCCGCCGGCTCGCCCCAGGAGTCGTCCCGGAGGCGTACGGCGTCGACCTGCTGGCTTGTCATGTGAAGTCACTGCTCCCGGGTCCTCGGCTGACCAGGACCCTCCCGAGCGAGTGAGCCAGCGACGTCGCTCGTCGACACCCGTCCAGGGCGGCGACCCCCGAGCGGTGAGACTACGGGAGCACGACCGCGCCGGTCCGCGAATTGCGACAGATGACCGTCCTGGACCCCCGCACAGCCCGCGTCGGACCCGCGTCCGCGCCGGTCGGGGGCATGATGTCCTGCGTGGGCGAGGCAGAGGGGTCGCAGAGCTCGGCCGGAGCGGGACGGCCCGTCGACCTGGTCGTCGCGGGGGCGTGCGGCGCGCTCGCCCTGGCCGCGCTGGCGGTCGCCCCGGCGCTGGCTGCCGCCGACCCGTCGGCCGGGCTGACGCTGCCCGACCCGGGCGGGCTCGGCTGGTGGCTGGGGGCCGCGACGCTGCTGGCGCAGGCAGGGCTCCTGCTGCTGCGTCGTACGGCGCCGCGGGCGGCGCTGCTCGCCGTCGCTGCCGGGGTCCCGGTCGCCGCGGCCTGCGGGCTCGGCGACGCGAGCGGAGTCGCGACCCTGGCGGTGCTGGTCGCCGTCCTCACCCTCGGGCTGGCCAGACCGCTCGCCACCTCCTGGCCGACGTACGCCGCGACCGCCGTGCTGGTCGCCCTCGGCATCACCCTGGCCGGCCTGGACGTCGGTGACTCGACGGGCGAGGCGGTCGGTGCCGGCGTGCTGCAGGGGATCGGGACCGTGGGCCTGCCCCTGGTGGTCGCGGCCCTGCTGACCGCCCAGCGCGAGACCCGGCAGGCCCGGGAGAGCCAGGCCGCGGCGATGGCCCGCGAGCAGGAGGCCCTGCTGGCCGCGGCGGTCGCGCGCGAACGCACGGCGATGGCCCGCGAGCTGCACGACATCGCCGCCCACCACCTGTCCGGGATCGCGGTGATGACCGCCGCGATCGGTACCCAGATCGACACCGACCCGGCCGCCGCCAAGGAGTCCGTCGAGCTGGTGCGGCGGCAGAGCAAGGCCGTGCTGGGCGACCTGCGCAGCCTGGTCGGGCTGCTGCGCGAGCAGGACCCCGGACAGCGGGGGGACGGCTCGGCGCCCGTGCGCCCTGAGTCGCTGGCCGGCGTCTCCGCCCTGGTCGACGACGCGATCACGGCTGGCCGCGACGTGCACCTGCGGGTGCTCCCCGGGGAGCACCCGCTCGGCGCCGGCGTGGGCCCGTTGGCCCAGCTCGCGGCCTACCGGATGGTCCAGGAGTCGCTGGCCAACGCCGCCCGGCACGCCCCCGGCGCCCGCGCCGAGGTGGTGCTCGACGACCGGGACCGGACCGCGGCGGTGGTCACCGTGCGCAACGAGGCACCGCTCGGCGTACGGTCCGACGGGTCGCCGCCGGCGGGAACTGGCGGGTTCGGCCTGCTCGGCATGGCCGAGCGCGCCGAGCTCACCGGCGCCCGGCTGGACCACGGCCCGACGGCCGAGGGCGGGTGGCAGGTGCGGCTGCGGATGCCTCGCGAGGCCCTGGCCGAGGACGAGAAGGCCGACGACGAGAGGGCCGACGACGAGAGGGCCGGGGAGGGCGAGGACCGATGATCCGCGTGGTGGTCGCCGACGACCAGCCGCTGGTGCGTGCCGGGCTCGGCACCCTGCTGGGCGCCGAGCCGGACCTGGAGGTCGTGGCGCTGGCGGCGGACGGCGCCGAGGCGGTCGAGGCGGCGCGCCGGCTGCGGCCGGACGTGGTCTGCATGGACGTCCGGATGCCCCACCATGACGGGATCAGCGCCACCCGCGAGCTCTGCGGCCCCGGCGTCGAGGACCCGGTGCCGGTGCTGGTGCTCACCACCTTCGACATCGACGAGCACCTCTTCGGCGCCCTGGAGGCCGGCGCCTCGGGGTTCCTGCTCAAGGACGCCGAGCCCGAGGTGCTCCTCGCCGCGGTCCGCAGCGTCGCCCGCGGCAACGGCACGCTGGACGACTCGCTGACCAAGCGGGTGCTGCGCGAGGTGGTCACCCGCCGGGAGACCCGCCCGGTGACCGCGGGCCGCGCCACGGAGCTGCTCACCGCCCGCGAGCTCGACATCCTGCTGCTGCTCGCCCAGGGGATGTCCAACGAGGAGATCGCCGGCCGGCTCTTCCTGGAGACCTCGACGGTGAAGTCGCACCTGGCCCGGATGATGCCCAAGCTCGGCGTCCGCTCCCGGCTCCAGGCCGCGGTCTGGGCCTACCAGAACAAGGTCGTCTCGATCCCCGACTGACGCCCCGCCAGGCCGCTCGGCAGGCTGCCCGGCGAGCCCTTGCATCGAAGGATGCAACCTCGCGATCTCCCTCCTCCGGCGCTCGTCGGCGACCCCCGCGCGTTCCTAGCGTGGTGGGACGCCCTGGGAACCCCCAGACAGCCCCGAGGAGCCCACCATGGCCACACCCGCACCCCACCCCGTCAGCCCCACGGCAGAGCACCCGGACAGCCACCCGGGCAGCCACCCGGGCAGCCCGGCCCCCGCGCTGCGGCTGGTCGACGTGCACAAGCGGTACGGCGCCGCCCCCGCCGCCGTCGCCGCCCTGCGCGGCGTCTCGCTGACGCTGCGTCCCGGCTCGTTCACCGCCGTGATGGGCCCCTCGGGCTCCGGGAAGTCGACCCTGCTGCACGTGGCCGCCGGCCTCGACGTGCCCACCAGCGGTCGGGTCTGGGTCGGCGAGCACGAGATCGGCGCGCTGGCCCCGGACGCGCAGACCCGGTTCCGCCGCGAGCACGTGGGCTTCGTCTTCCAGGACTACAACCTGATCGGTCATCTCGACGTCGCCGACAACGTCCGGCTCCCCGTGGTCCTGGCGGGCGACGAGCCGGACGCGGCCTGGCTGGCCGAGCTGCTCGACGCGGTCGGGCTGGCCGGCATGGAGGGGCGTCGCCCCGGCGAGCTCTCCGGTGGCCAGGCGCAGCGGGTCGCGATCGCCCGGGCGCTCTTCTCCCGTCCGACGGTGGTCTTCGCCGACGAGCCGACGGGCGCGCTGGACTCGCGCACCGGAGCCGCGGTGCTGACCCTGCTCCGCGAGACCGCCCGGCGACTCGGCCAGACGGTCGTCGTGGTCACCCACGACCCGCGGGTGGCCGCGGCCTGCGAGCAGGTGCTGCTGCTGGCCGACGGCCGCCTGGTCGACCGGATCGACGACCCGAGCGCGGAGCAGGTCACCGCCCGCATGCTCACCCTGGCCGGGTGAGCCCGGTGAGCGGCATGGACACCAGCACCAGCACCGGCACGAGCGCGCGCAGGACGAGGGGCACCCTGTGGCCCCTCGCCCGCTCCGGCGCCCGGGCCCACGCGTCCGCCCTGGCCGGCACCATGGTCGTCCTGGCGCTCGCCGGCGCCCTGCTCTCGGGCACGGGGGTGCTGGTCGAGTCGGGCCTGCGCTCCGGCTCCGGTACGGGGGATCCGGGCCTGCTGATCGCCCTGGCCACCTCGTTCGCCGGGACCGCGCTGGTCCTCGTCGTCCTGGTCGTGGCCTCCACCGTCTCCCTGGCGCTGCGCCAGCGGCAGCGGGACTTCGCGCTGCTCCGGGCGGTCGGGGCGACCCGCAGCCAGGTGCGCCGTCTGGTGGCCGCCGAGGTCTCCCTGGTGACGCTGGTGGCGGTGCCGCTCGGCGCCGTCCCGGGGCTGTTCGCCACCCGGTGGCTGACCCCGTTGCTGGTCGAGGCCCAGGTGGTCGCCCCGGACTTCGCGGTGACCCTCTCCCCCCTGCCGGTGGTCGCGGCCGTGCTGGTCCTGCTGCCACTGGCCCGGCTCGTCGCCCGGTTGGCGAGCCGGGAGACGCTGCGTACCCCGCCGACCACCGCGGTGCGCCAGAGCACGGTCGAGCCCGCCGGGATCGGCCCGGTACGCCGGGTCGCGGCGCTGACGGTCGGCATCGCCGGGCTGCTCGCGGCGTTCAGCCCGGTCCTGGTGCCCGGCTCCATCGGCAGCGCGGCCTCAGCGACCTCGGCGTTCCTGCTGGTCGGGGCGGCCGCCCTGGCCGGCCCGCTGCTCGTGGCCTGGGTCCTCGGCAGCACCCGCCGGTTCCGGGGCGGACCCGCCACCGTCCTGGCGCTGGCCAACACCCGGGGCTTCTCCCGGCGGCTGACCACCGCGGTGGTGCCGCTGGCTCTGGTGCTCGCGGTCGGCACGGTGCAGAGCACCGTCGACGAGGCGGTGGTCCAGGCGGCCCAGCGCCAGCTCACCGAGGGGATGCGCGCCGACCTGGTCGTGACCGCACCGGACGGCGACGGGATCGACCAGGCTCGTCTCGACGAGCTGACCGCCCTGGCCGGCGCCGGCTCCACCACGCCGCTGGGCCTGGTCCCGGCGCAGGTGCAGGTCGACGACGAGCTCGGCGACGTCCGGGCCTTCGAGGCCCTCGCCTGGGAGTCCACCCAGGTGCGCACGCTGCCGTCCCCCGACCCCGGCAACAGCACCGGCAGCTCCAGCGCGCTCGACCCCGAGGTCTCCGACGGCGACCTCGCCGCTCTGGACCGTCCGGGCACCATCGCCCTGAGCCGCGACGCCGTCCTGGACACCGGCACGGGGGTCGGGGACTCGCTGCTCGTCCGCTGGGACGGCGGGGCGGAGCACGAGGTCGAGGTGGTCGCGGTCTACGAGCGAGGACTGGGCTTCGGGGCCTTCCTCACCAGTGAGGCCACGCCGGCAGCCCAGGGGGTCGAGGCGACGATCGACACCGTGCTCGTCCAGACCGTGCTCGTCCAGGGCGGGCTCGTCCAGGGCGGGCCGACCACGAGCGACGGCTCCACCGTCCGCGAGGAGCTGGCCGGCCTGGGCCTCACCGTCACCGGCGAGGCGGAGTACGTCGCCGCCGCGACCGCCGGGGCCGGAGCGGACCGCACCCTGTCCAGCGTCCTCACCCTCCTCCTGCTGCTCTTCGTGGGCGTGGCAGCCGCCAACACCCTGGTGCTGACCACCGCCGGCCGGCGCGCCGAGCTCGCGCTGCTCGGCCGGACCGGCGCCACGAGGCGTCAGCTGGTCGCGATGGCGGGGGTCGAGGCCCTGGTCGCCGGGGTCGCGGCGTGCGCGATCGGGGCGGCTGCGGTGACGCCCGCGGTGCTCGGGGTGGGCTTCGGCCTGCTGGGAGTCGGCGTACCCCCCGTGGACGCCGTCACGCTCGCCGGCCTCGCCGGTGCGGTCCTGGCTGTTCCGCTGCTGACGGTGGTCCCGGTGGTCGCCCGGAGCGTGCGGTGGGAGCGCGCGACCGGCGCTGGCTCGGTCTGATTGACTGCCCCCCATGCGAAATCACGGCCTGACCCTCCGCCTCGCCACCTCCACCGGCTCGGTCCTGCTGCTCGGGCTGCTGACCGCCTGCAGCGCCACGGCCTCCTCGGTCGAGGCCTCCGAGCTGGAGAAGCACGTCACCGACAACGTGACCGCGGCCGACGGCGTCGACCTCGCCGTCGAGTGCCCGGAGGACCTGGAGGCGGAGGTCGACGCCACCGCGAGCTGCATCGTCGACGACGGCGAGGGTCAGACCGGGGTCCGGTTCACCACCACCGAGGTCGACGGCGAGGAGGTCTCCTTCGAGACCGTCCCGTTCCTGGCGCCCGAGACGCTGGAGACCGCGCTCACCGGCCAGCTCGAGGAGCAGGGGTTCGACGTCTCCGACCTGGCGTGCGCCGAGGAGCTGGACGGCGTCAAGGACGAGACCACCGAGTGCACCGCCACCTCCCAGGGCGAGGAGGGCACGATCGCGGTGACCGTCACCGAGGTCGACGGGCTGCGCGTCGGGTTCAGCTGGAAGGTCGTGGCCTGAGATGACCACCCCCGTGACCGACGAGTTCGTCCGCCGGGTGCAGGCAGCCACCGAGGGCACGCCGTACGTCGTCAAGCGCACCAGCAGCGGCTTCGACCTGACCCTGGACGTGGCGGACGCGCAGTGGTTCGGCCTGTTCAACCGGGCCGGCCTGAAGAAGGTCTTCGTGCACCACGTCAAGGTGACGCCCGAGACGTTCAGCATCACCGACGAGTCCACCGAGGTCCGGTGGGAGGCCGGCCACCCGCGGGTCGCCGCCTCGGCCACGAAGACGATGGGCCGCAGCATCGAGTTCGGTCACGAGAAGATCTGGGCGATCCGCGACGACGGCACCGTGGGCCGGGTGGTCGACTACCGCTTCGACTCCGAGGAGGGGCGCGACCTGATCACCCTGGTCGGCAAGGACCTCGGGCTCTCCTCCCGCGCCGGCGGCGCCGAGAAGATCGGGCTCTACGCGGCTCTGAGCGTCCCGGTGCTGCTCGTGCTGGGCCTGCTGCTGGTGCTGGTGCTCTGGCTCACCGGCCAGATCTGACTACGCTCAGCCCGTCGGTCCGGCGCTCTCGGGGCTGTCTGCGCCCTCGGTCCCGGACGACCCGTCGGGGGCGACCGGGCGCACCGTGCTCATGAACGCCTGGAACTCGCGGCCCACCACGTCGAACTGCTCCGCGGAGCAGGTCACGGTGTAGATCACCACCACCCGACGCGACGGGTCCTTGAGGTCGACCAGTCCCGAGAGCACCTGGCCCTGCCGCAGCTCCCACGGGCGACCGTCGATCGTGGCGCTCACCCCGAGCAGCTGGAGGATCGCCGGGGCCTCCTCCGAGCCGATCTCCCGGCGGTCGAGGATCTCGACCTGGTCGGCCTGGGCCTGGGCCAGCGCGACCGACTCATCGGCGATGGAGTCCAGCGTGGTGTAGTCCAGCCGCCAGTCGCCGCTGATGCTGAGGATCGGCACGTACCCGCCGGGCGTCTCGCGCCGCACCGCCATGAAGGCGGCGTTCTCCACCCCCCACTCCTCGGGGCGCACCGGCTCCCAGCCCTCGGGCAGCCGGAACTCGACGGGGACGGGCAGCTTGCTCACGGGATGCGCCTCTCTGGTGCGGGTGCTGGGGCAGGTGCTGGTGCTGGTGCTGGGCGGTGGAACGGGTGCGGGTGCCGCGCAGGTCGGGCGGCGGTCACGGGAACCAGCCGCCGATGCCCTCGACGATCTCGCGGCCGGTCTCGTACATCTTCGGGAAGTCCAGGATCACCTCGCCGCTGACCTTGCCACCCACCCCCCAGGCGATGCCACCGCTGCCCCCGATGGTGAACCTGCCGGACTCGTAGCCGACGTTGAACTCGGCGCCGACGCCCGCGCCGGCCCAGCCCTCGACCCCGGCCTTGCCGCCGAAGCCGCCGACGTCGATCGAGCCGTCCACCCCAGCCCGGGCACCGGCGAAGAGCTCGCCGCTGGCGTGGGCGCCGTTGCGGCCGAACAGGGCCTTGCCGTCGGCCGAGGCGGCGACCTCGGCCTCGCCGGACACGTTGCCCTCCACGACGCCGTACTCCCCGCCGACCTGGCCGTCGACGCCGACCACGGTGAGCTTGCCGCCGAGGTCGACCCGGGCCCCGTCCGAGTCCAGGCCGGCGCCCGCGCGGCCGCTGGCCTCGAGGAACCGGAAGGTGCCGTCGGCGTTCATCCGGACGTCGCCCCAGTAGTCCTCCCAGGTGCCCGTGGCGCGGTACATCCAGGCGGCGCCCTCGGCCTCGCCGAGGGTGAGCGCGAAGTCGTCCCAGCTGCGTCCACCGCCGACCTCGCGCGGGTCGCTGCCGAAGGCCTCGGAGAGCGGGCCCCAGTTGAACGACGGCCCGGACGCCGAGCCCTCGGCGCCGAACCAGCCGTTCTCCTCCTCGGTGCGCGAGCCGTCCTCGCGGCCCAGCGCCACGGTCGCCGTCTCGCCGGCGGCCTCGAGCTCGTCCCGGGCGGTCTCGAGCAGCTCCTCGGCCTCGTTGCGCAGCGCGGCGCCGGGGTCGGAGGGAAAGGCACCGGGGTGTGGCGGCATCTCGTCGAGCGGACGCCCCTCGGCCACCGCGGCGTTCCAGGTCTGCCGGGTCTTCTCCCACGCGTCGTAGGCGGCGATCCGCTTGGCTTCACCCTCCTCCCACTTGGCCAGCGCCTCGGCCGCCTTGCCCTGCGCGGCCTCGAGGTGGCCGGCGTACACCTCGAGCGCCTTGGCCGAGGTGTCGAGGAGCTTGAGGTAGAGCTTCCAGCGCTCCCGCTCCTCCTCGTGGGCGGACTCGTACGCCGCCGCCGCGAACCCGGTCCAGGCCGGGACGCGGGCCGCGCCGAAGTCGTCGAACGCCCCGTCGGTCGTCGTGTGCAGCTGCGTGAGCCGGGTGACCACGGCCCGCACCGCGCTCACGTCGCCGGGGACCAGCTCGCGGTGGTCGTCGGTCTGGCCGAGCTCCTTGGAGGCGGGTGCGGTCACGGGGCGACCGGCCCCGGGCCGAAGGACGGCGTCGAGACCCCGCCCGCACCGACTCCGCCCACTCCCGTGCCACCGAGGCCGTACCCGAACGGGTCGAACCTGGTGCCGACGTTGCGGTCGCCGGCCTCGACGTCGTCGGCGGTCTCCTTCAGGTCCTGCCCCATGGTCGTGGCGGCCGTGCTGAGCTGGGTGTTGGCCTCGCGGCAGTACTGCAGGATGGCTTGGGTCCACGAGGCGAGCTCGACGTGCCCGAACGACTCACCGCTCACTCCCGACTCGCTCACGTCGCGACAGGCGAGCGGCTCGGCCGCCGCGGCCAGCTTGTTCGCCGCGCTGCGCAGCTCCTCGGGCACGACCTCGAGCGTCATGGTCCCTCGTCCACCCCTTCGACCCGTGCGACCGCCCCTGCGGCGTGTCAACGTCCTGGCACCCTGTCCGGCAGCGCCTGTCTGCACCTCTGCCCGGCGCTCTCGCCGGGGTTCCTTCCCCGGCACGGGCCGGTCAAACCCTCGCGGCACTTCTATCACGGCGTCCGGCTCGGTCCCGGCGCCCGTGGCCGGGGATACTTCACCTCATGAGCGTGGTGGTCCTGACCGGTGCCGGCATCTCCGCGGAGAGCGGGGTGCCGACCTTCCGGGACTCCGACGGCCTGTGGGAAGGGCACGACCCGATGACGGTCGCGACCCCGGAGGCGTACGCCGCGGACCCCGACCTGGTGCACCGGTTCTACGACGAGCGGCGGGCGGCGCTGTCCCGGGTGCGGCCCAACGCCGCACACCAGGCGCTGGCCAGGCTGGAGCAGGCCCTCGGCGACGACCTGCTGCTGGTCACCCAGAACGTCGACGACCTGCACGAGCGGGCAGGCTCGGAGCGGGTGCTGCACATGCACGGCAGGCTGGCGGCCGCCTGGTGCACGGCGTGCGACGCACGGCACGAGTGGCACGGGCCGCTGGCCCACCGCCCGCCCTGCCCCGACTGCGGGAGCCGCAGCCTTCGCCCCGACGTCGTCTGGTTCGGCGAGATCCCCTACGAGATGTACTGGATCGAGCGGGCGCTGGAGGCGTGCGACCTGTTCGTCGCCATCGGCACCTCCGGCACGGTCTACCCCGCGGCGGCGTTCGTGCACTGGGCCCAGGGCGACACGCTCGAGCTCAACCTGGACGCCAGCCTCGGCGCCGACGGCTTCGCTCGAGCCCGCCAGGGCCCGGCCACCGAGCTGGTGCCGGCCTGGGTGGACGAGCTCCTGTCCCGATAGCTCCTGGTCAGGTGGCTCCTGGGTCAGGTGGCTGCTGGGTCGGGTAGCTCCTGGGCTCGGAAATCCGGGGACCTTCGGCCCGGTTCCTTCGGGCCGGGACCTGATTGCGTGGCAGCATGCGACGACCCACCTCCCGGCTCCTGCTCGCCCCGGTGGTGCCCTTGCTCCTCGTGGGCGGGTGCGGCTACCCCTCGACCGTGTCCGCCTCCACCCTGGAGGAACGCGTGCAGGAGGCCGCCACCGGAGAGGGCGTCGAGGACTACCTCATCGACTGCCCCGGCGACCTGAAGGCCGTGGTGAACGACAGCGCCGACTGCCTGGTGGAGGACGCCGAGGGCTCGGTGACCGGGGTCCGGTTCATCACCACCGAGGTCGACGGTGACGACCTCTCCTACGAGACGCTGGTCTTCCTCGGCGCCGCGGAGGTGCAGAAGAGGCTCGCCGACGAGCTGGGCACCGAGGACGTGGGCGTGAAGAAGGTGATGTGCGACGACGTGCTGGTGGCCACGCCCGGTTCCACCCTCACCTGCCGGGGCCTGACCGAGGCGGGTGCGGTCCCCGTGCAGGTGACGACGACCGAGGTCGACGGGCTCCAGGTGTCCTTCGACTGGGACGTGGTCAGCGGTGAGCTGGTGGAGGGGGAGGACTTCGAGGGCACAGAGGTCGGCGGTGGGCAGGTCGAGGGCGACCAGGCCGGCTGAGGCGCGTCAGTCGGCGCGGGGCAGCCAGACGTACACGTGGGTGCCCCGACCGAGCTCCGACTCCACCCCGATCCGGCCGCCGTGCCGCTCGACCACCCGCTTGACGATCGGGAGGCCGAGTCCGGTGCCCGGCCTGGCCAGCGCGAGCGGGTTGGTGGAGCGGAAGAACTCCTCGAACAGCTTGGCCTGGTCGGCGGGGCTGATCCCCATCCCCTCGTCCTCGCAGGTGAAGCAGACTCCGTCGTCCTCCAGGCTCAGGCACAGTCGCACCGTGGCGTCGGGCGGTGAGTACTTGATCGCGTTGCTCACCAGGTTGGAGATCACCCGGTAGAGGTCGTCGGCGTCGCCCAGGACGACGGCGTGCTCGTCACGACGCCCGACCTCGAGGCGCACCTGCGCCTGGTCCGCCGCGACCTGGGAGCTCTCCACCGCCTCGGTGAGCACGAGGGCGAGGTCGATCGGCAGCGCCGCCCGGCTCGCGCCGGCGGAGCCGAGCCGGCTCAGGGTCAGCAGGTCCTCGGCGAGGGTCCCCAGCCGGGAGGCCGCACGCCCCACGGCGTCGATCCCCAGGCTCACGTGGCGCGGCAGGCCGGGCTCGCCCTCGAGCATCTCCAGGTGGCCCAGGATCGCTCCGATCGGGTTCTTCAGCTCGTGGGAGACCGTCGAGATCAGCTCCTGGCGGTACTCGTCGAGCCTGCGCAGCTCGACGTTGAGCTGGTGCTCGCCCTGCAGTGCCCGGGCCTGCAGGATGGCACTGGCCAGGTCCTGCCCGACGTCCAGCGCTGCCGAGCTCTCGCTGTCGGTCCACCGCACGCCGTCGGGACGGCGGTGGATCACCAGGGCTCCCAGCAGCAGGCCGCCGGCCGCCATCGGGACCAGGACGACCGTCGAGAGGCCGAGCTCGGCCAGGTGCAGGTCCAGCTCGTCGCGGAAACGGGAGTCGAGCCCCGCGTCGCCCCAGACGTGTCCCGGCTCGATGATCACCACCCGCTCGTGCCGCCAGGCCCGGGTCATCGCCTCCCCGATCTCTCTCTCCAGCGCCGGGGAGACGGAGCTCAGCCCGTCCAGCACGCTGCTCTGCGGCTCGATCCCCGGCCGCTGCCCGTCGAGACCGTGCCGCTGCCCGTCGAGACCGTGCCGCAGGCCGTCCTGTCCGGGCCGCTGTCCCTCGGGGACAAGACCGTGCTGCACGTGCACGTCCAGGTGCGAGGCGCGGAACGCCTCGCGCAGCTCGTGCTTGGCCATCTCCAGGAGCTCGGCGATCTCCAGCCGTCCGCTGGCGGCCCGGATCATCGTCCTGGCCGCCCGTGCCATCCGCACCTGCTGGGCCAGCGACTCGCGCTCCACCGTCGTGACGACGGCCCGGAAGTCGAGCGCCAGCGAGCTCGAGAGCGCGAGCAGCTCGGGGACCTGGAGTCGGCGACCGCTCTCGGGCTCGTCGAGCCAGACCACCGCGCGCAGGGCTCCCGACTCGTCGGTGAGGCGGGCCACCAGCATGTCGCGCGCCCGCCAGGCGTCGGAGTCCTCGGAGTCGGGCAGGTCGGGCAGGTCGGGCACGTAGCCGTAGACGTCGACCAGGTCGGCCGCCCGCTCGCTCAGCCACTCCGCCGCGACGAAGGTGAGCGACCCGAAGGTGGCTCCGCACGTGAACGCGTCGTCCCTGGCCCCGACCGGGGTGCCCTGACCGAGCAGCCAGCCGACCACGTCCGGGCGCCCGGCGACCGCGACCGTCTCGAGCATCCCGTCGGTGCGCAGCACCTCGATCACGCAGACCTGGAACCGTGAGCGCGAGCTGATGTCCTCGGCGATCTGCTGGAGCGCCTGCCGGTCCGTGGCACCGCCCCAGGTCCCGGCGCGCGGTCGTCCCTCGGACGACGACGAACGTCCGTTGTCAGGCTTCATCAGGCAGCACCCCCTGTGCCTCGGCACGTCGTCTCCGGCGTACCGACCCCCGTCCGGAGTCTAGGGGAAAGACACCCCCAAGGGCAGGGCTACGCCGGTTCCTCCCCGGCGTGCACACGGGGCGGGACGGCGTACGCGATGGTTGACCCGCGAGTAACCTGGGGGGCATGACGCGCGAGATCTACAACGAGGACCACGAGGCGTTCCGCGCCTCCGTCAAGGAGTTCCTGGACCGACAGGTGGTCCCGAACCTCGAGGAGTACGAGAAGAACCACGGGCTCACCCGGCAGTTCTGGCTGGACGCCGGTGCGCAGGGGCTCCTGGGGCTCGAGATCCCGGAGGAGCACGGCGGCGTCGACGCCGGCGACTACCGGTTCAACGCGGTCCTCACCGAGGAGCTGGCGAAGGTCAACATGACCCTGCCCTCCTGCGTCGGCATCCACGCCGACATCACCGCGCCCTACCTGGTGCACCTGACCAACGAGGAGCAGCGCAAGCGCTGGCTGCCCGGCGTCGCCTCCGGCGAGACCCTGCTCGCCATCGGCATGACCGAGCCCGGCGGCGGCTCCGACCTCGCCAACCTCAAGACCACCGCGGTCCGGGACGGCGACGACTGGGTCATCAACGGCTCCAAGACCTTCATCACCAACGGCGGCTCCGCCGACATCGTGGTGGTGGCCGCGCGCACCGCGCCCGAGAAGAGGGCCAAGGGCATCTCGCTCTTCGCGGTCGACACCAAGACCCCCGGGTTCTCCGTCGGCCGGGTGCTGGACAAGGTCGGCCAGGACGACTCCGACACCGCCGAGCTCTCCTTCGAGGACGTCCGGGTCAGCAACGACGACCTGGTCGGCCCGCTCGACACCGGCTTCATCTCGATGATGCAGTTCCTCCCGCAGGAGCGCCTCGGCACCGCGATCACCGGGGTCGCGCACGCCAAGCAGATCCTCGAGGAGACCATCCAGTACGCCAAGGACCGGGTGGCGTTCGGCCAGCCGATCGGCAAGTTCCAGAACACCCAGTTCCTGCTGGCCGACCTGGTCACCCGGGTCGAGGTCACCGAGGCCTACATCGACCAGTGCGTCATGAAGCACACCCGCAAGGAGCTCACCGCGATCGACGCGGCCAAGGCCAAGTGGTGGGCCACCCAGATCCAGTCCGAGGTCCTCGACCACTGCCTGCAGATCCACGGCGGCTACGGCTACATGAACGAGTACCGCGTGGCCCGCGCCTGGCGCGACGCCCGCGTCACCAAGATCTGGGCCGGCTCCAACGAGATCATGAAGATGCTGATCGCCCGCGACCTGGGTCTCTGACCGGTCTCTGGCCCGGACGGGGTCGCCCCGGACCCCGTCCGGTCTGCCCGACCTCCATGGTGGGGGCTCCGGCGCTCTCGCGCCGTCGCCACAGCCGAGCCCCCGCCATGGACCAGGAAGCAGACCGCCCTCGGACCGACTGAACGTGCCGAGGGGCCCTTGCCGCTGCTCCCGGCAGGGGATCTGATTGACCCATGAGCAAGCCTCCCCGCAGCCTCGGCCGGACCCATGCCGACGAGCCGCACGAGCAGAGCGTGGCGTCGCGGCTCAACTGGCTGCGGGCCGGCGTGCTGGGCGCCAACGACGGCATCGTCTCCACCGCGGGCCTGGTGGTCGGCGTCGCCGGAGCCACCGAGACCCAGTCCGCCGTGCTGGTCGCCGGCGTCGCGGGACTCGTCGCCGGTGCGATCAGCATGGCCGCCGGCGAGTACGTCTCGGTGAGCACCCAGCGCGACTCCGAGCTGGCGCTGCTCGACAAGGAGCGCGCCGAGCTGCGCGACGCGCCCGAGGCGGAGCTGGAGGAGCTGGCCGGCCTGTACGTCTCCCGCGGGGTGAGCGAGCGGGTTGCCCTGGAGGTCGCCAAGGAGCTCACCGCCCACGACGCGCTGGCCGCGCACGCCGAGGTCGAGCTGGGCATCGACTCGGAGGAGCAGACCAACCCCTGGCACGCCGCCTGGGCGTCGATGCTCGCCTTCACCCTCGGGGCATTGCTGCCGCTGCTGGTGATCGTCTTCACCCCGATCGACCTGCGGGTCTACATCACCGCCGTGGCGGTGGCCCTGGCCCTGGCCGTCACCGGCTACGTCAGTGCCCGGCTCGGCGGCTCGCCCCCGGGCCGTGCGGTGATCCGCAACGTGTGCGGCGGCGTCTTCGCGATGGTCGCCACGCACGTGGTGGGCCTGCTGATCGGCGGCCAGGTCTGAGAGGCTCGCTTCTCTCCCTGCCCCCGCCTGCGCCCCGCCTGCGCCCCCGCCTGCGCCCCTGGCGTCGGTGGTGCGATCCCCGGCTGTGCGGGGATCCCGAGGGTTGGCACGCGTCGCAACGCTCGACAGGTCGGTGAAGTCCGCGCCAGGTCCGTGCGTCCCACCGCGGGCTGGGCACGGCGTACGTCGGGGGACGGCCGGGCGGCCAGCGGCGGCGCCGGCGTACCGCACTCGCCTGTCCCGGCGCTTCGGCCCGCCAGGCACGAACATGGCACGCACTCCGGTGACCTGGCACGGCATGCATCCCGTGCCAACCCCGGGGATCCCCGGCTGTGCGGGGATTCCGTCGGACGTGCCGAGGGACTGCCGCAAAGGCAACAAGCAAGATAGACTTTAGCCGCATGAGCCTGCACACGCTGCCGCTGCCCGAGCTCGACGGTGCCGAGGTCGTCGTCCCGGCCCCGGGGATCGGGCCGGGCAACTGGGCGGGCGCTGCCACCGTGACCCTGGTCGACGACACCTTCTGGCTCGCCTACCGGATCCGACGACCGCTCGACGCGGGCCGTGGCCTCTCCACGGTCGTCGCCAGCTCGGTGGACGGGGTGCGGTTCCGCACCGAGGCCCAGGTCTTCCGCGACCAGTTCGGTGCCGAGTCGTTCGAGCGGCCGGTGGTGCTCAGGCGCCCGGACGGCGGCTGGCGGCTCTACCTCTCCTGCGCCACCCCGGGGTCGAAGCACTGGTGGATCGAGGCGCTGGACGCCGACACCCCCCAGGGGCTCCCCACCGGTCGGCGGACGGTCGTGCTGGCCGGCGACGACGCCGTGGCGGTCAAGGACCCGGTGATCACCGAGCGTGACGGACGGTGGGAGATGTGGGTCTGCGAGCACCCGCTGACCGAGCCCGGCCAGGAGGACCGGATGAGCACGGCGTACCTGACCAGTGACGACGGCCTGGTCTGGCAGCGGCACGGCACGGTGCTGGAGCCGCGGCCGGACGCCTGGGACGCCCGCGGCGCCCGGGTCACCACCGTGCTCTCCCACGACCCGCTGGTGGTGCTGTACGACGGCCGCCCCCGGGCCGAGGACAACTGGCACGAGACCACCGGCGTCGCGTCCGCGCAGGACGGCGCCCTGGTCGCCGACGACAGCGTGCCGCCGCTGCGCTCCCCGCACTCCGACGGCGCACTGCGCTACGCCTCCGCGGTCCCGCTCCCCGACGGCTCGACCCGGTTCTACGTCGAGGTCGCCCGCGAGGACGGCGCGCACGACCTGGTGACCTCGCTGAGCCGGGCCTGACCCGCCGACCCTGGCTCAGCCCACCCTGGACTGGGCGCTGGTACGGCTGGAGAAGGTGCCGCCGTCGCGGTAGGTCTTCCAGTCCTCGAACGACTCGCCGGTCAGCTCCTCGAGCAGCGCGATGTCCGGCAGGTGCGGCTCGAGCAGGAACGCCCGCTGGCCCGGGGTCAGCCGCGGCCGGGACTCGTCGCCGCCGCGGTGCAGCTGCGCGACCAGCGGACGGCTCACCGTGCGCCAGACCTCCGGCGGGAGGAACTGTCCCACCGCCGCCCCGGCCCGGATCACCGGGCCGATGGCCCGCACCCGGGCGCCGTCACGCACGAACGGACGCGAGTTGTCCTTCGGGATCGCCGCCACGTCGGCGGTGTCGACGCCCAGGAACCGGAAGACCCGGTCGAGCGCCTGCGACGGCTGGTCGACCAGCTCGCGGTAGCGCAGCACGAGCACCTGCTCGCGGGGGAAGTGGTCGAAGAGGTCGGCGAGCTGCCGGCCGTACATCCCGACGTTCCGGTAGTGCCAGAACGGCGCCCACCCGGCGTCGATCCGCTGCTGCTCGCGCGCCACCGCCTCGAGGATGTCGCCGCGCGGCTCCAGCCCGTCGGTCCACAGGTGCATCCAGTTGGAGTAGGCCCGGTCGACCGGGTCGCGCAGCACCGCCACCAGCCTGGCGTCGGGGCGGTCCACCGCGAGCCGGCGACGGGCGTCGCGGTTGTAGAGGTAGAACGGGGTGCTCTCCCCCGCGAGCACGCCTGCGGGCACGTCGCGGAACAGGTCGAGGTAGCGCCGACGCTGCCAGATCCACTCCCGGTTGCTGTGCGCGTCGCCGGGCCCCTTGTACGCCGGCGGCGGCGAGTCGCCGCACATGTAGTACTTCGGTTCCTTGACCCGGCTCATGTGCAGCTGCGGGTGCTGGGCCAGGGCGGCGTGCAGGGCGCTCGTGCCGGCCTTCGGGGCACCGATCAGGAAGAAGTCCGGGAGACGGTCCGCAGCCATTCCAAAAGACTAGTGAGCCACAAGGGTTTGGCAAGGGGTGTCCACCGGGGGTCCGGCAGGGCCCGGCGTGACGTCCGGAAGCCGGGACCGACCGGCGCCGCAGGGGTGTCGAGGCGGACGCGCGTGTCCCAGACTGTGGTCATGAGGCTCTTCGTCGCCGTCGTGCCGCCGCCCGAGGCGGTCGAGCACCTCGACGAGTTCCTCGACGTACGCCGCGAGGCCGCCCGCTTCCGCTGGACCCTGGCCGACCAGATCCACGTGACCCTGGCGTTCCTGCCCGAGGTCGCCGACCGGCACCTCGACGAGCTGGTCGAGCGCCTGGGCCGAGGTGCGGCCCGCCGGGACCGGTTCCCCACCCGGATCGCCGGGGGTGGCGCCTTCCCGCACGTCGCCGGCGCCAAGGTCCTGTGGGCCGGGCTCGCCCTCGACGACCCCGGCCGGCTCCAGCTCCGCCGTCTGGCCGAGGGCTCCCGGGCTGCGGCCAGCCGGACCGGGACCACGGTGGAGGGCCGCCGCTTCCGGCCGCACCTGACCGTGGCCCGGATGGGACGCCCGACCGAGGTCACCCCGTGGGTCCGCCTGCTCGACTCCTACGAGGGGCCGCCCTGGACGGTCGACACGGTGACCCTGATCCAGTCGCACCTGGGCGAGGGGCCCCGCAAGCGGCCGCGCTACGAGGTGCTGACCGAGCTGCCGGTCGGCGCCGGCGCCACCTCGTCGTGAGCTCCGGTCCCGTTCGGCGGGGGGCGAGGCAGACGGCGTCCAGGCCGGTCAGAAGGTCAAGGCTGTCAGGCCGTCAGCGGACGGCGGCCTCGCGCGGCACGGACCGGAGGATGTCCTCGACCCGCTCCTTGGCGTCCCCGAAGAGCATCCGGGTGTTCTCCTTGAAGAAGAGCGGGTTCTGGACGCCGGCGTACCCGGTGGCCATCGAGCGCTTGAAGACGATGACCTCACGCGCGTTCCAGACCTCCAGCACGGGCATCCCGGCGATCGGGGAGTCCGGCTCCTCGACGGCGGCCGGGTTGACCGTGTCGTTGGCGCCGATCACCAGGACCACGTCGGTCTCGGGGAGGTCGTCGTTGATCTCGTCCATCTCGAGCACGATGTCGTAGGGCACCTTGGCCTCGGCCAGCAGCACGTTCATGTGGCCGGGCAGCCGGCCCGCGACCGGGTGGATGCCGAACCGGACCTCGATGCCCCGGGAGCGCAGCGCCGCGGTCAGCTCGGCGACCGGGTACTGCGCCTGGGCCACCGCCATGCCGTAGCCCGGGGTGATCACCACGGACCTCGCCCCGGTCAGCAGCTCGGCGGTCTCCTCGGCGGTGATCTCGCGGTGCTCGCCGTAGTCGCGCGCCTCGCCCGCGGAGCCGCCGTCGGAGCCGAAGCCGCCGGCGATCACCGAGATGAACGAGCGGTTCATCGCCTTGCACATGATGTAGGACAGGATCGCACCGGAGGAGCCCACCAGGGAGCCGGTGATGATCAGCAGGTCGTTGCTCAGCATGAAGCCGGCGGCCGCGGCGGCCCAGCCGGAGTAGGAGTTGAGCATCGAGACGACGACGGGCATGTCGCCGCCGCCGATCGCCGCCACCAGGTGGAAGCCGAGCAGCAGCGCGAGCGCGGTCATCAGCAGCAGCGGCACCAGCCCGACCTCGACGTCGCCGGTGAGGATCGCCTGCGACGACATGAACCAGATCATCAGGCCCAGCGAGACCACCAGGATCCCGGCGTTCAGCAGGTGCCGACCCGGCAGGGTCAGCGGCGAGGACTTCATCTTCCCGCTCAGCTTGAGGTTGGCCACGATCGAGCCGGTGAAGGTGACCGCCCCGATGAAGACGCCGAGGAAGACCTCGACCGCGTGCACCTTGTCGTGCGTCCCGTGCTCGAAGAAGGAGTTGAAGCCGACCAGCACCGCGGCCAGGCCGACGAAGCTGTGCAGCAGCGCGATCAGCTCGGGCATCCCGGTCATCTCGACCGTGCGCGCCTTCCAGGCGCCGATGGCGCCGCCGATCAGCATCGGGACGGCGATCAGCACCAGGGTGATCGGCAGGTCGCGGTAGCCGACGTACTGGCTCTGCCGGGCGGCCAGCAGGATCGTGGCGACCAGGGCCAGCCCCATGCCGGCCATGCCGGCCTGGTTGCCGCGCTTGGCGGTCTCGTGCTTGGAGAGCCCGGCCAGCGCGGCGATGAAGAGCACGCCGGCGATGATGTAGAGGCCCTGGACGAAGCCCACGAGCTCGGAGGACGTCAGGAAGTCGGTCATGGCTCAGTCCTTCCGGAACATCTCGAGCATGCGGAGGGTGACCAGGAAGCCACCGAAGATGTTGATGCTGGCCACCAGCACGGCGACCACGGCCAGCGCCGAGACCAGCAGGTTCTCCGAGCCGACCTGGAGGATCCCGCCGACCACGATGATCCCGGAGATCGCGTTGGTCTCGCTCATCAGCGGGGTGTGCAGCGCGTGCGCCACGTTGGAGATGACGTAGTAACCGACGAAGACGGCCAGCGCGAAGACGGTGAAGTGGTTGAGGAACGCCCCCGGTGAGACCGTCGCGAGCGCGGCGAAGAGCACCGCGCCCAGGGCGGCCGCGAACACCTTGCGGCGCGGGTCCGGTGGCGGCTTGGGCGCGGCCGGCTCCTTCGCCGGGGCGGGCGCGGCGGCCGGGGCGGCCGAGACCTGCACCGGCGGCGGCGGCCACATCGACTCCCCGTCGCGGACCACGGTGATGCCGCGCTGCACGACGTCGTCCATGTCCAGGACCAGCTCGCCGTCCTTGCCGGGGGTGAGCAGCTTGAACAGGTTGGCGATGTTGGTGCCGTAGAGCTGGCTGGTCTGGGCGGCCAGCCGGCCGGCCAGGTCGGTGTAGCCGAGGATCGTCACCAGGTTCTCGGTGACGACCTTCTCGTCCTTCACCGTGAGCTCGCAGTTGCCGCCGTTGGCGGCGGCCATGTCGACGATCACCGAGCCGGGCTTCATCCGGCTGACCGTCTCGGCGGTGATCAGCCGCGGCGCGGGCCGGCCGGGGATCAGCGCGGTGGTGATGACGATGTCGGCGTTGCGCGCCTCCTCGTCGTACATCACCGCGGTGGCCTTCTCCTGCTCGGCCGTCATCTCCTTGGCGTAGCCGTCGGAGGAGGCCTGCGCCTCCATCGCCGGGTCGTCGATGGTGACGAACTCGGCGCCCATCGACTGCACCTGCTCGGCGACCTCGGGGCGTACGTCGAAGGCGCGGACGATCGCACCCATCGAGCCGGCCGCGCCGATCGCGGCCAGCCCGGCCACGCCGGCGCCGACCACGAAGACCCGCGCGGGCGGCACCTTGCCGGCGGCGGTGACCTGGCCGGTGAACTGGCGGCCGAAGACGTGGGCGGCCTCGATCACCGCGCGGTAGCCCGCGACGTTGGCCATCGAGCTGAGCACGTCCATCGACTGCGCCCGCGAGATGCGCGGCACCGCGTCCATCGCCAGGCCGGTGACGCCGGCGGCAGCCAGCTGCTCGACCAGCTCCGGGCTGCGGGCCGGCGCCATCAGCGAGACGACGGTGGCGCCCCGACGCAGCCGGCCGATCTCCTCGGGGGTGGGTGCGTTGACCTTGACCACCACGTCGCTGGCCCAGACCTCCGCACCGTCGGCGACCCGCACGCCGGCGTCGGCGTACGTCTCGTCCCGCAGGTCCGCTGCCTGGCCTGCGCCGGTCTCGACGACGACCTCGTAGCCGAGCTTGGCGAGCTGATCCGCGGTCTTCGCCGTCGCCGCGACGAGGGTCTCGCCGGGCCGGGACTCGCGGGGAATGCCGATGCGCACGAATGCCTCCTAGGTGTGAGCGAGGTCAACCTACAGGTGACGTGTGTCGCATCCCGCACGGTCTCACGGGTGACCGGGCCCCCGCGACCCCCTCCCAGACTCCCCCGTCCGATGCTGTGGACCCCGCAGACGCAAGGGGCCGCGGCCTCCCGGAAGGAGACCGCGGCCCGTGCCTGCGTCGTACGACCCAGGGGCGACTCAGATGTAGTCGTCCTCCGGCACGCCGTCCTTGAGGTAGGGGCGGTGCAGCTTCTCGCCCTCCACGTCGACGTTGGGCAGGATCTTGTCGAGCCAGCGCGGGATCCACCAGGCCTTGTCACCCAGCATGTAGAGCAGTGCCGGGATCAGCACCAGCCGGACGATGAAGGCGTCGAAGACGATCGCCACCGCCAGCGCGAAGCCCATCGACTTGATGATCGGCTCGGTCTGCAGGATGAAGGCGGCGAAGACCGCGATCATGATGGCCGCCGCGGCGGTGACCACCCGGGCGCTGTTGCGGAAGCCGTCGACCACCGCGTCCCGCGTGGACTTCCCGTGCACGTGCGCCTCACGCATCCGGGTCACCAGGAAGACCTGGTAGTCCATCGCGAGCCCGAAGACCATGCCGATCAGGATGATCGGCATGAACGAGACGATCGGCTGACCCTCGATGATCCCGAGCGCGCCCTCCTGGAAGACCAGGACGGTGGCGCCCAGCGTGGCCAGCACCGAGAGCAGGAAGCCCAGGGTGGCGGTCAGCGGCACCAGGATCGACCGGAAGACCAGCACCAGCAGGACGAACGCGAGCCCGATCACGACCGCCAGGTAGACCGGCAGCGCGTCGTTGAGCCGGTCGGAGACGTCGGTGGTGATCGCGGTCAGCCCGGTGACGCCGGTGGTGGCGCCGGTCTGCTCCTCGATGTCGGACTGCCCGTCGCGCAGCGCCTGGAGCAGCTCGGTGGTCTCCTCGTCGTCCGGGCCCGTGGTCGGGGTGACCAGCACCTGGGCGCCGGTGCCCTCCTCGTTGCTCATCACCACCTGGGCGTTGGCGACGCCGTCCATCTCCGCGGCCCAGCCGGCGACCTCGCCGAAGGCCTGACCGCGCTCCTTCTCGGGCACGTCGCCGGCGTCGACGACGACGACGAACGGACCCTCGCGACCGGCCCCGAACGCGTCCGCGGTCAGGTCGGTGGCCTGGCGCTGCGTGGTGGAGGTCGGCTTCGTGCCGTCGGTCGGGAACGCCAGGTAGAGGTCCTTGATCGGGAACGCCAGGGCGCCGAGCACGATGACCACCAGCAGCGCGAACGCGGCCGGGGCCTTGCCGATCAGGCGGGCCCAGCGGACGCCGTTGTTGATGACGTGGCCGTCGGCCTCGCGCTTGGGGTTGTGCTTGATCACCTGACCGCCGAAGGCCTTCGACTTCAGCACGCCCAGGAACGCCGGCAGCAGGGTGAGCGCGGCCAGCACGGCCAGCGCGACGCCGGTCGCGGCCGCGAAGCCCATCGAGGCGAGGAACGGGATGTCCACGACCACCAGCGCGGCGAGGGCGATGATGACCGTCAGGCCGGCGAAGACCACCGCGGAGCCGGCGGTGCCGACCGCGATGCCCATGGCCTCCTGGCGGTCGTCGGTGTGGTGCAGCTCGCTGCGGTAGCGGGCCAGGATGAAGAGCGTGTAGTCGATGCCGACCGCCAGGCCGATCATGGTGGCCAGCAGCGGCGTGGTCGAGCCGATGTCGGTGAAGGCGGTCATGCCGATGATGCCGACGTTGGTCAGGCCCACCGCGACCAGGGCGATCAGGATCGGCATGCCGGCGGCGACCAGCGAGCCGAAGGTGATCAGCAGGACCACCAGCGCCACCGCGACGCCGATCGCCTCGGAGGTCAGACCGAGCTCGGTGATCACGCTGGTGCCGGAGCCGTTGATCTCCAGGCGCATGCCGCTGGAGTCCTCGACGTCGGCCAGGAGCTCCTCGAGCTCGTCGATGGTGGTGCCCTTCACCTCGGTGGGCGACTCGACGTCCCACTCGAAGCTGACGATGCCAGTGGTCTTGTCCTCCGAGAGCGGCGAGAGCACCTTGGCGTTCTCGCGCGCCACGTCGAGCGGCATGCCGCTCTCCTTGGCCGCGTCGAGGACCATCTTCTCCTGGCCCGCGGCCGCGGTGGCCGGGTCGACCAGCTGCATCTCCTTGACCGGCGGCGTCTGCGGCAGCTCCGGGATGCCGGCGAGCAGCTGCTCGATCGCCTTGACGTTCTCCGGGTCCTCCAGCGTCGTGCCCTCGGGCGCGACCGCGACGATGTTGACCGTCGCCTCGGCGAACGGGTCCTCGGCGTTGGGGAACAGCTCCTGCTGGAGGTCGGACGCCTTCTCCGAGGGGATGCCCGGGATGGTCAGCGCGTCGCTCATCGGCTTGGACTGGGTGGCCGCGAAGCCGCCGATCGCCAGAAAGGCGATCAGCCACGCGATCAGGAAGAACGGCCAGCGCCGGAAGGCGGTCTTGCCGAGTCGGTAGAGCAGGGTTGCCATCTGGGTCAGATCTCCTGAGGAGGTGGGACGGACACGTGGTCTCGGGGGGTTTGTTCTGGGGTTCTGCGGTGCGTGCGTCGGGGAGTTCGTGCGTCGTACGGGGGTCGCCGGGCCTAGGCGAGCAGCTCTCGGGCGGTGTCCAGCGCCTCGGCGAAGAGGTCGGGCAGGGGGCGCTCGTCGCGCTCGAGGGCCAGGCTCTCCAGGCAGCTGTCGAAGAGCGCGACCATCAGCCGCACCAGCATCCGGGCCCGCTGGTCGCCGAACTCCTTGCCCTCGCGGGCGAGGATCTGCTCGACCAGCTCCCCGGCGATCGCCTCGAACCGCTCGTGCACGGCGATGAGCAGCCGAGGCACCTCGGTGAGCACCTGGCGCTGGAGCCGCAGGTCGCGCTCGTGGAACGCGTTCTCCGCCAGCAACGCCTGGGCCAGGACCTTGCAGTCCTCCATCAGGTCGCCGGTCGGCCCGCCGGCCCGGAAGTCGGCGAAGAGCTCGGGCCCGAGCTCGGGCGCAGGCCCGATCACGGCGTCGAGCTTGGCGGGGTAGTAGTTGAACAGGGTGCGGCGGGAGACCTCGCTGGCCCCGGCGAGGTCCTCCATGGTCCAGCCCTCGAGGCCGCGCTCGAGGGTGAGCCTCAGCGCCTCGCGCATGATCCGGCGGCTGGTCTCCAAGCGCTTCGCCGCGCGCGAGCCGGTCGCGGGCGAGCTCGCCAGGGGCTCAGGCGTTGCACTCTCGGACATGGAGTGCATTCTTGCACTCAGGTGGTTGGAGTGCAGCGTTTATGGGGTGGTTGCGCTGATCACAGTCGGCGCAGTGGCCTCGGCGAGCGTCGGCCAGTCCCGCGGGCGCGGCACGGTGCGGATGGCCGGGGTGAGAGTGGGGATGAGCGCCGCCAGGACCGCGAGCACGAGCAGCGCCAGCACGGCACTGGCGGCACCGAAGGTCTCCAGCAGCCACCCGCCGAGCAGCGGGGCGAGCGGGATCGTCACGAAGGCGAGGAACTGCGACGAGGAGGCGAGCCGGCCCTGGAGTTCGTCGGGGGTGATGGCCACCCGGTAGGACTGGCTGGCGGCGTTGCCCGCCGGGTTGAGCAGCAGCCCGACGCAGAGCACGGGCCCGACCACCCACGGGGAGGACCAGAAGGCCAGCGGCACCAGGAGCGGCACCCAGATCCAGGCCGCGGCCACCGTGAGGTGCCCGGTCCGCACCCGGTCTACCAGGTACGGCGCGACGAGCGCGCCGACGACTCCCCCGGCCCCGGCGAACGCCTCGACCAGACCGATCGTGGTGGACGGGACCCCGGCCTGCGCCAACCGGAGCACGGCGACGAAGAGGACGGCGTTGACCACCAGGTTGAAGGCCGCGGAGAAGGCGGCGCTGGCGCGGAAGTAGGGCCGGGCCAGCAGGTAGCGCAGCCCCTCGACCAGCTCGCGCCCCGGCGTGCTGCGCGCCCGCTCGGTCGGCGAGAGGTCGGTCCGCACCCGGGAGACGCTGACCAGGGAGACGGCGAAGGTGACCGCGTCCACCAGGAAGGGCAGCGGCCGGGCCACGGCGTACATCGCGCCGCCGAGCGGTCCGCCGAGCAGAGACGCCACGTGGTGGCGCGCCTGGTTCTGGCTGATCGCGGTCGGTAGCTCGGCCCGGGTCACCACGGTGCGGACGGCGGAGAGCTCGGTGGGCATGTAGATCCCCGCCACCGCCCCGGTGCCCAGGGCCACGAGCACGAGGTGGGTCAGGCTCAGCGAGCCGAGCAGTCCGGCGATCCCGATGGAGGTGCTCAGCACGAGCCCCACCGCACTGGCCCCCATCAGCAGCCGACGGCGGTCCAGCTGGTCGGCGATCACGCCGGCCGGCAGCAGGGCGAGCGCGATGCCCAGGGTGTACGCCGCCACCGGGATCGCGGCCTGCAGCGCGGAGCCGGTGAGCGCGTAGCCGAGCAGGGGGAAGACGAACAGGGTCGCCGCGGTGCCGAGCTGGCTGACCGCCTCCCCCACCCACAACCGGGTGAAGTCGCGGTTGCGGGCGAGGGATCGGTAGCCGGTCACAGCGCCGACGGTAGATTGCGCAAGACATATTGCGCAAGCATTCTTGCGCAATATTTCGTGCGGGTAGGGTCCTGCCATGGCCTACGTGCACGACCCGACGGTGCTCCGCGCCCTCGCCCACCCGGTCCGGAACCGGATCCTCGGCGAGCTCTCGGCCCAGGGGCCGCTGCGCGCCGCCGACCTCTCCCGCGAGCTGGGCATCCCGGCCAACCAGGCCTCGTTCCACCTGCGCCAGCTGGCCAAGTACGGCCTGGTCGAGGAGGCGCCCGGGGAGGGCCGGGACCGGCGCGACCGTGTGTGGCGCCAGGTGCAGGAGGAGAGCCTCGACTTCGACCTGCGCGAGCTGGAGAAGCAGCCGGGCGGGCCGGCGGCCGCGGCCGTCTTCCGCTCCCAGGCCGCCTCCTGGGCACACACCCTGGTCGACGCCGCGCACACGGTCGGCCCGCAGGAGGGGGTGCACCGGGCCGTCACCGAGCAGTCGCTGCGGCTCACCGAGGACGAGGCGCTCGCGCTCACCCAGGAGCTGAGCGACCTGCTCCAGGACTGGCGTCGCCGCACCCGCGGCCGGGACGCGTCCCGGCGTACCTACGTGTTCCTCTCGATGCTCCAGCCGCACCCGGACTCACCGGGCGCACCGGACGCTCAGCCGGCCAGGCCGTAGAGCCGGTCTCCCGCGTCCCCGAGCCCGGGGACGATGTAGCCCTTCTCGTTGAGCTTCTCGTCCATCGCGGCGGTGACCACTGCGACCGGGACCTCGAGGTCGCTCAGCTCCCGCTCGAGCCGCGCGCAGCCCTCGGGGGCCACCAGCAGGCACAGGGCGGTGATGTCGTCGGCGCCCCGGTCGGTGAGGAACTTGATCGCCGCGGCCAGCGTGCCGCCGGTGGCCAGCATCGGGTCGAGCACGTAGCACTGGCGGCCCGAGAGGTCGTCGGGGAGCCGCTCGGCGTACGTCGCGACCTCGAGCGTCTCCTCGTTGCGCTCCATCCCGAGGAAGCCGACCTCCGCGGTCGGCAGCAGCCGCATCATCCCCTCGAGCATGCCCAGCCCGGCGCGCAGGATCGGCACGACCAGCGGCCGCGGCGTGGCCATCTTGACCCCGGTGGTCAGCGAGACCGGCGTGTGGATCTCGACCGGTCCCACCCGGACGTCGCGGGTGGCCTCGTAGGCGAGCAGGGTGACGAGCTCGTCGGTGAGGCGACGGAACGTGGGCGAGTCCGTCTCCTGGTCGCGCAGTGCGGTGAGCTTGTGGGCCACGAGCGGGTGGTCGACGACCTGGATGCGCATGTCTCCGACTTTAGTCGAGCCGGCCCGCCGGAGCCCCCTCCGGGCACCCGTGCGCGCGCGTGACGTGCGCGCCGGCCCGCGGGGGTTGGCGGGGGCTGGTGTCCGTGCCACGCTGGACGCTCGGGCAGGCCCGCCGGAGACGCGGGCCAGGAGCCGGGCAGAGGGGGTCGACCGTGGCGCTGGCCCCGGAGCAGACAGACGACATCGACTTCGCCCTGGCCGCCTACCGCCAGGACGGGAGCTGGCGGCTCGCCGAGCTCGCGGTGACCTCGTGCGCGTCGGTCGAGACGCTGGCCCAGGGACTGCGCCGGCTCCCCGGGGACGCCGGGGCGCTGGCCATGGTCTCGATCGACGAGGACTTCTTCGTGATGGTCCGGGTCTCCGGGGCGGTGACGCGGGTGCTGCTCAGCGACGTCAGCGCCGCGATCGAGTGGGAGCTGGCGCGCTCGGCGGTGGAGTTCCTCGGGCTGCTGCCCGAGGACGACGAGGAGGAGGAGCCGGCCGGCGACCTCGACCTGGTCGGCGACCTGGGGATGCCCGCGATCGACATGGGCGTGCTGCTCGACGACGCCGAGCTCTACCCTGACGAGATGCTCTCCGAGATCGCCGACCGCCTGGGCTTCGGCCCCGAGTTCGACGCCGTCGTCGGGCTCCGGTCCAGCTGAGCGCCGTGCCCGCCCCCCACCGACCGCTCGGCCGCGCCTCCGCCTGGGACGACGCCATGCGCCTGGCCCTCGACGTGGCCCGCGAGGCCGCCGCCTCCGCCGACGTCCCGGTCGGCGCCGTGGTGCTCTCCCCGGACGGGGAGGTGTGGGGCACCGGCCGCAACGTGCGGGAGGCCGAGGCGGACCCGACCGGTCACGCCGAGGTGGTGGCGCTGCGCCAGGCGGCCCGCACCCGCGGCGAGTGGCGGCTCGACGGCTGCACCCTGGTGGTCACCCTGGAGCCGTGCACCATGTGCGCCGGTGCCGCCGTCCTCTCCCGGGTGGCGCGCGTCGTCTTCGGCGCGTACGACGACAAGGCCGGCGCCGTGGGCAGCCTGTGGGACGTCGTCCGCGACCGTCGCCTCAACCACCGGCCCGAGGTGGTCGCCGGGGTGCTCGCCGCGGAGTCGGCCGCCCTGCTGGACGACTTCTTCCGCAGCCAGCGGGTCACTCCCGGTTCTGGATGATCCCGCTGGTGGTGGGCTGGTAGGGGTTCAGCCCCTTGTCGATGGCGTACTGCCGCAGGTAGCCGTCGCGGCCCAGGACGTTGATCCGCTCCTGGATCTTCTGGGCCTCGGCCTTCTCCACCTTGACCTGCGCCTCGGCGGCCTTGACCTGGGCATCGGCCTCGGCCTCCTTGGCCTTGGCCTTGGCCACCGCCTCCTGCTGGGCGGTCAGCGCGGCCTTGACCGACTCCGGCGGGACCGGCTTCTGCAGGGTGATGGAGAAGTTCGTGAAGAACTCCTCCTCGCCGTCGATCTGCCGGCCGACCAGGTCGGGCAGCTGGTCGAGCACGTCGCGCTCCCACTGGGCCTTGACGTTCGGGTCCATGTAGAGGTCGGTGTAGGTGTAGTTCTGCGAGGCGCGGTCGACCGCGGTCTCCAGCGGCTTGGACACGTAGACGGCCAGCATGTTGAGCCAGCCCTGCGACCCGTTGCCGTCCGAGGAGTCCATGTAGGCGGAGTACCGGTTGCCGATCAGGTCGTGGAACCGGCGCAGCGTCTGGCACTCGGTGTTGAGCATGAAGGAGGCGACGCCGTCCACGGCCATCTCGATGCCGTCCTTGGTCACGAACGTCATGCCGCCCCGGTCGCCGTTCTCCCCGAACACGTAGTTGCGCTGCGAGGAGGGGTAGGAGAAGTGCTTGTCACCGGGACCGTCCCAGGCCCGGCTGGAGGTGCCGACGCAGTCACCGAAGCGGGTCGGGGTGAACGCGCCGCCCGTGTAGTGCAGCGCCACCTGGTCGGGGCCGGTGGAGACGGTGGTGGGCCGGGCGAACACCAGGACGACCAGGAGCGCGACGACGAGCAGCCCGACGGCCGCCCCCGTCCTGGCGAACAGTCTGCCGCCGGTGCTGCGTCCGGTCAGGTCCTTGGCCATGGTGCTCCCGTGTCGACGTACCTGGAGCCCGCCGCTCGTCCGCGGGCCGGGCAGCGCACATCATGTCCGACGCGGCAGCCGGTCCGGAGCAGGTTCCACCAACGCGTCAGGTGAGCTCGTTGCCCCGGACGGTGTCGATGACGATCGCGGCCAGGTCGGGCTCCTCGGCGCGGTGGCCTCGGGCGAGGTCGAGCACGTCGTCGAGCGCGGACTCCAGCGCCGGCGCGGGGGTGTCGGGGCCCAGTCCGCGGGTCCGGTGGATCACCGCGCCCGCCAGGGCCGGCGAGATCTCGTCGTGGTGGTAGGCCAGGTCGGTCACCTGGCGCACCTTGGTCAACGCCCGGTCCCGGCGGCGGGAGTCGCCGCGCCCGGCGGCCAGCACCATCATGGCGGTCGCCACGAGGACGACGACGAGGACGGCGAGCAGCAGCAACCTGATCACCCGAGGAGACTAACGCCGCACGGTCACCTGCGCGGCCGGCCGCCGTCCGGCGGCTAGCCTGCCCGGATGCCGTCCCGCCTCCGCCGCCTCGCCCTGCTCACCGGCGCCACCCTGCTGGCGGCGACGGGATGCACCTCCGGCGCCCAGGTCGACGAACCGCGCGGCAGCGGGCAGGAGGCGCCCCGGCTCGCGCCGTCCCGGGCCGCCGACCCCGACGCCCCCAACGTCGTGCTGATCACCTCCGACGACCAGACCGAGGTCGAGCTGCGCTGGATGCCGAAGACCCGGCGGCTGATCGGCAGGGCCGGGGTGCGCTTCGACGACATGGTCGCCCCGCACCCGAACTGCTGCCCGGCGCGCGCCCAGATCCTGTCGGGCCAGTACGCCCACAACAACGGGGTCCGGACCAACTCCCCGCCGTGGGGTGGCCACCAGGGCTTCGACCCCGAGAACGCCCTGCCGGTCTGGCTCCAGCGCGCCGGCTACGCGACCGGCTTCGTCGGCAAGTACATGCACGGCTACGACGACCAGGACGGGATCGAGCCGGGCTGGGACCGGTGGCGGCCGATCATCGGCGTGCTCTCCAACTACCGCAACTTCCTCCAGTACGACGACGGCGAGCTGGTCCGGTTCGGCCCGGAGGACTACTACACCGACACCGTGGCCCAGCAGTCCCGGGAGATGGTCCGGGAGTTCAGCCGCGCGAAGAAGCCGTTCTTCCTCTGGTCGAGCTTCATCGCGCCGCACGGCACCTGTGAGGGCTACACCAAGAAGGACTGCTCGGGCCCGCCGCCGGCCGCCGACCGGCACGCCGACATCCTCGGCGACGTACCCCTGCCCTCGCTGGAGTCCCCCGCCTTCAACGAGGACGACGTCTCCGACAAGCCGAAGGCCAGCCGCCGCGGCACGAAGGTCGACCCGGCCGCACAGCAGGAGCTCTTCACCCAGCGGATCCGCGCCCTGGCCGCCCTCGACGACGCGGTCGCCGGGATCGTGGCCGAGCTGAAGGAGCGGGACCAGCTCGACGACACGGTGCTGATGTTCACCTCCGACAACGGCTACCTCTTCGGCGAGCACCGCCTGGTCGGCAAGAACGTGCCCTACGAGCCCGCGGTCAAGGTGCCGCTGGTGATGCGCGGCCCCGGCATCCCGGCCGGTGAGCGACGGGCGCAGACGGTCGCGATGATCGACCTGGCCCCGACCATCGCCGAGCTCGCCGGCGCCACCGCCGCCCGGGAGATGGACGGCGTCAGCATCCTGCCGTACGCCCGCGCGGACGAGCCGCAGGGCGACCGGGCGCTGCTGCTGCAGGCCGGGTCGCCGGGCAAGGTGAAGGCCCGGGCCTGGAAGTGGCGCTCGGTGCGGACCGACCGGTACACGCTGACCCGGTGGAAGGTCCCGAGGTTCTGGGAGCTCTACGACCGGGAGGCCGACCCCGCGCAGCTCGACAACGTCTACGACGACGACCGGTACGCCGGGGTGCGGGAGGCGCTCGAACCGTTCCTGCTGAAGTCGCTCGCCGACTGCCGCGGCGAGGCCTGCCGGGTCGCCGTCCCCGACCTGCCGGAGCCCGCACCCACGGCGGTGGACGCCGACCAGTAGGGACCCGGGGGAGGCGATTTCGGCGCCGCCCGGGGGGTCCGGTAGCCTTCCCCGCGGTGGCGTGTCCGAGCGGCCGAAGGTGCAACACTCGAAATGTTGTGTGGGGTCAAACCCACCGTGGGTTCAAATCCCACCGCCACCGCCAGCGGGTCCGAGACGATCGGATCCGGAACCCCGCCCGGGAGCTCCCGGGCGGGGTTTCGTGCTGTCCGGGCACCTGAGTCGCTCTCCGGCTCCCACGCGCCGCCGCGGACGAGGCCCGGACACCACGGCGCTTATGTGTCCGGCACCGTGGGGATCGTCGTACCGTCCGTCAGCCGACGCCGGACCTGGCACGGGTTCCACGTGGTTGGCACGGGTCGTAACACGTGCCAACCCCCGGAATCCCCGGCTGTGCGGGGATTCCTCGCCGCCGCCCCGCCGGTGTCTCAGCGCAGGGCGGCGTACCAGGTGGCCGAGCGACGCCCGGCCAGCACGGCCTTCTCCCACCACACGCCGATCGCGAGCAGCAGGGCGCCGGTGCCGATCAGGGTGACCCAGCCGTCGACGTACCCGATCAGCGGGCCGCCCTGGGAGATCGCCACCATCAGCAGCACCACCCCGGCCACCGTCACCGGCGCCTTCCACCGACGCGCCAGCCCGGCCGCCAGGACCGCGACCGCGACCAGCGTCACCAGCAGCAGCCGCACCGCGTCGCCCTCGGCGATGGCCACCGAGGCGCTGGGCAGCAGCGCGGTGCTCAGTGCCGGGGCCATGGTGAGCAGCGTCGGCGTGCCGGGAGCGCGCCGGTGCTGCACCCACCCGAGTCCGGCGAGCAGCAGCGCCAGCGGCAGCGTGTAGGCCTCGACCAGGTCGACGCCGCTCTCCCGGAAGAGCACGCTGGTGCCGGCCGAGACCAGCACCGCGCCGGGGTAGCCGAACCCGAGCCGCCCGCGACTGCCGGCGTACGCCAGGGTGCAGACGCCGGTCACCACGAAGGCCGCCGAGGTCAGGTACGCCGACTCCTGGAGGCTGGCCAGGATCGCCACCACCCCGTAGATCGCGGCGAAGGCCACTGTCGCGGCGTCGACCAGGTCGAGCTCACCCGTCTCCGGCTGCGCCCGCAGGTAGCCGGCCCAGGCCAGGCTCGCGGCGGAGGCGACCAGCGCCACCGCGACCTGGACCACCGGAGCCGCGTCACGGCAGGCGGTGTAGAGCGTGGCCAGCAGTGCCATCTGGAGCACCACCTGCCAGGAGGCGACGCGCGTCACCACCGTGGCCCCGACGGCCGCCGCCAGCCAGGCCAGCGCCGGCAGCACCGGCAGCCACCAGGGCGAGGTCACCTGCCAGCCGGTGGCGGCGTCCATCGCGGCCAGCAGGTCGACGGCACCCTCGTCGGCCAGGAGGATCACCAGCGCGACCAGGACCGGCAGCACCAGCCAGCCGACCAGACCCGCGGCCGAGGGCCGCGGTGCCACCCGGGCCGTCCGGGGCGCGGAGCCTCGGGCGCGCAGCACGAGGTCGGCGACCACGGCGACCGCGACCACGAAGGCCAGACCCACCAGGAGCAGCCGGTGGGCGTCGACGACGAGGATCCCCAGCGCGGGCAGCGCGGCGACCACCGCGACGTCGGCCAGCCCGAACGGCTGGGCCGCGCGGCGCGCCGCCTGGGAGATCCGCGCGCCCGGCACCGCCAGGAGCCCCAGCAGCAGGGCGGGCACGGCTAGGAGCAGGAGCATCGCGGTGTAGCGCTCGAGCCCGGTGGAGCCCGGCGCGTAGCCGACCGCCGCACCGGTGCCGACCGACGTCGCCAGGGCGAGCAGGGAGAGGACGGCCGGAGGCACCGCGGCCCACGACAGCCAGGCCACGCCCTGACGCCGCACCGGCGCCTCGGGGACGTCGAACCGGCGCGCCAGCGCCACCGCGACCGCACCCGCGACCGCCAGCACCAGGGCCAGGAAGGAGGCGCCCACGTCGCCGAGGTCGAACCCGTCGGCCAGCGCGAAGGTCAGGGCCACCGCAGCGACGCAGAACAGGGTCGAGGCGGCGGGCAGGTAGGTGAGCACCCGGCGCAGCGGCGCGCCGCGGTCCGGGTCGGCTCCGCCGCGCGGCACCACCCGGTCGAAACCGAGCAGCACCAGTCCGCCGACCAGTCCTGCCCCGGCCCAGTAGACGTCGCCCGGCAGGTTGTCCAGCCTCGCCAGACCGAGGGCTTGCGCCGCCCGCAGGTCCAGCACGAGCAGGCCGGTCGAGACGACGGCGAAGGTCTCCGCCGCCGCGGGCAGCGAGCGGGTCGTGGCCTGGGCGGTGGCGACCACCGCGAGGCCGGTCAGCGTCAGCATGATCACCGCCTGGCCGGCGACCCCGACCACGAGCCAGACCACGAGCAGGAAGAACGAGACCCCGGAGAGCAGGAGCAGCGCCCCCAGGCCGAGCAGCACCTGCTGGCCCGAGAGGGAGCGAGCCGGGCGCCGGTAGGTCTCGGCCGGCCCCGGCCCGCCGGCCGGGAACGGGGCGAACGGGAACGGGGCGCCCTGGAGGGGGGCCGCTTGGTACGGGGCGCTCTGGGCCTGGGCGCCCTGGAACTGGGCTGCCGGCGCCTGGGCTGAAGACTGGGCTGGGGACTGGGCTGAAGACTGGGCTGAAGCCCGGGCCGGAGCACCCTGCGGGAGCAGCCCGGCAAGCAGCTGGTCGGCCTCGGCCCGGAGCCGACCCAGGTACTGGTCGGTCTCGGCGCGAACCCGGGCGATCTCCTGCTGCACCTGCCACAGCCGAGCCGCGTCCGGCCCGACCAGGCGCAGCCCGCAGGCGGAGCAGGCAGGCGCCCCGGGGACGAGCGGGGTCCCGCAGTGGGGGCAGGGCAGAGGCGGAGGCGGAGTAGGAGGCGCGGACGTCACGGGGCCATCTTGGTGCACGGGTCGGGTCGACCCATGGGTGTGCGTACTCAACCCGCGCGCCGGTCAGGCGCTGAGCACCACCAGCACGTCGCCCTCCTGCACCACGTCGCCCGGGGCCACCCGGACCTCGAGCACCCGGCCGCCGGTCTCGGACAGGACCGGGATCTCCATCTTCATCGACTCCAGGAGCACGACGGTGTCGCCGACGGCGACCTCGTCACCGGGCGAGACCGCCACCTCCATCACCGCCGCCACCATCTCGGCGAGTACCTCGGTCGTGGTTTTCCGTGCCATGGCTACGGACGTTAGGGGTTACCGGGAAGTACCCGTAACCGGCGCGACCCGACGCCCCCGGCGCACCCGTCAGAGGGAGCTGAACCGGCTCGGCTCCGGCCGCACCGCGTGCTCGGCCTCGACCGCCCGGGCCCGCCGGCCGCGCTGCCCGGTCAGGCGCAGGTCGAGCCGGATCACGCCGTAGCCGACGAGCAGGCCAAGCCCGACGCCGTACACCTGCTGGAGGCCCGCCTCGACGTACGAGGTGTCCCAGTTGACCAGCGTCTGCGCCACCGGCAGCGTCGCGGCCGCGCCGAAGGCGCAGACCCACCAGCCCTGGCGCCGGCGGGCGCGCATGTGCACGCCCCAGGCCAGCGCGGGCACGCCGAGCAGGGTCATGATCGGGTTCGGGAAGGCACCCAGGTGGTCCCGGCTCCAGTCCACCGCCGCGTTGGTCGGGTCGACCACCTGCTCGACGCCGTACCGGCGCAGCATCTCCGCGTAGAGCAGGCTCCCGGCCAGCAGGACCGTGCCGACCAGGAGGGTCACCCGGCCGCGGGTGCCGAGGCCGTGCAGGCCCGCACCGAAGCGCCAGACCAGGCTGAAGATGAAGGCGAAGCCGAGCGCCAGGGTGATGTACTCGAAGCGCACCGTGCTGGCCACCGGCTCGAAGCCCACGGTGGCGAACGCGCCCACCGAGGCCACCGCGGTGGCGATCACGACCTCGCGGACCACGCCGACGAAGGTCCGGGCCGGCACGGTCAGCACCACCGCGAGCACGCCGCTGACCACACAGGTCATCACCGCGGCCCCGCTGCGCAGGACGTCGCCGCCCTCCGCCACCGTGATCACCCCGATCGCCAGCGCCAGCACGGTGAAGACGACCTGGCGGCCACCGGTGCGGGCCATCAGTGCCCAGGTGTACGTCGTGAGCACCGCGACCGCACCCGCCCCGTCGAGCCAGCCCGGACCGATGTGCAGCGCGGCCAGCGCCAGGGCGACGCAGCCGGCGAGCAGCACGACGGCGGCACCGCCGAGCACCCGCCACGAGCGCCCGAGCGGCGGGCCCACCGGCTGCTGCACGGACTCCGGCACCGGGAGCAGCGGGGCGTCCACCACCTCCGGCGGCGCCGGCTCGTCGGTCAGGGGGAAGTCCGCTCCGCCGACACCGTCGAGGCCCGCAACGTCCAGCACGTCGGCCCGGGGACCGGGGTCTTCCGGGGGCGGGCTGGTGACCAGGGGCACCTCGACCGCGCCGATCACCTCGGGCACCTCGTAGGGGGCCGCCACCGAGTCGACCGGGTCGACGAACGGAGCGGTCGAGGCGGACGCCTCCTCCGCGCCGCGGCGAGGCTTGCGGTCCGCGACCCGCTTGCCGTTCGGCTGCCCACCGCCACGGGTCACCCGGACCTTGGCCCAGCGAGACTCCTTGGGCGCGGCACGACGACCTGGGCGTGGGGAAGACACGCTCCCGAGGTTACCTGCGGCGGTTGGCCAGCGACGGGTTGATCCGTCGAGCGGCCTCCAGGTCCTCCCGGGTCAGCACGGCCTGCACCCGCCCGGGGTGCGGACCGGTCTGGACCAGCACGTCGCCCAGCGGCGAGAACGCGCTGGAGTAGCCGGTGTACCGCGGCCCCGGCTGGCCGACCCCGACCACGTGCACGGTGTTCTCGATCGCCCGGGCCCGCAGCAGAGTGAGCCAGTGGTCGACCTTCCGCTCGCCGGCCACCCACGCGGCCGGCACCACCAGCACCTCCGCCCCGGCGAGCACCAGGTCCCGGGCCAGCTCGGGGAACCGGAGGTCGTAGCAGGTCATCAGCCCCACCTGGAAGCCTCCGACCTCGACCACGACCGGGCTCCACCCGCCCGCGCTGAGCCGGTCGGACTCGCGGTAGCCGAAGGAGTCGTAGAGGTGGATCTTGTCGTAGCTCGCCTCGGCCGCTCCGCGCACCACCAGGGTGTTGAGCGGCCGCTGCGGGTCCTCGCCGGTGCGGAACATCCCGGCGACCACGGTGGTCCCGCGCTGCTCGGCCACCTGGGTGAGGGCCGTGGCGAACGGCCCGTCCAACGGCTCGGCGTACGGCGCGACGTCGGAGCCCGGCGAGCCGAAGTCGCGGGCGAAGGCCTCGGGCAGCACGACCAGGTCGCTGCCCTCGGGGACCAGCTCGGCGAGCCGGATCCGGTTCGTCTCCGGGTCCAGGTCGGAGGCCTCCTGGACGAGCGTCACGCGCAGCTGATCGGCCATGGCCCCAGCCTGACAGACTGCCGCCATGAGCCCAGCCTCCGAGCCCGCGCCGCCGCTGATCGGGGTGGTGCTGGCCGGCGGCGCCGGGCGACGGCTCGGCGGCGTGGACAAGGGGGCCCTGCGGCTCGGGGACCACTCGCTGCTCGACCACGCGGTCGCCGCTCTGGACCGGGCCGGGACCGTGGTGGTCGTCGGGCCCGAGGCCCGCACCCGGCGACCCGTGCGCTTCACTCGGGAGGAGCCGCCCGGCGGCGGCCCCGTCGCGGGCCTGCTCGCCGGCCTGCTCGCCGGGCTCGACGAGCTCGCTCGACCGCCCGGTGAAGGAGCCCGGGCCGCCTGGCTGGCCGTGCTCGCCGTGGACATGCCCTGGGTCACCGCCGCGACCTTCGACCGGCTGCTCGCCGCCGCGGCCGGCCGCGACGGCGCGTTCCTGCACGGGGACGGAGGTCGCCGCCAGCTGTGCGGCGTGCTCGCCCTGCCCCGGCTGCTCCCGGCCGCCCAGGAGATCGGCTCCGGGCACGGGGTCGCGGTACGCCGGCTCCTCGACCCGCTGGACCTCGCGGCGGTCCCGGCCCGGGGCTCCGAGGCGCGCGACGTGGACACCTGGGCGGACCTCCCGGGTGGTGGACAGCCCCCCGGACAGACTGGCGCGCAGGCTGGTGCGGCGGCCAGGGAGTGGGACGGGGAGAGGAACGGGAAGAGGGACTTGCACGACCCCTCCTGAGTGGCTCACCCTGGCTCGGTGAACCTCCACGACTGGATCGACGAGCTGTGCGACGTCCTCGACCTGGAGCTCGAGGTGGACGAGGGACTCGTGCTCGACCTGGCCCGCGACGTCGCCCACAACGTGGCGCGTCCGGCGGCGCCGTTGAGCACCTTCGTGCTCGGCTACGCGGCCGGGGCGGCGGGCGCCGACCCCGAGGCGGTGGAGCGGTTGGCCGCCCGGGCGCAGACGCTCGCACTGGGCTGGGACAAGCCGGCCGACGAGCCGGCGGTCGAGGACGTCGAGGTGCCGGTGCCGGACACCAGCACCCTGGAGCTGCCCGAGGACGAGCTGGAGGACTGACGAGGGTCCCGGTCTAGTCTGGCCGCCATGCGCGCCGTCGACATCACCGAGCCCGGAGGCCCCGAGGTCCTCACCGTCACCGACCAGCCCGCACCTGAGCCCGGTCCGGGCGAGGTGCTGCTCGACGTGGTCGCCACCGCGGTCAACAAGGCCGACACCCTGCAGCGCCGCGGCCTCTACCCCGTGCCCGCGGGCTCCTCCCCCATCCTGGGCCTGGAGTGCAGCGGCCGGGTGGCCGCGCTGGGCGAGGGCGTCACCGACTGGGCGGTCGGCGACGAGGCCTGCGCCCTGCTGGTCGGCGGCGGGTACGCCGAGCAGGTCGCCGTCCCGGTCGGCCAGCTGATGCCGGTCCCCGAGGGCGTCGACCTGGTCACCGCCGCCGCGCTGCCCGAGGTGGCCTGCACGGTCTGGTCCAACGTCTTCATGGTCGCCGGCCTGGAGGCCGGGGAGACGTTCCTGGTGCACGGAGGCGGCGGCGGGATCGGCACCTTCGCCATCCAGCTGGCCTCCGCGCTGGGCGCCAAGGTGGTCACCACCGCCGGCTCGTCGGAGAAGCTCGCCCTCTGCGCCGAGCTGGGCGCCGACGTGACGGTGAACTACCGCGAGGAGGACTTCGTCGAGGTCGTCCGCAGCGCCACGGACGGCAAGGGCGCGGACGTCGTCCTGGACAACATGGGCGCCAAGTACCTGTCCCGCAACGTCGACGCCCTGGCCTTCGACGGCCGCCTGGTGATCATCGGCATGCAGGGCGGCACCAAGGCCGAGCTCGACATCAACACCCTGCTGCGCAAGCGGGGCGCGGTGATCGCCACCGCGCTGCGGGGGCGTCCGGCCGAGCAGAAGGCGGCGATCTGCCGCGAGGTGGTCGAGCACGTCTGGCCCCTGGTCGCCGCCGGCCAGGTGAAGCCGGTCGTGCACACCACGCTCCCGCTCGACCAGGCCGCCGAGGCGCACAGGCTGATGGACGACAGCGCCCACAGCGGCAAGATCCTGCTCACCGTCCGCTGACGCTGCGCTGACTTCCAGGCTGACTTCTGCGCTGACGCTGCGCTGACTTCCGGGCCGCCGGCCCGGGTCCTCGGACCCGGGCTGGGCTCACCGGTGAGGACCTAGAGTGGAACCCATGACTCAGAGCCCCGCCCCCTCCTCCGGCACCCCTGACGGCAGCTCCGGCGCCCCGGCGTCGGAGGAGCACGTGCTGGTGATCGGACCCGACGGCCAGCCCGTCGGGACGGTGCCGGCCGCGGTCGTCGCCCAGGCCGTCGAGGCGGCCGAGGGCGCCGAGACCGGCGCGGCCGGCGAGGCGGAGGACGCCGACGGGCACCGCAGCATCACCGAGCTCGTGGAGCAGCCCGCCAAGGTGATGCGGATCGGCAGCATGATCCGCCAGCTGCTGGACGAGGTGAAGTCCGCGCCTCTGGACGAGGCGAGCCGCGCCCGGCTCAAGGAGATCCACCACGCCTCGATCAAGGAGCTCGAGTCCGGTCTCGCGCCCGAGCTGATCGAGGAGCTGGAGCGGATCGCCCTGCCCTTCACCGAGAACGAGACCCCCTCGGAGAGCGAGCTGCGGATCGCCCAGGCCCAGCTCGTCGGCTGGCTCGAGGGGCTCTTCCACGGCATCCAGACCGCGATCTACGCCCAGCAGATGGCCAGCCGGGCCCAGCTGGAGCAGATGCGTCGTGCCCTGCCCGCGGGCGTCCAGGCCCCCGGCGTACCCGGCCAGCCCGGCCCGGGCGGTCAGTTCGGCGCCGAGGCGCCGCAGGAGCACGGGACGCCCAGCACGGGCGGCATGTACCTCTGACCGACGCCCGTCGACGCGCCGACCTGTACGGCGGCGACATCGCCTGCACCGCGGAGGTCTTCGAGTCGATCGACGAGGCGAACGCCCGCGCCGGGACCGGGACGACCGGCCGCTTCCGGACGGCGACCCCACCAGTGGTGCCTCATTCCGACCGCCGTTGACGGTCGGTTGAGGCCGTTTGCCTGGCCTGGCCGCCGGTCTCTGGCGGTTGGACCTCGGCTGCTCCGCGCCACCCTTGTCGCCCCTCTGGGACGAGTCGCATGCTGAGAGACGCACGTCACTCCAACGGACGGGACGTTCCTCATGAGGAAAGCACTTGTCAGCGTCATCTCCGCGATCGCCTTGGTGGTGACCGGTCTCGGAGCCACCATCAGCATCCAGCAGCCGGCCACGGGAGCCGACCTGCCGTGGATGAACACCGACCTCTCGCCCCAGGAGCGCACCGAGCTCCTGCTGGACGCGATGACACTCGACCAGAAGCTCGAGCAGATCTTCAACAAGCCGGTCTACAACGAAGACCTCGACGACGGGGTCGACGGCAACGGCAAGGGCTGTGACTTCACCCAGATCGGCCGCCACATCGAGGGCATCCCGGAGCTGGCCATCCCCGACTTCCGGATGGCGAACGGGGGCACCGGCATCCGTGGCGGCGACTGCCTCCCGGAGCCGACCGCGACCGCGCTGCCGGCCCAGATCTCGTCGGCGGCGACGTTCGACCGCGCCCTCACCAAGCAGTGGGGCGGGGTGCTCGACCTCGAGCTGCGCGCCTGGGCCCACCAGGTGCTCTGGGGCCCGGTGCTCAACCTGATCCGCACGCCGTACGGCGGGCGGAACAACGAGTTCTTCAGCGAGGACCCGTACCTGACCGGCGTCCTGGCTTCCCGCATCATCGAAGGAATCCAGGCGCGCAAGGTGAGCCAGGCGACCGCCAAGCACTTCGTCGCCAACGACTCCGAGTTCCAGTTCGAGCGGTGGACCGCGGCGATCCGCGTCCCCTCCCGGGCGATGCACGAGCTCTACCTGCTGCCGTTCGAGATGGCTGTGAAGAACGCCGACGTCGCGTCGGTGATGTGCGCCTACGGCTACGTCAACTTCAGCTACAACTGCGACAGCAAGCCCCTGCTGCAGCAGACCCTGCGCCAGGACTGGGGGTTCGACGGCTACGTCTTCTCGGACCGGCGCGCCCAGCAGAGCACGGTGCCCTCGATCCTCGCCGGCACCGACGTGGAGGTCGACGAGCAGCCGGAGTGGTACCAGCCGGACCTGGTGAAGGCGGCCATCCGCAACGGCGAGATCACCGAGGCCAACATCGACGACATGCTCCGTGAGCGCTACATCAAGATGTTCGAGTACGGCGACTTCGACGACCCGGCCACGTCCTTCGGCTGGGACCAGCTCAAGGACGAGCTGGCTCAGGGCGGTCCGCACGCGCAGGTCGCCAAGAACGCGGCGGCAGAGAGCCTCGTGCTCCTGCGCAACGAGCGCAAGCAGCTGCCGCTCAACGCCGGAGCGATCGACTCGGTGGCGCTGATCGGCCCCAAGTGGTTCGCCGGCGAGGCGACCCTGCCGCCGCGCAGCGGCGACCGGACCCGCAACATCTCGGTGAACGCGCCGTACGAGGTCACGCCCCGGGAGGGCCTGCTGAACACGCTGCGCAAGCTCGGCGCCGAGGACGCCACCGTGACCTACAACAACGGCAACAACATCGGCAACGCCGTCGACCTGGCCGAGCGGTCGGACGTGACCATCCTGATGGTCGGTGACGTCGCCCGCGAGACCTGGGACAAGAACAGCAACTACCAGGACGAGAACCCGGGCGGCAACGTCTCGGGTGCCAACAAGGAGGTCCCCGACCTGGACCTGCCCACCGTGCAGGGCACCAACCAGCAGCAGCTGATCCCGCGCGTGCTCGACGCGGTCCCCAACACGGTGATGGTGCTGAAGACCCAGGGACAGGTGAACATGCCCTGGATCGACAAGGTCCGCACCCTGGTCGAGGCGTGGTACCCGGGCCAGGAGGACGGCAACGTCGTGGCCGACGCACTCTTCGGGGTCACGAACTTCTCCGGCAAGCTCCCGGTGACCTTCGGCCGGACCGACCGTGAGGCCGCCTACGAGTCCCAGGAGCAGTACCCGGGCTACCAGGAGGACACGGGCGTGCCGGGCGGCATCGGCCGTGACCCGATCCCCGGGGCGCCGCAGCGGGTGGTCCGCTACACCGAGGGACTCAAGATGGGCTACCGCTGGTACCAGGCGACCGGCACCAAGCCGCTGTTCCCGTTCGGCTACGGCCAGTCCTACACGACCTTCGACTACAGCAAGCTGGACGTGGACAAGATCCGCGACGACCAGCGGCGGACGTCCGGTCTGCGGGTCAGCTACACCGTGACCAACACCGGCGACGTCACCGGCCAGGAGGCCTCGCAGGTCTACCTGCGGCTGCCGCGCGAGGCCCGGGAGAACTTCAACCGTCTGGTCGGGTTCGACAAGGTCCAGCTGACCCCCGGCGAGAGCAAGCGGGTCTCGGTGGTCCTGAACGCCGGCGCGGCCAACCACCCGTTCTCCTACTTCAGGCCCGAGGATCCCGACGACCTCAGGCGCTGGGCGGACGGGGAGTGGACGACACCGAAGGGCGACTTCGACGTCTACGTCGGCCGTTCCTCCGAGAGCCTCCCGCTGAAGGCGACGGTGGGCATCGGCGACATCGCGACCGAACCCCCCGGGCCCCCGAGCACCAAGAGCCCGTCGAAGATCAAGAAGCCGACCGTGACCCCGAAGCGCGTGACCCCGCAGGTCCGGGCACGCATCAAGTTCGAGGTCGTCTCCGGAGGCCAGCCGGCCACCGGCAAGGTGCAGGTCAAGCGGCGCGGAGCCGTCGTCGGGCGCGACACCCTCAACCGTCGCGGCATCGCCAAGGTGCAGATCCGCAAGCTCCAGGCCGGCAAGCAGAAGGTCCGGCTCGTCTACCTGGGCTCGGAGGTCTCGGAGCGGGCCAGCCGGAACCTGGTGATCCGGGTCAGGAACAGGAGGTAGCGCCACACCTCGGTTCCGGCAGGTGCCGACCCGTCGACAGTGCGGGATCGTCCTCTCGCTGCTCGCGCTCACCCTTCTCGTCATCACACTGAGCGCCTGCACCGGGGGCGGTCCCGCACCGTCACGCTCCACGCCGGAGCCACCCGCCGGCGTGGCCTACGACGTCACGGAGCTGGGGGCCGACCCGGAGCCCGGGACCGGGGACGACGCGCCGGCCATCAGGGAGGCGCTGGCCGCGGCCGAGGCGGGCGACGAGGTGGTGCTGCCGGCCGGGGTCTACGACCTGCACTCCGCCCATCCGGACGACGAGGACGCCAACCTCCTGCTCGCCGACGGGGTGCGACTGCGGGGAGCCGGAGACGACGCCACGGTGCTGCGTACGTCGTTCGACGGGGAGGACGACAGCGCGGTGGTCCGCGGACTGGGCGTCGAGGACAGCACGGTCAGCGACCTGGCCATCACCTCCGGGCACGCGGGCGGGCTCGGCTCCGACCCGGAGGAGGAGGGCCCCGGGGGCGGGCCGGCGTACGGCGTCCAGATCGGCGAGGACGACGGCGAGGGTAGTCGCGGGGTGCTGGTCGAGGACGTGTCGGTGGAACGGTTCCAGCGCCACGGCATCACGGTGAAGGCCAGTCGGGAGGTGACCGTGACCGGCTGCCGGGTCGCGGACGCCACCAGCGTCGGCCCCGGGGGCTCGGGCTACGGCATCGCCGTCGAGGGGCCGGCCGACCAGCGGGACCCCGAGGCGGACGACGACTCCCGGGACAACGTGGTGGTGGGCAACCACCTGGACGGCACGCACCTGCGCCACGGGATCCTGCTGCAGTTCGCCACCCACGACAACCTGGTCGCCGACAACACCATCACCGGCGGGGTGCTCGACGCCATCGACCTGCACGGCGAGGGCGAGTACGACAACGAGATCCGCGGCAACACGATCACCGAGGTGGGTGCCGCCGCCATCGCCCTGGGCAACCCGGGAGGCACCAAGCACGAGCACGACGCCAGCGGCGAGGGGAACTGGGTGCACGACAACCGCCTGGTGGGCAACGAGCAGGGCGTGGTGGTCGTCCTGGGCACCCCCGAGACCCTGGTGGAGGACAACGAGATCGTCGGGGAGCGCGGCTCGGTCGCCGGCGTCGAGCTGCGTCACGCACCCGGGACGGTGGTCCGCGACAACACGATCACCGGGGACGGCGTCGGGGACGGCTTCTGGGCCGTCGTGCTGGCCGAGGACGGCGGCACCGACGGCCGGGGGGCCGGGATCCCGACCGACGTGGTCGTCACCGGGAACCGGATCACCGGGGACGGCAACGGGATCGACGTCCACGCCGGCCGCGGCCTCGACGTCGCCGGCAACACGATCGACGTCGAGGGCACTCCGTGGCGGGTCGCCGCCGGGAGCGAGGTCGAGGAGGGGGGTCAGCTCAGCGGGAGCGGCCGACCCGGCTGACCACGGCCAGGCCGAGCAGCCCCACCAGCACCATCGCCGCGCCGGGGGCGACCATCCGCGTCAGCTCCTCCGGCGGGGTCGACTCGACCCGGGTGCGGTGCGCCCCGCCCGGCGGCGCCGGCGCGACCCGGGTGCCGATGCCGAGCAGGCGCTGCGCACGCTCCATCACGTCGGTGGTGGCGGGCGCCGAGCCACCGCACGAGCTCGCGGCCCCGTTCTTGGTCAGGAAGAGCCAGGTGCTCCCCTGCTCCACCGCCCCGAGTCCGCACGACGCCTGGCTGACGGTCGAGGCGACCTGGACCGTCGGCGCCGGCAGGTCGCCCTTGAAGACCCGGGAGGCGCGGACGTCGTAGGTGACCTGGTCGCCGGAGACGGTCGCGGCGGAGACCTCGCCGACGAAGACCGTGTCGGCGGTCCGCACCTGCTGCTTGAACGAGAGGTTCGCGCACGAGCAGGCCGCGGCCGGGCTGGCGGACGCGAGGACGCCGAGCAGGGCGAGCGGTCCGGCCAGCAGCAGCACGAGCAGCGGACGCAGGACGGGGGCGAGCATGCGCCCGAGCCTAGCCGCCGTCCTCCCCCGCGCGCGAAGAGCGCCCGCGCGCCCCTGGACAGCTCTGAGGTCGACCGGCCCCTCAGAGGTCGAAGAGCTCCGCGAGCACGGTGGCGACGCCGTCCTGGTCGTGGTGCGGGGCGACGTGGTCGGCCTGTGCCAGCACCGTCGGGTGGGCGTTGCCCATCGCGTACGACGTGCCGGCCCAGGTGAGCAGCGGCAGGTCGTTGGGCATGTCGCCGAAGGCGACCACCTCGTGCGGGGCCACCCGCAGCTCGGTGCAGAGCTCGGCGAGCGTGGTCGCCTTGGTGACCCCGGCCGCACTCATCTCCACCAGCGTGCCGACCGAGGACCAGGTGGTGGTCACCTGGGCGCCGACGGAGGACTCCACGACGTCCCAGAACTCCTGGGGCGCGAGCTCCTCGTGCCGGGCGAGCAGCTTGACCACGCTGCCGCCGGCGATCTGCTCCAACGGTCCGCGCGGCACGTCGGGGACCTCACGGTCGTCGCGGTGCTTGAGGAACGACGGCTCCAACGCGAAGCCGGTGGTCTTCTCCAGGGCGAAGCTGGTGCCGGGCACGGTGGCCCGCAGCGTCCGGGCCACGTCGAGCAGCACCTCGTGCGGGATCGCGCGGGCCTTGCGCACCTCGTGGGTGGGGACGTCGTAGACGATGCCGCCGTTGCTGCAGATCGCCAGGCCGTGACCCCCGACCTCCTCCCAGAGGGTCTCCATCCACCGGATCGGCCGGCCGGTGACGAAGACGACCGGCACCCCCTGCTCGTCCAGCGCGGTGATCACCTCGCGGGTGCGCGCGGTGACCTTCCCGTCGGCGTCCAGCAACGTGCCGTCCAGGTCGGTGGCGACCAGCCGGGGCCGGTCGCTCATGTCGACGGGAACCAGCGGTCGATCTCGACGGCGGCGCCGTTGTCGTAGACGGTCTCGGTCACCGCGTCGGCGGCCGCCCGGACCTCCTCGACGGCCTGGCCCATCGCCACCCCGCGGCCGGCCCAGGCGAGCATCTCGATGTCGTTGCGCCCGTCACCGATCGCCAGCACGTCGGCGGCGGTGATCCCGAGCTCGTCGCAGACCTGCTGGAGGCCCGAGGCCTTGGAGATGCCGACCGGCGAGAGGTCCATCCAGGCGGTCCAGCCGACCACGTAGTCGGTGCCGTGCAGACCCAGGCGCGCCGCCAGGTCGATGAAGTCCTCGGCGGTGGCGTCCGGGTCGCGGACGATCACCCGGCTGACCGGCTCGCCGATGATCTCGTCGACGTCGGTGACCAGCTGCTCGCCGGACAGCTCGCCGTCGGGGAAGACCATGTTGACCCGGTAGCCGCCGATGCCGCGCTCCTCCACCGCGACCAGGGCGTTCGGGTGGTGCTCCAGCACCGCGGCGACCGCGGGGGCGGCGTCGAAGGTCTCCTCGCGCACCACCTCCATCGGCGGGTAGCGGAAGATCACCGCGCCGTTGGAGGCGACGATCCAGAGCCGGTCGTCGGCCCCCTTCTTCGCCCCGGGCGTGGGGTCCTGGGGAGAGCCCTCCAGGGGCAGGTCGAGCAGGTCGGCGATCCGGGTCATCCCGTGCGGCGAGCGGCCGCTGGCCAGGACGATGTGGGCGCCCGCGGCCCGCGCGCGGTGGACCGCGTCGTACACCTCGGGGCGGATCGTCTCGTAGACCTGACCGGACCCCTCGACCCAGGCGAGCAGCGTGCCGTCGATGTCGAGGGCGACCATCTTGGGCTGCCAGCCGTCGGGCTTCCCCCCAGCCTGCCCGGCCTGCCCGGTCGTCTGCCCGGTGCTCTGGTCGGTGCTCTCCGTCGTCCTCGCGGTCAAGGCTGCACCACCGGCTCGAGCACGTCGCAGCCCATCCACTTGCGCAGCGCCTCGGGCACGCGGACCGACCCGTCGGCCTGCTGGTGGGTCTCCAGCACGGCCACGATCGCCCGGGTGATCGCGGTCAGCGTGCCGTTGAGGGTGGCCACCGGGACGGTGCCGGACTCCCCGCGGGTGCGGATGTCGAGGCGCCGGGACTGGAACTCGGTGCAGTTCGAGGTCGAGGTGAGCTCGCGGTACTTGCCCTGGGTGGGGATCCACGCCTCGCAGTCGAACTTGCGGTAGGCGCTCAGCCCGAGGTCGCCGGCGGCGATGTCGACCACCTGGTAGGCGAGCTCGAGCTTGTCCAGGAACGCCTTCTCCCAGCCGAGCAGCCGGGCGTGCTCGGCCTCGGCCTCCTCCGGCGTCGTGTAGACGAACATCTCCACCTTGTCGAACCAGTGCACGCGGATGATCCCGCGGGTGTCCTTGCCGTGCGAGCCTGCCTCCTTGCGGAAGCAGGGGCTGAACGCGGCGTAGCGGCGCGGCAACGACTCGGCGTCCAGGATCTCCTCGGAGTGGTACGCCGCCATCGCGACCTCCGAGGTGCCGACCAGGTAGAGGTCCTCCCCCTCGATCCGGTAGACGTCGTCCGCGGCCTGGCCGAGGAAGCCGGTGCCCTCCATCGCGGCCGGCTTGACCAGCGACGGCGCGATCACCTGCGTGAAGCCGGCCTCGCGGGCCTGCTCCATCGCCAGGTTGACCAGCGCCAGCTCGAGCTGGGCGCCGACGCCGGTGAGGAAGTAGAACCGGGAGCCGCTGACCTTGGCGCCGCGCTCGAGGTCGATCGCGCCCAGGATCCGGCCGAGCTCGACGTGGTCGCGCGGCTCGAACCCCTCGGCGGCGAAGTCGCGGGGCGTGCCGACGGTCTCGAGCACGACGAAGTCGTCCTCACCGCCCTCGGGGGTCTCGGGGTGGACCAGGTTGGGCAGCGCCCGGACCGCGTCCTGCCAGGCCTGCTCGGCCTCGCCCTGCGCGGCCTCGGCGGCCTTGACCTCGGCGGACAGCACCTTGGTCCGGGCGAGCAGCTCCTGCTTCTCCTCGCCCTGGGCCTTCGGGATCAGCTTGCCGAGCTGCTTCTGCTCGCTGCGCCGCTCCTCGAAGGCCACGATCGCCTCGCGCCGCGCGGCGTCAGCGGAGAGCGCCCGGTCGACCAGTTCGGTGGGGGCGCCACGCTTCGCGAGCGAGGCGCGCACCACGTCGGGGCTGTCACGGAGCACACGGGGATCGATCATGGTCTCAGGCTATCTGCCGGGACGTGGTCGCACTGCGGCCACGTGGAGTCGGACCGCACGGACGCGGCCGGGCATACTCAGCCACGTGCTGGATCGATCTCGGAGGAACCTCCTCGCCTGGGCCGCGGTGTGCCTCGCCCTCCTCGCCCTGCTGGCGACCCTGGTCACCTGGAACCGTGCGCCGCTCGCCGGCTTCGACACCTGGACCCGCGACGCCTCCTCGTGGGCGGTAGGCATCGACTGGCTCCGCAGCGTGATGCTGCTGGTCGAGGACGCCTTCAACTCCGTCGGGATGACGGTGCTCACGGTCGTCGTGGCCGTGGCCCTGCTGGTGAAGCGGCATCCCCGCGCCGCCACCCTGGTCGCCGGGGTGATGCTGGCGACGGGACTGGCCACCACCGGCCTCAAGATGCTGCTGTCCCGTGAGCGGCCGGACTGGCAGGAGGCCGTCGGGCTGCACGACACCCTCTCCTTCCCCTCGGGCCACGCCTCCTCGGTCGCCGCCTTCACCCTGCTGCTGTGGGTGCTGGCGAGCATCTTCGTCCGCCGGGCGAGCATGCGCCGCCTGGCCACCGCCGGGCTCGGCGCCCTGTGGTTCCTGGTGCTGCTCGACCGGATCCTGCTGGGCCGGCACTTCCCCAGCGACGTGATCGGCGGGACGCTGCTCGGCGCCGCGATGGTGCTGCTCGGACTCGCGCTGCTCGACCCCCGCCCGCGCAGCATCTCCGAGACCACCGAGCCGCTGCCCGAGGTCTACACCTCCCAGCGCCGGCTCGCGGTCGTGCTCAACCCGATCAAGGTCGAGGACGTCGGGCAGTTCCGGCACCTGGTCACCACGATGGCCCAGGAGTCGGGGTGGCAGGAGCCGGCCTGGCACTACACCACCGTGGAGGACCCGGGCACCGGCATGGCCCTCAAGGCCGCGGAGGCGGGCGTCGACCTGGTGCTGGTCTGCGGCGGCGACGGCACGGTCCGCGAGGTCTGCGCCGCGCTGGCCGGCACCGGCATCCCGGTCGGGATCATCCCCGCGGGCACCGGCAACCTGCTCGCCCGCAACCTCGACATCCCCCTCTACATCCGCTCGGCGATCGACGTCGGCCTCAACGGCCAGGACCGGGCGATCGACATGGTCGCGGTCAGCGGCGACGGCATCGACGATGCCCACTTCATGGTGATGGCCGGCATGGGGTTCGACGCCGCGATCATGGAGGGCGTCAACGAGGACATCAAGAAGCGGATCGGCTGGGTCGCCTACGTGATCTCGGGCCTGAAGTCGCTGATGTTCCCGGCGTACAAGATCGAGATCTCCGTCGACGGCGCGGAGTACACCACCCACCGGGCGCGCACGGTGGTCGTCGGCAACGTCGGCTACCTGCAGGCCGGGATGCCACTGCTCCCCGACGCCGCGATCGACGACGGGCTGATCGACGTGGTGATCCTGCACCCCAAGCGGTTCCTGTCCTGGGTGCCGCTGGCGTGGCGGGTGATGGCCAAGAGCGCCCGGGTCGACGAGACGATCGACCGGCTCACCGGCGCCAAGGTGACGCTGCGCGCGACCACCGACACTCCGCGCCAGCTCGACGGCGACTCCATCGGGCTCGGCAAGGAGCTGACGATGGAGTGCATCCCGGGCCGGCTGCTGGTCCGGGTCCCCCGCTGACGCTGGGTCGCTCGCCCGGCCCTCGCTCCGTGCGCGGTCGCTCCTCGGCGGGCGGTCACTCCTCGGCGGGCAGTCCGGTGTCGCGGACCAGGTAGACCCAGGGGAAGGCGAGGAACGCCACCTCCCAGCCGTCCCGCTCCAGGCGGGAGGAGCGGCCGGTCCACACGACCCGGCGGTGCTCCCACTGCGTGGGGGTGCGTCGTACCCGGTGCTTGAACATCGCGGCACCCACCGTGCGCCAGCCCAGGCGGCCGGCTAGCTCGAGCTCGGCCATCTCGTCGAAGGCGGTGATCGGGCCGAGCCACCGCTCCTCGGGCTCGTCCTTGCCGTCGGTGGCCGGATCTCCGACCGGAGCCGGCTCGGGGTCGGCGCCGAACCGCTGCTGGGCGGCCTGCCGGCTCATCCCCAGCTCGGCGCCCAGGGTGGCCCAGCTGTGGCCGGCGCCCCGGGCGGCGGAGACCGCCTGGCGCAGCAGCGCCCGGACCTCGGACTCGGCCTGCGCGGTACGCCGGACGATCGCCAGGTGGTCCTGCTCGTCGCCGGTCTCGAGCCCCTCCAGGATCGCCGCGCCCAGGGCCTCGGCGAGCCTGTCCTGCCCGGGCGCCTGCTCGGGTGCCTGCTCGGGTGCCTGCTCGGGCGTCCGGCCGGGGTCAGCGGTCGCCACGGTCGCGGTCCTTGCTGGGCAGCCAGGTGTGGTCGGAGTCGTGGCCGTGTCGCCACAGGGCACCGAAGGACCAGGCGCCGCCGATGACCAGCGCGACCCCGGCACCCTGGAGGAGCCCGCCGACGAAGCCGTCGTACTGCGTGCCGACGGTGGCGAGGAGGATCCCGCTCAGGATGAGCAGGAGGATCCCGTTCGTGGACCTGGAGGATGCGTTCATGCGTCAACCGTAAGTTGACGCTATTGGGGTGTCAACCATTTCTTGACAGCACCTCAGGCACCCGAACTTCCTGAGGAAAACTCTCGGTTCTCGACCGTTGCAACGGTCAAGAGCTGACGGTTTCACCGGGGCCCCGGTGAAACCGCACACTCACCCAGCCGAGCGAGACGAGCGCTCAGGCCTTGGCGTGCGCCACGGCCTCCTCCTCCTCGGGGGAGAGCGGCTGCTCGCTGGACCAGGCGGCGACGGTCTTGGCGTAGGTGCGCGCCTCGCTGCGGCCGTGGATGGAGGTCAGCACCACCCCGTCGCCGGCGTCGTCGAGCAGCGCGATGGACCAGGAGAGGTGGCCGCCGACGTCGCCGAAGGCGTCGTACCGGACGACCGCGAGGTGGCGCAGCGCGCCGCGGGTGGCCTCCTGCAGCGCGGCGACCTCGCGCCGCAGTCCGCCGACGTCCTCGGGCAGCGCGGCGCCGGCCCGGGGTCGGATCGAGGCGGTACGCCGCATCGCGACGACCGAGAAGACCACGGAGACCAGGGCCAGGACCAGGGCAGGGACCACGACGAACCACACGCGGAGCACCCTATGGGACCATCGACCCGTGAGCCGCGACCCACGCCCCCGCATCGCCTACCAGGGCGAGCCCGGGGCCAACTCCCACATCGTCTGCCGGCAGCACTACCCCGACTGGGAGGCCGTGCCGTGCGCCTCCTTCGAGGACGTGTTCGCGGTGGTCGAGGGCGGGGACGCCGAGCTGGCGATGATCCCGATCGACAACTCGCTGGCCGGCCGGGTCGCCGACATCCACCACTTCCTGCCCGCCTCCAGCCTGCACATCGTCGGCGAGCACTTCCTGCGGATCGTCTTCAACCTGGTCGCCGTCGAGGGCGCCACGCTGGACACGATCCGGACGGTGCACAGCCACGTGCACGCCCTGGGTCAGTGCCGCCGGGTGATCCGCGAGCTCGGGCTGACCCCGGTGATCTCCGGCGACACCGCCGGCGCCGCCCGCGAGGTCTCCGAGGCCGGCGACGTCACCCAGGCCGCGCTCGCCCCGCCGCTGGCCGCCGAGATCTACGGCCTGCAGGTGCTGCGTACCGACGTCGAGGACGAGGCGCACAACACCACCCGGTTCGTCGTCCTCTCCCGCGACCTGGTCGAACCGCCGCCGGGCGAGGGGCCGATGGTCACCAGCTTCATCTTCAACGTGCGCAACATCCCGGCCGCGCTCTACAAGGCGCTGGGCGGCTTCGCCACCAACGGCGTCAACATGACCAAGCTGGAGAGCTACATGGTGGGCGGCCAGTTCGTCTCCACCCGGTTCCTGGCGGAGGTCGACGGGCACCCGGCCGACCCGGCGCTCGCCCGGGCGCTGGAGGAGCTCGCGTTCTTCACCACCGAGGTCAAGATCCTCGGCGTCTTCCCGGCGTCCCCGCAGCGCCGCTCCTGACCATTCCCCCTCCCCCGGGCGCGCGGGCCGCCCACGCCGGGCGGGCGGGACATGCGTTTGCGCGTTCGACTGCACACGCGCCCACCCTGTGGCAGGCTTCGGCGCGGTGACGTGTGACCGCAGGACGGTTCGCAGCGCCGGGCCGACTCGGAGGAGCGATGGAGGGCGTGGGCCTGCTCGTCTGCAGCGTGCTGCTCTACGCCGGCCTTCCGCTGCTCTACGCACTGCGCCGTAGCCGGGTCCAGTTCCTGCTGCTCTACGCGCACCTGGCCGGCATGCTCGCCTTCGGCTCCGTCCTCGGCGGGCTCTACCACGTGCCGGTCACCGCGGACCTGGTGCTGCTGCCCGGTGAGCTCGGGTACGCCGGGTTCCTGTTCGCCGCGCTGGTCACGATCGTCCTCGGTCGCGATCTCCAGGTGATCCGCAACGTGCTGGCGGTCGCCACGGCGGTCACGGCGCTCGGGCTGGTGATCTTCGCCCTGGCCCGGGCGGCCCTGACGGCCCCCGGTGCGGCCAACCCGTACGGGATCAACCCCGCGTACGCCTACCAGGAGCCGTTGGCGGTGGTGCTCTTCGCCGCGTTCGTGGTCGGCGAGCTGCTCCTGGTGCTGGCCATGCTCGAGCTGGCGAAGCGCCGCCTCCCGCGGGCACTGATGGGCGTGGTCTACCCCGCCGTCTACGTGGCGGTGATGCTGGTGCACGGCCTGCTGACCTCGCTGATCAGCGGACAGCCGGTCGGCGCCGAGCTGGTGGACAAGCTCATCGTGACCGTGCTCTTCCTGCCGCCGCTCCTGCTCTTCGTCGGCCTCTACCGGCCGGTGGTGCACGCCTTCGAGGACCGCCCGCTGCACCTGCGCCACCTGCTCTCCACCTCGCGCGACCCGCTGATCGAGGAGCTCGAGCGCGCCTCCTCCCAGCTGGCCGAGCAGCGCTCCCTGGCGTTGGCGACCAGCGCCTCCGTCGGCCGGGTCAACGCCACCGTCGAGCGGATCCTCGACTCGGCGACCAACACCATCCTGATCGCGCTCGACACCGAGCTGCGGATCACCCACTTCAACGTCGGCGCCCAGGCGCTGCTCGGGTGGACGCCCCAGGAGGTCTGCGGCCAGGGCCTGGAGGTGCTGCTCCCGGCCGAGGAGATCGCCCGGCACGCCGCGGCGCTGGGCACCGGCCCGGACCTGGCGGACGTCGTCTCGCTGCAGATGAGCGTCGGGGCCCGCAGGGACTGGCAGATGATCGCCCGGGACGACGTGTGCCCCACGGTCTCGATGAGCGTCACCGAGGTGATCGCCGACGGCCACGTCGTCGGCCACGTGCTCTCCGGCGAGGACGTCACCAGCCGGCTCCGGGTCGAGACCGCGATGATGACCGCGCTGAGCCGCGAGCACGACGCCCTGGTCCGCCTGCAGGAGGCCGACCGGGTCAAGCAGGAGCTGGTCTCCACCGTCAGCCACGAGCTGCGTACGCCGATCGCCAGCATCACCGGCTACACCGAGATGCTCTACGACGGCGCCTACGGCCAGCTGAGCCCCGAGCAGGTCGCCGCACTGGACCGGGTGCTGCGCAACACCGCCCGGCTCGAGCAGCTCGTCGACGACCTGCTGGTGCTGGAGCGGGTCGAGCAGGCGCCCCTGCCGCTGCTGCGCGAGCCGGTGGACCTGTGCGACGTCATCCGCGGCACCAAGTCGATCGTCGCGGAGATGGTGCGTGGCCGGGACCTGAAGTTCAGCGTCTCCCTGCCGGCCAACCCGGTGGTCGTCGACGGCGACCGCGCCGCCCTGGACCGGCTGGTGATCAACCTGCTCAGCAACGCGGTCAAGTTCACCCCCGGCCGCGGCACCATCGCCCTGCGCGTGGTCGCCGACGCCGGCCAGGCCTGGCTCACCGTCGCCGACACCGGCATCGGCGTGCCGGTCGAGGACGCCGACCAGGTCTTCGCCCGGTTCTTCCGCTCCAACGAGGCCAACGCCCTGGCCATCCCGGGCTCGGGGCTCGGCCTCAGCATCGTGCAGGCCGTGGTCGCCGGCCACGGCGGCGAGGTCAGCTTCGCCTCCACCCACGGCGAGGGCACCACGGTCACCGTGAGCCTGCCGCTGACGGCCGTCGCGCACGACACCACGACGGTGCACCCCGGTCTCACCACTGGGCTCGGCACCGGGGTCAGGACGGGGCTGGGCGAGGGGCTGGGCACGGGCATGGGCACCGCCGTCTGAGGCTGCCGGACGCGCCCCTGGGCGAGCCCGCCGCAACGGCCCGCCGGTGGTCTGGACCGCGCCCCGACCGATCGGCCCTGTTGTCCCGATTCCGGGGACGATGCCCGACGGCTCCCTCTACGGTCACCCGGTAAACCGGACCACCGCTCGACCGGACCCACCGCGTAGATAGCCCAGAAGGTAGCCATGGAAGGGCCTGAACTGTTCGTCGCCTGCGTGGCGGCGTACGCGCTCACCCCCCTGGTGCTGGCGATCCGTCAGACCGTCTTCCAGTTCGTCCTGCTCTACGGATACATCGCCACCGTGATGGTGGTCGCCGGCCTGGTCGGCCTCTCCCACGAGCTGCCGCTCACCGACACGGTCAGCGTCAGCGCCGGGGAGACGGCGTACGCCGGGCTGATCTTCGCCATCCTGGTCACCGTCGTGGTCGGCCGCGACCTGCAGGTGGTCCGCAACGTCGTCGTCCTGGTCCTCGGCGTGCACGTGCTGCTCACGCTGGTCTACTTCATCGACGGCCTGGTGCAGGGCCGGCCGCGGGTCAACGCCGTCCAGGCGATCCCGGCCGAGCTCGCCGGCTCCTCCCCCTGGGCCGTGCTCGTGGCCGGTCTCCTGGTGGCCGCCGAGGTGGTCCTGCTGGTGTGGCTGCTGGAGATGTGCAAGCGCCGGGTGCCGTCGCTGGCGATGGTGCTGGTCTACCCGGCGGCGATCACGGTCACCCTGCTGGTCGACGGACTGCTCCACCCCCTCGTCGTACGCCGCGACGCGCTCGGCCTGCTCGAGCAGGTCGGGCAGGAGGCAGGCGCCCGCCTGCTGCTCGCCTGGGCGCTGATCATGCCGGTCTTCGTCTTCGTGGCGCTCTACCGCAAGCAGGTGCTGGCCTACGAGGAGGAGCCGCTGCGCCTGGACGCCCTGGGGCGCCTCTCCCGCGACGAGCTGCTGCTCGGCCGGGCGACCGCCACCGTGGAGCGGATCCTGGACGCCGCGGTCAACACGCTGCTGGTGGCGATGGACACCGACCTGCGGATCACCCACTTCAACGTCGGGGCCGAGCAGCTGCTGGGCTACACCGCCGACGAGATGCGCGGGCGGACCACCGCCGTCGTGATCGACTACGACGAGGGCCTGCGGCACGCCATGTCCCTGGGCACCGGGAGCCCGGCACTGGACGTGCTCACGCTCGCCCAGGTCGCGCACGGCGGCCGGCGCGAGTGGGAGCTGGTGGGCAAGGACGGGCAGCGGCACATCGTCTCCCTGAGCGTCAGCGAGATCGTGGCGGGCGGCCGGGTGGTGGGCTACCTGGCCGCCGGCGAGGACGTCACCAGCCGGGTACGCAGCGAGCGCGCGATGCTCCAGGCGATGAGCCGCGAGCACACCGCCGCCCTGGCGCTCCAGGAGGCCGAGGGGGTCAAGCACGAGCTGGTCTCCACCGTCAGCCACGAGCTGCGCACCCCGATCACCAGCATCACCGGCTACACCGAGCTGCTCGAGGAGGGCGTCTTCGGCGACCTCAACGAGAGGCAGACCGACGCGCTGCGCCGGGTCATCCGCAACACCGAGCGGCTGGAGAACCTGGTCGAGGACCTGCTGGTGCTCGAGCGCGCGGAGTCGGGCCTGCTGCAGCTCGACCGGACGCCGATCGACCTCCGCGACGTGGTCGGCGACGTCCAGGACATGCTGACCGAGATGGTCCGCGGGCGGGACCTGGAGCTGCGCCTCGAGCTCGAGCACGGCCCGATCCAGATCTTGGGCGACCACTCGGCGCTGGAGCGGGTGGTGCTCAACCTGGTGAGCAACGCGGTCAAGTTCACCCCCGCGGGCGGGCGGATCACCGTCGAGGCGCACGCCCGCGAGGGCTCGGCCGGCCTGCTGGTCTCCGACACCGGCGTCGGCATCTCCGCGGAGGACCAGGAGCGGCTCTTCGAGCGCTTCTTCCGCACCCACGAGTCCTACAAGAAGGCGGTGCCCGGCACCGGTCTCGGACTCTCCATCGTGCAGGCGATCGTCGCCGGGCACGACGGCAAGGTGACCGTGATGTCGGCCCCCGGCCGGGGCACCACGTTCGCCGTCTCCATCCCGCTGGACGCCCGGCTGGGGCGCTTCGGCATCTCGGCCTGAGTCGTCAGTCCGTCAGTCCGTCAGTCCGGGCTGGACCCGCAGACCTCCTGGGCGAAGGCGAGGGCTGCCGCGGCACCCTCGGGGCCCATCCGGACGAGGACCTCGCCGGGTTCGCCGTCCAGCCGCAGCGCCACCCGGAACGCGGTGGCCCCACCCGACTCCGCGAATGCGTGCGCGTCGCACCGGGCCGGACCGACCGGAAGTGCGAGCACCAGCGGCTCGCCGTCCCCGGCCACGGAGGCGGCCGGCTCCCACACGGGCTGCCCGGGCGGGGTGAGCACGGGGGTGCCCGAGACCGTGTCGACCTGGACCCGGCGGCCGGGCCGACCCCGCGGGGTGACCCGCAGGAGCAGCTCGGCGGCGTCGTCACCCGTCGGGCGGAGCCGGTCGGCGAACGAGAGCGTGGCGACCCGGTCCAGGTCGAGCTGGAAGCACCGGGCCGCGACGTACCGCTGCACCACGTCGGCCTCGTCCTCCACGTGCACGCGGCGGACCGCGGAGCCGCTGACCTCGCGCGTGCTTCGCACCTCGACCACACCGGGAGCCGCACCCGGACGGAGACCTCCCTGGCCGCCGGGTCCCAGGCAGCGAGGTCGGGGCGGCAGCGCGAGCGGGAAGCCGCGAGCAGTCCCCGAGGGGATGGTCCGCAGCCGCTCCCCGCTGACCGGCCGCCGGAACCTGGGATCGCGGTAGCGCACCCGGATCGGCGTCAGCTCCGCGCCGAGTCCGTTGCCCACCCACACCTGGAACCGTCCCAGCGCCGCGTCGCGGGAGGACTGGCGCAGGTCGGCGACCAGCCTCCCGTCCGGCGGGTCGTCGTCGGACGCCGGCATCGGCGGCAGGGTGCTGATCGACGGGCTGCTGGGAGCGGACGGGGCCGACGAGCCGGCCGAGTCGGGCGGCGCCGCGCCGCTGCCCGTGCGGGGCGACGGCGAGCCGCCGGTGGCGCAGCCGGCGAGCAGCGCGACCGCCAGGAGCGTCCCGGCCACCAGCGTCCCGGGCAGCGTCCCGGGCCTCGGGATCCCCGGGGCTCGCGGCGTGCTCGGCGCGGACATGTCCGTCGTCCTCAGCCGGGGTCCATGCCCCAGCGACGCATCAGCGGCACGGAGACCGCGACCTCGAACAGGACGACGACGCCCAGGCTGAGGAAGAAGGCCCTGAGCACCTGCGCAGCGTCCACGTCGGGCGCGGCGAAGGCGAACCCTCCGACCAGCAGCACCAGCGGCCAGCCCTGGATCACCAGCCCCAGCACGACGACGAGTGGGACGACGACGCAGGCCAGGAGGAGACCGCTCAGGTCCCAGCCGCCCTCGGCGCTGTCCCCGTCCCCGTCCCCGTCCTCGGCCTCGTCCTCGGTCTCTGGCTGCTCCGCCGCCTCACCTTCGGACTGCTCCGCGGGAGCCGCAGCCATCGTCGGCCGAGCCGGGATCCAGAGACGCACCAGGACCCACAGCAACGCGGCACCGGAGCCCGCGCCCACGCCCCAGGCGAGGGACTCGTCCAGCGTCCAGGGACCGATCAGGTGACCGGCCATCGCGACGCCCGTCAGCACGGTCACCCCACCGGTCGCCGCCTCCAGGCGGCCGAGCCGACGTACGGCCTCGGCGGGCGGGGGCCCGTCGGCCGCGTCCGCTCCCTCGACACGAGTCATCTCGCCGCCCCCCTCAGGCCGGTGTGCGTGTCTCGCCAGTGTGCCCGAACCGACGCCGACCCGCACCCGTGCCGGCCCGCGCTGGTCACCGACCCGGTGAGGGCGACCCGGTCAGGAGCGTGCTGCGGGCGAGGCCGGCTCGTCGGCGGCGATCCCGACCTCGGGCAGGGTCCGCGCCACCAGCACGCCGAGCAGACCGAGAGCCGCCAGGAAGAGCAGCGCGACCTCGTTGCCGAAGGTCGCGAGCGCTCCGGACAACGCACCGGCCACCAGCAGCAGCACCCCGATCGCGGTGTTCGAGACCGCGACGTACTCGGTCCGCCGGTCGTCGCCGGCCATGTCGACGACGTAGGTCTTGCGGGCGACCCGGACGCCGGTGTGCACGAAGGCCAGCAACAGGTAGGTGACCGGGTAGAGGTAGGCCCACTCCCGCATCGGGTCGACCAGGAGCAGGGCCAGGAAGCCGAGCACCACCGCGGAGGAGAGCGCGGCCCCGAGCACCATCAGCCGGCGCGAGGAGCGGTCCGCCTGGCGGCCGAAGAGCCGGCCACCGACCAGTCCGGCGACGCCCTGGGCGATCACGAACGGACCCAGTCCGGCCAGGCCCGCCCCGCCCTCGGTCACCGCGAGCGCGACCACGAACGGCGGGCTGAGCGCGGAGACCAGCAGCAGGCCGCGGACCAGCACGAAGCGGCGCAGTCCGGCGTCCTCACGCAGGGAGGCGACCGCGCTGCGGAACCAGCCCTGGTCCTCGGCGTCGTCGACCGGCTCCTCGACGGGCTCCACGACGCCGGCGAAGACGACCGCGGCCAGCGCCCACGCCACCGCGGCGCCGGCCAGCAGGCCGACCAGCACCCCCAGGCCCACGTCGTCGCCCCCGAAGACCCGCAGCGCGAGCCCGAGCGTGACCGCGACCAGTCCCGCGGCCACCGTGACCAGGCCGTTGATCTGACCGCGCTGGCCCTTCGGCACCGTCCGCCCGAGCACGTCCTTGCCGGCCAGCGAGTTGAGCGCCCGGGAGGTGGAGAAGACGGCCAGCGCCAGCAGCACCCCGACCCCGGCCACCCAGCCCTCGGTGAGCAGGGCGACCAGCGCCATCGCCGCGACCGAGGCCGCCTGGCCGAGCGCGCCGGTCACCCAGATCCACCGGCGCACCGGCCGGCTCGCCACCCGCGGGGCCAGCGCCGCCTGCGGCAGCATCGAGCCCGACTCCCGGATCGGCACCAGCAGCCCGAGCAGCACCCCCGGCGCGCCGACCGCGCTGAGCAGCCAGGGCAGCACGGTCTTGGCGTTGACCACCTGGTCGCCGACGTTCTGCAGCGCGTCGGCCGCGACCTGGCGCAGCCCGTTGCTGCCGACGTGCTCGCGCACCTCGGGCCTCAGCGTGCCGGTGGTGTCGCGCCCGCCGGGCGTGCGGACCAGGCGGGCGAACAGGACGTCGGCGCGACTCACGGCACCACCGTAGTGATGGGCGTGGTGGCGCGCCTCAGTCGCCGTGGATGGGCTGGGTCGGCAGCTTGCGGACCCGCGCCCGACGCCGCTTGCGCTCGGGGATCATCGAGCGCATCTCCTCCAGCTTGCCGAAGCAGAGCAGCCGGTCGCCGTCCTCGAGCAGGGTCTTGTTGCGCGGGTTCGGGATCACCTGGGTGCCGCGGTGCAGGGTCAGCACGCTGATGTCGCGGTCGTCGAGCCCGGACTCGCCGAGCTTCTTGCCCACCAGGTCGGCCCCGGGGAGCACCACGATCTCGGCGACGCCGTACCCGGTGGAGACGGTGAGCCGCTGCCGCACGTCGATCTCGGGGAAGGCGACCTGGTTGTCGATGTAGTCGATGATCGCGCCCGCCACGTCCAGCTTGGTCGCGGACTCGATCCCCTCCAGGCCGGGCGAGGAGTTGACCTCCATCACCAGCGGCCCGTCGTCACCCTCGAGCATGTCGACGCCGGCGACCCGCAGCCCCATGATCTGCGCCGAGCGCACCGCCACCCGCTCGTACTCCGGGGAGAGCGAGATCCCCTCGACCGACCCGCCGCGGTGCACGTTGGAGCGGAACTCGTCGCCCTGCGCGCTGCGCCGCATCGCGGCGACGACCCGGTCGCCGACCACGAGGGCGCGGATGTCGCGGCCGCGCGACTCCTTGACGTAGCGCTGGATCAGCACGTTCTGCCGGGTGGACTGGAGGGTCTCGATGATCGCCTCGGCGACCTTGAGCTCGGGCGCCAGGATGACGCCGATCCCCTGGGTGCCCTCGAGCAGCTTGATCACCACCGGCGCCCCGCCGACCTGCTCGATCGCCGGGATCACGTCGGCGCGGTTGCGCACGAACATCGTCGCCGGCATCTCGATGCCGTGCCGGGAGAGGATCTGGGTCGCCCGCAGCTTGTCGCGCGAGTTCGAGATCCCGTACGACGGGTTGGGGGTGTAGACGTCCATCTGCTCGAACTGCCGCACCACGGCGGTGCCGTAGTAGGTGATCGAGTTCCCGATCCTCGGCAGGATCGCGTCGTAGTGCGACAGCGGCTTGCCCCGGAACTGCAGATCGGGCTCGTCGTGTGAGATGTCGATCGCGAAGCGGAGGGTGTCGAGCACCTTGACCGTGTGCCCGCGATCCTGCGCGGCGGTGCGCAGCCGCTGCGTACTGTAGGCGCGTGGCGCCCGGGAGAGGATGGCCAGCTTCAACGTGGATCCTTGAGGAGCAGGTGAGGTGACGAGCGCGAGTACCGCGGACGGGGCTCATTCAAACACCGACCCCCGTCAGCCCATCGTCGCCGGGTGGCGTGAGTGGGTGAGCCTGCCGGACGCGGACGTCCCCTGGCTCAAGGCCAAGCTCGACACCGGTGCCCGTACGTCGTCCGTGCACGCCTTCGACCTCACCGAGCTCGAGCGTGACGGACAGGCGTGGGTCCGGTTCTCGCTGCACCCGTGGCAGCGCTCCACCGACGACGCCGTGGTGGTCGAGTGCCCGATCCACGACCGTCGCTCGGTGCGCAGCTCCTCGGGCCACACCGAGGAGCGGCTGGTGGTGCTGATGGACCTCACCCTGGTCGGCCGCCGGATCACCTGCGAGATGACGCTGAGCCGCCGCGACGAGATGGGCTTCCGGATGCTGATCGGGCGCGAGGCGCTGCGCCAGGGGTTCCTCGTCGACCCCGCGCGCTCCTACCTGGGCGGGCGGCCCAAGCGCGGGACCCGGCGGAAGAACCGGGGACGACCGGCAGGGAGCGGCACGTGAAGCGCGTCGCGCGGGACTCGTTCGCCATCGGCCAGGTCCGGATCCGGCCCGGCAGCGCCCGGGAGCTCGAGCTGCCGGTCACCCGGCTGGTCACCGGCGCCGACGTGAGCCTGCCCGTCCGGGTGCTGCACGGCCGGGAGGACGGCCCCACGGTCTGGATCAACGCCGCCACCCACGGCGACGAGCTGGTCGGCGTGGAGGTCGTACGCCGGGTGCTCGCCGGCCTCTCCGCCAAGACGCTGCGCGGCACGCTGATCGCCGTCCCGGTGGTCAACGTGCTCGGGGTGATGACCGGGGACCGCTACCTGCCCGACCGACGCGACCTCAACCGGTCGTTCCCCGGCTCGCCGCGCGGCTCGCTGGCCTCGCGGATCGCCCACCTGATGATGACCGAGGTGGTCGCCAAGTGCTCGGTCGGCATCGACCTGCACACCGGCTCGGACCGGCGGACCAATCTGCCCCAGGTGCGCGCCGACCTCGACGACCCGGTCACCCGCGAGCTGGCGGAGGCGTTCGGTGCCCCGGTGATGCTGCACGCCAAGCTGCGCGACGGGTCGCTGCGGCACGCCGCCGGCCAGGTGGGTGCCACCGTCCTGCTGTACGAGGGCGGGGAGGCGTGGCGGTTCGACGAGTGGGCGATCGCCGCCGGCGTCGACGGCGTACGCCGGGTGCTCGGCCGGCTCGGGATGATCGACGAGGACGCCTCCGGCGGCTTCACTCCTGCTGACGGCGCCGGGGCCGCGGCGGGTGGCGGGGACACTTGTGGCGAGGACCCCCTGGTCAACGTCGAGTGCCGGGAGAGCACCTGGGTGCGGGCCCGGCACACCGGCTTCCTGCACCTCGACGTGACCCTCGGCCAGCGGGTCGAGGAGGGCGACCGGCTCGGGCACCTGTCCAACTCCTTCGGGCGGACGCTGCGGGTGATCCGGGCGCGCCGCGGCGGCATCGTGATCGGTCGGACCGAGGCGCCGCTGGTCAACTCCGGGGACGCCGTCGTGCACATCGCCACGCCTGCCTGAGTCGGGGGCGCCGGAGGGGTGTGCCCGACGGCGTCCGAGCCCTAGGCTGACGCATGGCCATCGCACGCTTCCCGACCATCGTCCTGGACTGCCCCGACCCCGACGCCCTCGCCTCGTTCTACGCCGCGCTGCTGGACTGGGAGATCCATCCGGACGAGGACGGGGGCTGGATCGACGTCCGTGCCGACTACGGGCAGAGCCTCTCCTTCCAGGGGGTGGCGAACTACGTGCCGCCGGTCTGGCCGGGGCAGGAGCAGCCCCAGCAGATGCACCTCGACGTGGTGGTCGACGACCTCGACACCGCGGAGAGCGCGGTCCTCGGGCTGGGCGCGACCAAGCACGAGCACCAGCCGGGCGAGAGCTTCCGGGTCCTCCTCGACCCGGCGGGGCACCCGTTCTGCCTCTGCCTGAGCTGACAGACGGGCTGCCCAGTCGGGAGCCATCCGGGCGGCACCTGGGCGGCACCTGGGCGTAGGTCTACGTCCGTCGGTGGTAGCGCAGGGACCCGTCGGGGTGCTGGGTGGTGGTGAAGGCGGGGTCGTGGGCACGTTGGTGGTGCCAGGGACACAGGAAGAGCAGGTCGTCCAGGTCCGTATTGCCGCCGTGGCCCCAGGGATCACGCCCGTGGTGGGCCTCGCACCAGGTCGAGGGGACCGAGCAGCCCTCGGCCCCGCAGACCCGCTGGGTCAACGTCTTCGCGGTCCGCTGGCTGTCGGTGAAGAACCGCGACGCCCGACCCTGGTCCAGCACCTGCGACTTCGCGCCCAGGACCACGGGGATGATCTGCGCCTGGCAGGCCAGCCTTCTGACCTGTCCCGCCGAGAGGGTGGTGACGTCCTCGCCGTTGCTGAGGATCGACCCCGTGCCGAGCCCGCTGCGTAGGGCTTCCAGGCTCATGGTGACCAGCACTCGGGTCGCCGACCCGCCGTGCGCCGGGACCCTGCTGGGGTCGGCGGCTTCGAGGAATGCGCAGAAGGCCTGCCCGTGCAACCGCTCCTGGGGCAACCGCAGACCCGTCGCGGGATCCCGGTGAGGAAACGCCCCCAGACCGGTGGCGGCACCGGTGTCCTTGCCGTCGTCCTGCTTCGGCGAGGTCCACGCCTCCAGATACGTCTTCAACCGCGCCGCCATCTGGTCCGGGATCCGCGCGGCCACGTCGGTGGCGCCGTCGCCCCGCTTGCGGAACGTCAACCGGGTGGCCGCGTTCGCCCGCCGCTCGGCCCGCTCCAGGACTTTGCGTTCGTGCTCCTCACAGGTGGCCGGGGCGACCACCGCCAGGATCTTCGCACCGAGTGCTTCCAGCTGGGCGGGGGTGAACACACCCGCGCACTCCACCAGGTGTGCTTCCGCGCGGGCGAGCACGTCGTCGGGGACCTCCTCACCCGGGAGCGGGTCGATCACCAACGCCTCCAGCGCCTTCACGATCACCCTGGCTTGGGGCAGGTTCACCGACCCGTCCTCCAACCCGGCACCCACCAGCCGCCACCGCGAGTCGAGTGCCTCAGCGAGCTTCTCCGCGGCCCGCGCGGACCCGTACCCGCACCGGGTCCGGCCCGCCACCCAGGTCGCCGCCGACTTCGCCCCATCACCCTGCGCCACCCCACCGGGCGCACCGAGGATGCCCAGCACCCGCATCCGCAGCCGCTCCAGCTGGTCGACTTGACGCGACAACCCCAGCAGCACCTCCCGCTGCTCACCCTCCGAGAGGAACGAGGGGTCCGCGCCCTTGGCGCAGTCCAGCGCCTCGTCCACCAGCCCGACCGCGCGTGCGATCGGATGCCCCACACCCGCCTGCTCCCACATCCCAAGGACCCCCGTCCCGACCTACCGAAGACCCCCGATGAGTCCCCGACAGACCCCAGTCAACCGGGCACCACTGACAAGACAGACCCCCAGCAGCACCCATTCCCACACTGTGGACACATGTTCGAAAAAGGGCAGACTGACCACTTCGCTACGCTCCCCAGATGGACCGCTCGATCGCTGCCTGGCGCCTCCGGACGCAGCACCTGAGCGCGCCGCACGCCGGGTCCGCGCTGGACGTCGTACGCCATCTCCTGGGCGTGCAGGCGGAGAACCCGAGCCAGTCGGCCTGGGCAGTGGCGACCCGCACCCAGGCACCTGACCCAGCCGACTTGGCCGGCCTGCTCGCGTCCGGTGACGTGCTGCGTACGCACGTGCTCCGCTCGACCTGGCACTACGTGGCGCGCGAGGACCTCGACCCGCTGCTCGCGCTGATGTCCCCGCGACTGCGCGACCTTCCCGGCGGGCAGCTGCGACGCGACCTCGGTTTCACTCCCGCCGAGATCGACCGGCTGGGCCAGGTGGTGGTGGAGACCGTGCGCGCGGCACCACACCGGACGCGATCGGAGATCGCCGCCGCGATGCACGAGCAGGTGCCCGACCTAGCCCCGCGTGCCACGGGCCGGATGACCGGCCTGCTGCTGGCAGGCCTGGAGATGGACCGCCGGATCTGCAGCGGGACACCGCGCGAGGCCGGCGCCGGAAAGGACCCGGAGCACACCTATGCCGCCTGGGAGGACCGGATCGGTTCCCGGGTCGAGCTCGACGAGGAGGGCCTGAACGAGGCGGTGGCGCGGCTGGCCTGGCGCTACCTGGTCGGGCACGGGCCTGCGACCGCCAAGGACCTCGCCTACTGGGCCACGCTCACGCCGGGACAGGCCACGCGTGGGATCGCCGCAGTCCGCGACCGGCTCTCCTCCTTCGAGCACGACGGGCGGACCTTCTGGCACCCCATCGACCACGATCCCCCGCCCGACCCAGCCGCCGCAGAGCCCCGGGGTCACCTGCTCCAGGTACTCGACGAGATGTACCGCGGCTACCAGGACTCCCGCTGGGTGCTCGACCCGGACGGCCTGGTGCCGCGCGGCCGGGAGACCGCGATCGGCATGGCGCTCGTGGCCGGTCAGCTCGTGGCCGGGATGAAGCGCACCCTGGAGGCCGAGCGGGTCCGCTTCGACCTCACACCGCACCGCGCGCTGTCGGCGCACGAGCTCTGCGCCATCGACGAGGCCGCCACCCGGTATGGCGCCTACCTGGGCAGGACACCCGTGGTGCGGGTCACGGGATGAGAGGAGTCAGGTGAGGCGAGTCGTGCGGCTCACGTGTGCGAGAGCGCCTCCGGGGCGTCCGGCAGCTCGAAGCCGCCCTCGTCGACGTAGCACCAGAACCACTCCTCGCCCGGCTCGTAGGAGCGGATCACCGGGTGCTGGGTCTCGGTGTAGTGCGCGGTGGCGTGCCTGCCCGGGGAGGAGTCGCAGCAGCCGATGTGTCCGCAGTCCTGGCACATCCGCAGCTGGACCCACTGGGTGCCGTCGCGCAGGCACTCCAGGCAGCCGTCGCCCGACGGCGCGGCGGCGAAGGTGAGCTGGGTGGCGTGGACACAGGGATCGGCCATGTCTTCGAGTGTGCGCTCGCGTCGGTGGCGGTGTCGAGGGCCGGGAGCCGGCTACTCGAACGGCCGCCACTCCTCCGGCGGGTCCTCGCCGGTGCGGCCGTCGACCGCCTCCCGGAGCAGGTCGGCGTGCCCGGTGTGCCGGCCGTACTCCTCGACCAGGTCGAAGAGCAGGCGGCGCAGGCTCGCCGGGGTCCCGTCGGGCCCGGTGACGGCACACGGGTGGTCGAGGCCGCCCGCATCGAGCGCCTCGCCGACCCGCTGCCGCGCCCGTCGTACGGCGTCGTCGTAGCGCCGGTAGAGCTCGGCGGCAGCGTCCGAGCCGGCCGAGGTGAAGTCCCAGTCGGGGTGCTCCTCCCAGTCGGCGGAGGCCCAGGGCTCCCCCGGCGAGGTGCCGGCCAGCTTGCTGGTGAACATGTGGTCCTCGACCAGCGCGAGGTGCTTGAGCAAACCGCCCAGGGTGAGCGCCGAGGACGGGAGGGCGACGCGCAGCCCGGCCTCGTCGAGCCCGTCGGCCTTCCAGCGGAAGGTCGCGCGCAGCCGCTCCAGCGAGCCGAGCAGGTGCTCGGCCTCGGTGCCCGCGAGCGGCGGCTCCCACGGGGGCTGCGGTTCGAGCGACGGGGTCGCGGCGTCCTCCATCTCCCGGACGCTAGCCCTAGGCTCCCGTCATGGGTACCCCCCAGCTGTCGCGTCGCGACGCCCGGCGGATCGCCGTCCGGGCGCAGCTGCTGAGCGCGGACCGGCCTGAGACGGTGCTCGACACGGTGCGGCACCTCGGCTTCCTGCAGGCGGACCCGACCGAGGCCGTGGCCCGCAACGCCGACCTGGTGCTCTGGTCACGGCTCGGTTCCGGCTACGACCGCCGCGAGCTGGAGGAGGCGGTCGGCACCGGGCAGCTCGTCGAGCTCGACATGCGGTTGCGGCCCGCCGAGGACGTCGCGCTCTACCGCGCGGAGATGGCCGCCTGGCCGGGACCGGGCCCGCTCAAGGAGTGGCAGGTGCGGACCCTCGGCTGGCTCGAGGCCAACGACGCCTGCCGCCGCGACATCCTGGAGAAGCTGTACGACGAGGGTCCGCTGCCGGCGAGCGCCCTCCCGGACACGACGGCGGTGCCGTGGGAGTCGAGCGGGTGGACCAACGACCGCAACGTGCGCAGGCTGCTCGACCTGATGGCTGCCCGCGGCGAGGTGGCGGCGGCCGGTCGGGAGGGCCGGGTCAAGCTCTGGGACCTGGCCGAGCGGGTCTACCCCGACGTCCCGGTGGTCCCGCTGCCCGAGGCGCTGGCCGAGCGCGACCGGCGGCGGCTGCGCGGGCTCGGCATCGCCCGGGCGAAGAGCCCCAAGATGCCCGGCGAGCCGGACCACGTCGGCGAGGCCGGCGTCCTGGCCACCGTCGACGAGGTGCCGGGCAGCTGGCGGGTGGACCCGGCGTATCTCGACGACGGGACGACGTTCCGCGGCCGCACCGCGCTGCTCTCACCGCTGGACCGGCTCGTCTTCGACCGGCGGCGGATCGCGGAGCTGTTCGGGTTCGACTACCAGCTGGAGATGTACAAGCCGGCGGCGAAGCGGCGCTGGGGCTACTGGGCGATGCCGGTGCTGCACGGCGACCGGCTGGTCGGCAAGGTCGACGCCGTCGCCGACCGGGAGTCGGGCGTGCTGCGGGTGCACACGGTGCACGAGGACGAGCCGTTCAGCAAGGCGCTGACCGGCTCCGTCGACCGGGAGCTGCGGGATCTCGCCGGCTGGCTCGACCTGGAGCTGGAACGCGGATGAGGGACGTCCTTGCGCGGCGTACTCCCCTCACCCGCGTCGCAGGCCCTAGTCTCCGGCCATGACCACGCACCCGGACGCGCCGGCCGCACCCCAGACCCGGCAGCGCCCGGGGTGGCGGGTGTTCGTCCTCTCCGCGACGTTGATGGTCGCCGGGATCGTGATCGCGTTCGCCAGCTTCACCTATGCCGGGTGGTGGTGGAACGGGGGCGGCGCCGAGGTGCCGCGGGACGGGAGCAGCCACGAGGTGGCCGTCTTCGAGCCGGGGAGCGACTACGCGCTGTGGAGCGAGCAGTGGCTGATCGACCCGGAGTGCGAGATCGTCGACGCCACCGGCAACGCGGTGGAGCTGCGGGCCGTGCCGCCCTCGGAGCGGACCACGGTCGAGATGCAGGGCGTCGGCGATCCCGAAGTCTCGTTCGTCTTCACCGCCCCGGAGACCGACACGATGACCGTCACCTGTGCCGCGATCGAGTCCAACCCGGTCGTGGCCGTCGAGGTGGGCCCGGCCCCGATCGGCCTCTACGTCGCCCTGATGAACTGGGGTCCGGGCTTGCTGGGCGTGGGTCTGTGGCTGGCGGGCGTGGCGGTGCTCATCTACGGCGCCTGGCACCACGTGCCGACGCGGCGGCAGGACGCCTGACGCCTCGGCCCGTCTCCGGGGAACACCCGACCGGCTCGCGAGGTTGTCCTCGCATGCGGATCGAGATCTGGAGCGACGTCGTCTGTCCTTGGTGCTACATCGGCAAGCGGCGGATGGAGACCGCGCTGGCCGACTTCGGCCACGCCGACGAGGTCGAGGTCGTGTGGCGCTCCTTCCAGCTGGACCCCACCGCCCCGCGTACCGGCGGTGAGCGCTCGGCCGAGATGCTCGCCGTCAAGTACGGCATGAGCCCCGAGCAGGTGCAGCAGGCGCAGGCACAGATCACCGAGACGGCCGCCGCCGAGGGGCTGGAGTACCGCCTCGACGAGACCCGGCACGTCAACACGGTCGACGCGCACCGGGTCATCCACCTGGCGCTCGCCGAGGGCGGCCCCGAGCTGCAGGGACGGGTGAAGGAGGCGCTCCTGAAGGCGTACTTCACCGAGGCCCGCAACGTCGCCGACCCCGCCGTGCTGCGTGAGGTGGCAGTGGACGCCGGGCTCGATGCCGACCGGGTCGACGCGGTGCTCGCCTCCGACGAGTTCACCGCCGAGGTCTCGGCGGACATCGAGCAGGCGCGCCGCTACGGCGCCACCGGCGTCCCCTTCTTCGTGATCGACCAGAAGTACGGCGTCTCCGGCGCCCAGCCCGCCGCCGCGCTCGCGGAGGTTCTCACCAAGGCGTGGGAGGAGTCGCGGCCGAGCCTGAGCATGGTGGACGGCGGAGGCGACGTGTGTGGGCCGGAGGGTTGTACGCCGTAGTTGGGGCGAGCCTCGGGGCGCGTGAGGCCACAGTCGGGTCTTCCACGAGGACGGCACAGGGCTGCGTCACTTCGCCGCGAGCCGGACGCCCGGACCTGTAGCCCGCCCGGATCTGCCGCGACCGTTGAGCCTCTGCACGTCTGGCGTGCAGCACGTTCGATGGACTGGGGGCGTACGGCGCCCAGACGAGGGTAGGTACGGGCCGACGGCGCCGGACGCCGAGCTCGTCGCGCGCGCAACAGATGTTTCTAGACGCGGCTGCCTACGCGGCACACGCTGATGGGTGCGTTGGTCCGCGGGCAGGCCTCATGTTTCTGTCAGCATTCCGACGTGAACCTGACACAGATCAGTGCGGCTTTCGAGGACGCAGGCACTCCGCTCATCCGCACTGACTTTGCCAGCGACTCCGCATGGTCCGTCGTTGTCGAACAGGTCACCAAGCCGGTCGACTTCGATGACCCCGACAACACTGACCCAGGCGACGACGGATACGTGCCCTACGTCGTCATCGTCGACGACCCAGAGTTCACAGGTGTTGACGGCCCTGCGCTAGCAGAAGCACTCCCCACCATCGAATCGGGCGGGTACGTACTCCTCGCCGACGCGCGATGCATGGAGGAGGCTACCGCCGGCGGCGAGCTCACGCTCGCGTACGTCGACCTCTCGGTCTCGGATCCGGAAGACGCCGAACTATTCAACTCCTTCATGGGCCGCACGTTCCGGTGCGCGGTCGCTGAGATCGCCTCGATAGAGGCCAATCTCTCGATCGCCAACATGGACTTTCACGAGTTTGCTGACAACGCTTATCCAGACGGCGTCTTCCGGGGCTTCGCCGACTAGCGTCCGCGCGTCCCGTCGTCGGACCTGCCCATTCGCCCGCGTTGGACGCACGCCGCCTGTCGGTTTCCGCGATTAGGCTGCCGAGCGTGACGGACCCGGACTTCGATGCTCGTCTGACGCGGCTCATGAGTAACTTGGATGAGACCCTGAACCTGCTGCTTAACCACGGTGAAAATCACTGGTTCAAGTGGGCTACTTCGTGCCGGGCTGCGTTGCATAACAACGACGCTGCCGCTTTCGATCGTGTGCTTGGTGCGTTCGGCGGCATGGGGACTTTCAACGACCTCTGGATCCTGAGCGTCAACGGTCACGCCGTCGAACCGGACCAGGAAGCGACGGTCAATGACCGGCTGACCGAGCTGCGCTCATTGATCTGGGATGACGCGATGGCCTTGAGGCACGAGCTACGAGCGTCGTCGTAGGCCCGCTACGAACGTCCGTTTGCGACCCGCCAGGGTCGAGCGGCGCTGCGTCATTCCCCCGCGAGTCGGGCCCACGGGTCTGCCGGTGTGCGCCTGATCCGATTTACTCTCGCGGCATGGACGAGCACGCCAGGCGGGTCTACGCACCACTTCTTGACGCATGGGACGACTTCGAGCAGGGACGGGCGACCCTGTTGGACCTGTCTCGGTTAACCGAGCAAGCGTCGGAGGCATTGGACAACGCAAGCGCTCCATTGCCTCAAGAACTCCGCGAAGCCGCCGCAGACCTGGAGTACGCGCATTACGCCAACGAGCGAGAAGAGCATCTGTCGGCTGGCAGGCGCATCCTCGGCCCGCTATTGATACAACTGGAATCCTGACCCAAAACGACCGCACCTGCCGCGACGAGTGCGTCCTCCCCCCGCTAAGGGGAGCCCGTGCCCAGCCGCTCGCGCCGGTGACTGTCTGCGCACCCACAGGACGCGCTGCACGTATTCACTCGAAGGCTCGTATGCCGACGCGACAAGCCGACTCTCGGGAGATCCTGGGGAAGGTGGAAGCGACACGGTGGAACTCACCCCAACCTGAGCAGGAGGGTGCAACGTTCCTTAGGTGACAGGTCCCAGGGGAAGTCCCGACCGAGGCGGGAGCGGCGAGTGGATGACCAGGAGTTCACCGAGTGGGCGGTCGGGTGCCAGCGCTCCCTGCTGCGTTCGGCCTACCTGCTGACCGGAGACCTGCACCGCGCCCAGGACCTGGTCCAGGAGGCGCTGGTCAAGGTCGCGCTGCGCTGGCCCAAGCTCCGCGACGGCAACCCGACGGCGTACGCGCGCAGGATCGTCGTGCACGACAACGTCAGCTGGTGGCGCCGGCGCCGGGAGACCGCCGGCGCGGCGCTTGATGACTCGGTGCCCGAGGAGATCAGCAGCGACCCCGTCACCGCGCTGGTCATCCGCCGGGCACTGATGCGGCTCACCCCGGCCCAGCGGGCGGTGCTGGTGTTGCGGCACCTCGACGACCTGTCCGAGCGCGAGACGGCCGCGATCCTGGGAGTCAGCATCGGCACCGTCAAGAGCCAGAACGCCGCAGCCCTCGCCCGACTGCGCACCGGTGCGCCGGAGCTGCTCGACCTGACCGGAGGACCCCATGAGTGAGCTTCGCGACCTGCTGGCCCGCGCCACCGATCGGATCGAGAGCCCCCGGCTCGAACAGGCGGCAATGCAAAACGCGAGGCGTCGCCGTACCCGCCGTCGGGGGGCGGCCGCCGCGGTCGTCACCTCGGCCCTAGTGGTCACGACGCTCGTCGGCCTCCAGGTCGCCGACCGCGGGGACGGGCTCGGGCCTGTTGCACCGGCGGGGCCGACCCCGACGAGTGTGCCCTCGCCCTCGGCCTCCGCGTCGGCGTCCGGCTCCGCGGAGAAGGTGTGGCCGCAGTGGGACCCGCGCGACGTCGACCAGCTGCCCGCGGCTCCGGACCGGATCGCTCCCGCGCTCCCAGACGTGATCGACCCGCCCACCTCCTCCCCGCTGCTGAGTGACGACCCGGTCGGCGTGGGGGTTCTGGCGGTCGAGCAGGGCGGCCTGGCCCAGGTGCTCGGCACGGACGGCGACTGGCGCACGGTGCCGATCGACGGGAGGTTCCCGGTGGTCTCCCTCAGCCCCGAGGGCACCCGGCTCGCGGTCCACTACGGCTACGACAACCGGGTCGGGGTGTACGACTACCGCGTGACGGTGCACGACCTGGCCACCGGCGGCAGCCGGACGTTGGAAGCGCCCCCAGGACTCGAGCCCTGGGACTACGCCGGGTGGACGTTCCTCGACGAGGAGATGATGCTGTTCAGCAGCGGCCCGCAGAGCTACGCCGTGGCGATCGGCTCAGGCGAGGCGGAGGAGATGTCCCTCCCCGCCGGGATGTCCATGACGCTGGATCCAGCCGGCGATTGGCTTTCCAGCGCCGACTTCACGGAGCCCAACGTGCTCACCGACTACGCCGGCGGCACTCCACGTGAGGTGAGCATGGACCGGACCGGCCGCCTCCTGCGGATCCAGGCCGACGAGGACACCGTGGTGGGCACGACGTACGACGACCAGCCGTTCTCGGTGGTGGTCGCCGACCGCCAGACGCTGACCCCGCAGTTCCGACTCCCGGTGCTCGACTACGACGCCAACTACAGCAACTGGGGACTGGGCGCCGTCGCGATCGCAGACGACGGGACGGTCCTGCTCCGCGTCGCGGCGATCGGACGCCGGGTCGACGGCTTCCGGCTGGTGGCGTGGGACCCCGCCGAGGGCGGGTTGTCGATCGTTGCCGCCACAGCCCTGCCGGTGGCGGCGTCGGTGGTGTTTGCCCAAGCCGCTCTGCGCGCCATCGCTTAGGCATGAGGACGGCCCCCGGAGTCCGAAGAGCGCGGCGCGGACGACTTCCGACGCGGCACTGCCACACTCCCTCCCGTGAGTCTCGCAGCCGCCGTCCTCGCCACCTTCGTCCTCGCGGCCATCTCCGTCGTGCAGATCGCCGCCGCGACCGGACGACCCGTGGGCCGCTTCGTGTGGGGCGGGCAGCATGAGGTGCTCCCTCGCGGGCTGCGTATCGGCAGCGCCCTCTCGGTCGTGCTGTACGCCGCGATGGCAGCCGCGCTCATCTCTCGAGCCGCCGGTCGGGAAGGGGCACTGGTCGCCGTGGTCTGGGTGCTCGTCGGCTGCTTCACCCTGGGGATCGCCATGAACGCGGCGTCCCGGAGCCGATCGGAACGCGCCGTGATGACGCCCGCGTGCGCCATGCTGGCCGGGTGCTCGTTGCTGGTGGCGCTCAGCGCATGAGGGAGGAGGGCGGGGCGATGCGAACTGCGTTCGTCTGCACTCTGGTGGCGCTCCTCGCGGCCTGCAGCACGCCTGCCAGCGACACCGAGCGACTCCCGAGGCCTCCCTCCACCGCTGACGCTGCGGGGGAAGCGCCGGCGCCATCCGAGCCATCCACGAGTGCTGCACCCGCGCCGAGGACACAGCCGCCGCCGCGTGACTGGAGCCGCGTCCCCTGGACCGGCGGCCGCCGCCGGGTAGCCCCTGACGCCGCCACGCAGGCGCCCAGCGTCCTGACGGACCCCGCGCGCGCTCAGCTGGTCTACCACCCCACTGAACGGCTCGACGATCCCGACGGATGGGCAGGCGAGCGCCTCTTCTTCCTCGGCGTGGACGACCGCTGGCGCACTCTGGACATGGGCGACTTGGGTCTTCCCGAGGACTCGTGGCAGGGCCCGGACACCTACGGATCCGGTGCCCTGTCGCGGGACGGACGCCTCTGGGCAGCGCACACCCGCGGAGGTGCTGTCCTGCTCGACCTGACGAGCGGCGCGGTCCGGCGCGTGCCGTTCCCGGCAGGTCGCTCCGACGTGAGATACGTGGACTGGATACCGGGCCAGGACGTCGTCTCTGCGTACGCCGCGGCGGCACAGTCGTCCAAGTACTCCACCTTCCACTTCGGCAGAGAAGGCCGCGTGACCCCCGTCAGGTACCCGGCGTGGCGTACCCGGTTCGACGTCGACGGCACGCCGGTCGAGATCAGGGGAGCCTCGCGTCAGCGACTCCGGGTGAAGCGCTGGGCCGACGACGCTGTCACGTCGTCGACCCTCACTCCCGGCGTAGAGGTCCCTCGCCAGATCCGCCGCCGCGCGTTCGGCGTGTTCCACACCAAGTACGTCGCGCTCCTCGCCGCCCGCCGCTCGTGGCCGAGTCGGCAGCCCGCGCAGGTCTGGGTGCTCGACAAGGGCACCGGTGCGATGGCCGCCCGGCTGCAGGTCCCGGCAACCACCAGCATCGTGGGGTGGACTGACGACCGGCTGCGGCTGCTCATCGCGAACCGTCGCCTGGTCGACTGGGAGCCGCGCACCGGCCGCCTCAGACGAGTGCTGGATCTGCCCGGCCCGTACCCGGCCCACGGGGAGTGGGCAGGCACGACTGTCTCGCTCCCGTCCCCATGAGGTTGAGGACGCCTCTGCGCGGCGAGCGTCAGAACGCCGTCGTCAGAGCCCCAGCACCCCCGGGTTCAGGATCCCTGCCGGGTCCAGCGCGGCCTTCGCCCCACGCAACGCCGCGGCGAACGGGTCCGGCCGCTGGCGGGCGTACCAGGGCGCATGGTCGCGGCCGACCGCGTGGTGGTGAGTGATCGTGCCGCCGTGCGTGGTCATCGCCTCGGAGACGCCGGCCTTGATCTCGTCCCACATCGGCAGCAGCGAGCCCCAGCGGCCCGAGGCGTAGACGCCGTAGTACGGCGCCGGGCCGTCCGGGTAGACGTGGGTGAACCGGCAGGTGATCACGCCGGTGATCCCGAGCGCACCCATCACGTCGTACGCCGCGGTGGTGATCGCCGCGTGCATCGTCGGGAACCGGTCCCAGGTGCAGGCGGTCTCGAAGGTCTCCGCGATCAAGCTGCGGCGAGTGACGGCGTCGCGCTGGTAGGGCATCCGGAGGAACGAGGAGCGCCAGGCGTCCGCCGGGTCACCCGGGCCGGTGGTCTCCGCCGCGGCTGCGGCCGCGTCCTTGACCGACGGCTCCCCCGGCTTGCCGCCGTGGTCGCGGGCGAGCTCGATCGCCCGGTCCAGGAGCACGTCGACCGGGTGGTCGGCCGACTCGAAGGCCAGCACCAGCAGGCCGCCGCGGGTGGAGGAGCCGACGTTGAGCAGCGCCTCCATCGGGTCGAGCAGCCGGCAGTTCGACGGGTTGAGGCCGCTCTGCGCGACCGCCCGGGTGGCGGCCACCGCCGCGTCGAAGGAGTCGAAGTCGACGGTGACCCCGGCCCGCCAGCGGGGCCGGTCCTGGAGCCGCATCCACGCCTCGGTGATGATCCCCAGCGTGCCCTCGGAGCCGAGGAACATCCGGTCCGGCGACGGACCCGCCCCCGAGCCGGGCAGCCGCCGCGACTCCCCGACCCCGGTCGGGCTGACCACCCGCAGGCTCTCGGTGAGGTCGTCGACGTGGGTGAGCACGGTGGCGTAGTGGCCGCCGGCGCGGGTGGCGAGCCAGCCGCCGAGGGTAGAGAACTCGAAGGACTGCGGGAAGTGCCGCAGCGTCAGCCCGTGCGGGCGCAGCTGCGCCTCGAGCGCCGGACCGAGGACGCCGCCCTGGATCCGCGCGGCCCGGCTGACCGGGTCGATCTCCAGCACCTGGTCGAGCGCGCCCAGGTCGAGGCTGACCGCCGGGCCGTCGAACCGCGCCTCCACGCCGCCGACCACCGACGTACCGCCGCCGAACGGCACCACGGCCACCGAGGCGGACGTCGCCCAGTCGAGCACGTCGACCACGTCCTGCTCCGAGCGCGGGCGCAGCACCAGGTCCGGCGGGTGCGCCAGGTCGCCCTGGAGGTTGCGGACCACGTCGCGGTAGGCCTTGCCGTGGGTGTGCGCGGCCCGGTCCTCGGGCTCGGCCGAGGCGATCTCGGCCAGCGACGCGGGGACCTCGACCTGGGGCGCCTTCAGGTCGAGGTCGGCCACGGCGGGCGGGGCGTGCGGGGTGAAGTCGTGCTCGGGGAGCAGCGCCGCCACCCGGGCCACCAGCTCCTCGGCCTCGGCGCCGACGACGGCGTGCTCCTCGTTGCCCCAGCCCCACCACGATCGCGTCATGGGGGCGACCCTAAGGGCGGTCGGGCTCCTGCGGCTCGGCTTCGGCGCGCTTGGCCGAGTCCTCTTCGGTGACCTGGGCGGTGTCTGCGGCCGTGAGCTGCGCGGCCCGCTTCCGCGCGTCCTGGTCGCGGCGCCGCTTGATCTCGCGCTGCGCGAGGGCGGCAGCGAGCAGTACCGGCCAGACGTACTTGAGCAGGTCGAGCAGGCTCTGCAACCAGGCGGGCAGGCTCCAGTCGGGAAGGCTCCATTCCGGCCAGGGGATCGACCAGTCCGGCCACGGGATGGTCGGCCACGGGATCGACCAGTCCGGCCAGGGGATCTTGGGCCAGGGGATGTCGGGCCAGGGGATGTTGGGGAGGGCGAACCGGCCGAGCAGCCAGATCAGCACGATCGGCACCACGACCCCGGCGACGGCTGCGGCGGTCCGGCGTACGGCGTACTGGGTGGGGTGCTCGCGGATCCACGCCTCCCGCTCGGCAGCCTTGGAGCCGGGCTCGGGGTCGAAATCGAGCCCGCCGATGCCGAGCGTCGCGGCCGCGAGGGCCGGCTTCCCCGGCTCGCCGCCCCACCAGGTGACCCGGCGGGCCGGACCGACGAAAGTGGGCAGCTTGAGCTTGACCGCGCCATGGTCGCCGCCGTCCAGGGTCACCGTGTCGTCGGACGTCTTCTCCGACGCGACCTCCTCGTCGTCCACCGTCCAGGTGATCGCGCGCTGGAATCCAGCCTCGGTCAGCTCCACGACGTGCGCGCGGCCGTCGTGAGTGAGCAGCCAGCGCTCGACTTCCTGGGTCATGGCGTCAATACTAGAGTGCGTACTCCATTATTTGCCAGCAGCTGGGAGGATCCGGGTATGGCACGCACGGTCGACCCGGCCCGCCACGAGGCGCGACGGCTGCAGATCATCGACGCCGCGCTCACCTGCTTCGCCCGCGACGGCTACGACCGGGCGACCACCGCCGCGATCTGCCGCGAGGCGGGCATCGGCTCGGGCACCTTCTTCCACTACTTCCCGACCAAGCTCGCGGTGCTGCTGGCGATGCTGGAGCTCGGCACTGCCGAGGAGCAGGAGTGGTTTGCCGCGCAGGCCGGCCGCGACGACGCCCGGGGCGTGCTCGACGACTACGTGGCCCACACCGCCGAGGAGATGGCCGACGTCCGGGTCGCGGGACTGGTCCGCGCGGTCGGCGCGGTGATGTCCGAACCGGAGGTCACCGGCACCCTGGAGCTCGACACCGCGGCGATCCGCGCGGGGCTGCTGCCCTGGGTACGCGCCGCCATGGAGGCCGGCGACGTGCGCGCGGACCTGCCGCCCGAGCAGCTGGTGCTCTGGCTCCAGGCCCTGCTCGACGGCTACCTCGGGGTGGTGGTCACCGAGCCCGGGTTCGACGCCGCGCGCGCGGCCGAGACGCTGCGCGACGCCGTACGCCGGCTCCTCGCGCCCTGAGCCGCGGCAGGCCCCTGCCAGCCCGCTGGGAGCGCCGCGGAGGTCACTGCTCCCGATTCACTGCGCCCACTATCACTGAGCCCGGCGCCACCACGAGCGGCGCCGCGGCTCCGGCTCGACCCGATGCCCGAGGGCCACCTTGAACGCCCGCTCCGCTGCCGCCTCGCCCTCCACCACCGCACCTGACCCGGGATAGTCATGGAGCCACCGCAGCAGCCCTGCCGCGGAGTCGGTGACCGTGAGGACCGGCCGGCCGGGCGAGCCGAGTGCGATGTCGCCCAGGACCCCCTCCCGGTCGGTGCCGAACCTGACCCACCACGAGCTGTCCGTGTCCGACGCCACTAGGTGGGCCGGCGCGGGCTGCCAGAGGACGTCGGCGCCCGGCTCCGCCCAGTGGGCCAGCGCCCGGTCCACGCAGTCTGCCGCGACGTCGGGGTGCAGCGCAGGCGGCTCGAGGGAGCTGACCTCGCTCGCCGCGAGCGCCACGTTGATCGCCTCGTGAGCCAGCAGCCGCGCGACCTCGTGCGAGGTCCCCGGACGCCCGAAGTAGTCGAGCTCCACGTCCGGACCGACGTCGACCAACAGTCGCGTCAGCTCGTCCCGAACCCGGCTGATCTCGGCCAGCACGTCCTCCAGCACGACCGGCGGGGTCTGCCCCTCGTAGGCACGCCAGTCCGACTCCGGGTGCCGGAGAAGCCACTCCCAGACCGCCAGCGTCCCCAGGTGCTCCTGCGCGTAGGTCAGCGCCTCCTCCTTCAGCGGCCCGACCCGCTCCTCGGGGAGCAGTCGGCCGAGCGCCTCCACGCCGGCGCGGCCGTGCCGGTCGAGCAGGTCGAGGTACTGGGTGTGCGGCAGCAGGGCGGTCGGAGTCACGCCACGACCCTAGGCGGCGTCCGCCGGACGGAGATCCAACTGGACCGGGTCAGGGCTTGAGCACCACCTTCGTGCACTCCTGCTCCTTGTGCTTGAAGATGTCGAAGCCGTGCGCCGCGTCGGCCAGCGGCAGGTGGTGGCTGATGATGAAGGTCGGGTCGATCTCCCCGCTGCGGATCCGCCGGTAGAGGTCGGGCAGGTAGCGGTGGACGTGCGCCTGGCCGGTGCGCACCGTGACCGAGCGGTTCATCAGCGACCCGATCGGGAACTTGTCGACCAGTCCGCCGTAGACGCCGACGATCGAGACCGTGCCGCCGTTGGCGACCGAGAGGATCGCCTCGCGCAGCGCGTGCGGCCGCTCGGTGGAGAGCTTGGCGACCTGCTTGGTCTTGTCGTACGCGTGGATCGCGGTGACGTCGGTGTGCGCCTCCATGCCGACCGCGTCGATCACCCGGTCGGGCCCGCGTCCGGCGGTGAGCTCGCGCAGCTCCTTGAGCACCGACGTGTTCTCGTAGTTGAGCGGGTGCGCGCCCGTGTGCTCGGCGGCCATCGCCAGCCGCTCCGGCACCCGGTCGATCACGATCACCTTGGCCGCGCCCATGATCTGCGCGGCCAGGCAGGCGAACTGCCCGACCGGGCCGGCGCCCCAGACCGCGACCACGTCGCCGGACTGGATGTCGCACATGTCGGCGGCCATCCAGCCGGTCGGCAGCACGTCGGTGAGGAAGAGCACCTGGTCGTCGCTGAGGTCCTCGTCGACCTTGAACGGCCCCACGTCGGCGAACGGCACCCGGGCGTACTCCGCCTGGCCGCCGGGGTAGCCGCCGAGCATGTGGGAGTAGCCGAAGATCCCGGACGGCGAGTGGCCCATCACCTTCTCCGCCTCGCCGGCGTTGGGGTTGGAGTTCTCGCACAGCGAGGTCAAGCCGCGCTGGCACGGCGTGCAGGCGCCGCAGGCGATCGGGAACGGCACGATCACCCGGTCGCCGACCTGCAGGTCAGGGCGCCGCTCGCGCGCCTCGGGGCCCAGCTCGACGACCTCGCCCATGAACTCGTGGCCGAAGATGTCGCCGGGCATGAACGTCGGGATGTAGCCGTCGTACAGGTGCAGGTCGGAGCCGCAGATCGCGGTCGAGGAGACCTTGATGATCGCGTCCCGGGGGTTGAGCAGCTTCGGGTCCGGGACCTCCTGGACGTCGACCTTGCTAGGGCCCTGCCAGACGACCGCCTTCATCGGCTGCTCCCTTCGTTGCTCGCGTGCTCGTTGGGCTGCTTGTCGTTGGGCTGCTTGTCGTTGGGCTGAGCCGGCCCCTGGAGGAACTGCCGCTTCGCCTCGGTGCCGTGCGGGAGGATCTCGGTGCGCACCACCGAGCCGGTCTCCATCACCTGCTTGAACCGGCGCAGGTCGTCGCGGACCTGCTGCTCGGGCTCCTCGCCGAAGAGACGCGCGACCGCGCGGCCGACCCGCCCGCCGGGGACGTCGTAGTGCAGCACCACCCGGACCTCGGTGCCCCGGTCGCCGGGCGCGGGGGCGAAGTGCACGGTGCCGGAGTTGGCGACCGTGGCCCCCTTGAGCGAGCGCCAGGCCAGGCGGCGGCCGGTCTCCTGGCTGGTGATCTCGGCGTCCCAGGAGACCTTCTTGCCGGCCGGGCCCTTGGCCACCCAGTGGCTCGTGCCGTCGCCCTGGGTGGTCACCGACTCCAGGTGGAGCATGAACGAGGGCAGGTTGCCCAGGTCGCGCCAGAACGCGAAGACCTCGTCCGGCGGTCGGTTGACGGTGGTCGACGCCTCCAGGCTGAGCGGTCCGGGACGGCCCTTGCCGTGCTGGGCGCGAGCGGTACGCACCGCGGCGTACAGGTCGACGGCCGCGATCCCCGCGACCGCGGCGGTGGCCAGGTTGACCCGGGTGAGCCGCTCACCCTGCCCCCTCTTGCCCCATCCCCGCAGGCCGGTTCGCTCGGCTCGCCGCGTCTTCATCGCGTGACCGAGCAGTGCCAGGTCGAGCGCGTCCCCGGCGACCCGGGTCCACACCGAGCGCTGCGGGCCGACCAGGCAGGCCGCCGCGTGCACGAGCTCGCGGGCGCCGACCGCGCGGATCACCCCCGGGGCGCTCGCACTGTCGTCCACCCCCGCGAGCCGGGCCACCGAGCCGGGCCGCAGGAGCATCGGGACGCCGAGGCCGAGGCTGGCGACGCCGAGGCCGCGCACCAGGCGGCCGGTTGCGCGTTCTGGGTTCTGGGTCGACTTCATGCGACTGCTCGTACCCCCGTCATGGCGGGCCATGCCCTCACGTCCGCGGCTGGGCGGGGTTGGTGGGGACTCCCTGGGACGGCGGGTTCTGCTTGGGCCCCTGGGTCGCCGGGGAGACCGGCGAGCCGCCCGACGCCCCCTGCTGCACCTGCGTCGCCGAGGCCGTCGGGTCGCCTCCCGAGGGTTGCGCGTCGCCTGTCTGCAGGGCCTGCAACCGGTGCTCCAGGATCTGCACCACCTGGATCCGGTCGGCGTGCGCGCGTTCGTAGGCCAGCACCTGCTCGACCCCCGCGGCGTCCAGCGTCCGCACCCGGGACTCGAGGGCGCCGCTGCTGAGGTCGTCGTAGTCCGGCAGGGGAAGGTCGTGGTGGGTCATCGTGCGCTCCTTCACTGGGTCGGGTTCAGGGTCGGGTTCAGGGCCTGGGATGCCCAGGCCGCGAGCTGGTCATCGCGGGGTGGTCAGGGGCGGGGGTCGGTGCGCTTCCAGGGCCGTTCGTCGCGACGGCCCCCCATCGCTGCGGCGCAGCGCCGGCACACGTCGGAGACCTGGTCGGCGTCGCGCCCGGTCGCGGGCTGCACGTCGACCCACTCCACGTGGGAGAAGCGGCGCAGCTCGGACCGGTGGATCGAGAGCCCGCACAAGGTCTGGTTGGTGCCCGGCGTCCAAGCGTGGACCTCCCCCGACGGCATCCGGTAGCCGTCCGGGTCCGTCCAGGCGCCGGTCGCCGCCACCGCGGCGGTCTTGGGGGCCTTCATGCACGATTCGGTGCCCGTTCCCCGGGCGGGGCATTCCTCGTCGTCGCCCCCGGCTTCGCGTCAGCGCAGGGCGCGCACCACCAGGGCGGCGGCGTCAGCGACCAGCGCGTCGTCGTACGCCGCGTCCTTCTCGCCGCGGTCGGAGAAGACCGCGACCACGATCGGCGCCCGGCCGGGCGGTGTGACCAGCGCGAGGTCGTTGCGGGTGCCGTAGCCGCCCCCTCCGGACTTGTCCGCCACCACCCAGTCCGGCGGCACCCCGGCCCGGACCAGCGCGTCGCCGGTGGCGTTGCCGCTCATCCAGCGCAGCAGGGTACGGCGAGCCGCTGGCGCCAGGGCGTCGTCGACGGCGTACGCCCGCAGGACCTCGGCGAACGCCCGCGGGGTGGTGGTGTCCCGGTCGTCGCCGGGACGGGCCTCGTTGAGCGTCGGCTCGGTCCGCGCGACCACGGTGACGTCGTCGCCCACGGCTCGCAGCGCGCGCTGGAAGCCGGCGGGTCCGCCGAGCGCGTCGAGCATCAGGTTGGCGGCGGTGTTGTCGCTCTCCCGCACCGCCGCCTCTGCGATCCGGCGCAGCGGCAGCCCGGTGGCCACGTGCTGCTCGGTCACCGGGGAGTGGTCGACCAGGTCGGCTTCGCCGTAACGGACGACCTCGTCCCACTCCTCCGGCTCGAGCCGGTCGAGCAGAGCGGCGGCCGCCAGCGCCTTGAACGTCGAGGCGTAGGCGAAGCGCTCATCGGCGCGGTGCTCGACCGTGGTCCCGCTGCCGGTGTCGACGGCGAAGACGCCGAGCCGGGCGTCGTACTGCTGCTCCAGCGGGGAGAAGTCCACGTCCGCCGGAGTGGCCGTGCCGGAGGCGGTGGGCGAGCCGGACGGCGTGGCCGAGGAGGCGGTGGCCCCGGGGTCAGGCGATCCGGTGGGCGTCTCGGCGGGGCTGCAGGCACCCAGCCCGAGGGCGAGCACCCCCGCCGCAGCGCAGGTGAGCAGGCTCGGCAGACGGGGGCGGTTGGACGGGCGGGGGCGGGTCGGACTCATCACGACAGGCTCCTCGTGATCGACGGTGACTTCCCTCGGTCAGGAGGCACGAACCTGTCACAGAGCCCTTCCCGCCCCCAAGACCGCCCGCGCGGCGCACGGTCAGTGGCGCTGGGGCAGACGGCCCCCGGGGGGCGATGCTGGGTCAGGCGGCGTGGTGGGCGGCGAGGGCGTCGCCGGCCTCGACGGCGGCCTCCTCGGCACTCTTGCGCATCAGCGCCGCGGTCTCGGTGAACTCGTCGAGCGCCGGGTTGACCCCGACCAGGGTGAACTCCCGCTCGACCACGGTCAGGTCGGCGCCCCAGACGTCGCACAGGATCCGGCGCAGGAAGTCGACGTTGTGGTCCCAGCCCTCGCGCGGGGTGCCGGGGCCGTAGGCGCCGCCGCGGGTGGTGAGCAGGACGGTGGGGGTGCCGTCGAGCAGGCGGGTGCCCATCGGGGCGCCGGCGCAGGCGAGGTCCATCCAGGTCTTCACGTGCTGGGAGACGCCGTAGTTGTAGAGCGGGAGGGCCAGGACGGCGGTGGTGGCCTGCTGCAGCTCGCCGGCGAGCGTCTCGGCCAGCGCGAGTGCGTCGCGCTGGGCGTGGCTGCGGTCGGCCTCGGGGGTGAAGCCACCCGAGATCGCGGTGGCCCAGGCGTCGGCGGGGAGCGGGTCCTGCGCGAGGTGACGCCGGACCACGGGCACGTCGGGGTGGGCGGAGACGACCCGCTCGAGGACGAGGTCGGCCAGCGCGCTGCTGGCGGAGTGGTCGCCCTGGATGGAGGCGTCGATGCGGAGGACGGACATGGCTGCTCCTGAGGAGAGTGGGAAAGGCGTGTTGAATGTTCAAGTCGAGACGTTACGCGTTCCGACTTGAATGTTCAAGCGGGCGAGTACGCTGGGGGCATGAGCACTGAGCGCACGCCGGACGAGCACGGGGAGGTCCCGTGGCTCTCGCCGGAGCAGCAGCGCGAGTGGATCGCCCTCGTCCAGCTGCTCGCCGTGCTGCCGCCGGCGCTCGACGCCCAGCTCAAGCGCGACGTGGGTCTCAACGGCTACGAGTTCCAGGTGCTCACGGCCCTCTCGGACTCGCCCGACCGCACCCTGGGGCTCAGCGAGCTGGCCGAGTTGGCCCAGGGATCGCTCTCCCGACTGTCGCACGCCGTCACCAGGCTGGAGCGCGGCGGGTACGTCGAGCGGCGTACCTGCACCGGCGGCGGCCGGCGGATGGAGGCGCGGCTCACCGACGCCGGCTTCGCCAAGCTCGAGGAGGCGGTCCCCGGCCACGTGCGGGAGGCGCGCCGGCTGGTGATCGACGCCCTCACCCCCGAGCAGCTCACCGCGCTCGGGGACGCCGCCCGCGCGATCCACGCGGTGGCGATCGCGGACCCGCCCGAGGCCTGCCGCGAGGCCTGCGCCGAGGCGGCCGGCGACTGCTGACGGGGCCGCTCTGCTCCCGCTCCAGGAACGTGCCTCAGTTCCGCGCCGTTTCCCGCCACCCCGGCGGACCGACCCGGTCGAGCACCTCGACCATCGCGGGCGTCGTCCGGCAGGTGGGGTCCGCGCGGTAGCGGACCGTGTAGGAGACGTTGCGGTAGCGGCCCCCTCGGGTGTCGGAGAAGTTGATCTGGAGCAGACCGTCCGCCGTGCTGAAGTCAGCCTCGCCCAGGCCCGCTTCGGGCAGTCGGACGTCGCGACAGCGAGTGACCTCGGACATCGAGCCGGGCACTGGATCGGTGCCGGGTGCTGGATCGGTGCCGGGCGCTGGGGAGCCGACCGCCGGCGTGAGCACCCAGCAGCTCGCCGCCGCCTCGGTCAGCGCGGCGTCGCCCGCCTCCCAGCGCACCGGGCACGTGAGATCGACCTCCCGTTCGCTCGTGTCACGCAGGTCCAGGAGCTCCCCGGTCCCAGTGGAGAAGAGCAGCAGTCGGAGCCGCCCCGGGTGCTCCCCCAGCAGCACCGCGACCCGCTCGCCGCCCGGCGACAGGGACGCCTGACGGGTGAAGAGCTGTCCCCAGCCGCGCGGCGCCAGCTCCTCCCTCCCGACCGCCAGCGCGGTGACGCTCCGGGTCTCCATCGCGAGGTCGGTCACCAGCCAGGTGAGCCCCTCATCCCCCCGCTCCCCCTGCGCCTGGACCACGCCGAGGGACTCCTCGTCGAGGAAGCCCGCCACGGCGCCGGGCGGATACCGGTGCTCCAGGACCGCGCCCCGGGTGTCGACCAGGTTCACGTCGCCGTCGGCCACGGGCACCAGCACCCGGGTGCTGTCGGGCGACCACAGCTGCGCGCTCATCGCGGTCGCGAAGACCTGATCGGCCGACACCGGCTCCTCCTGGTCCGCGCGGAGCAGGAGGAGGTCCCGCAGGGCGCCGGACTGCGCTCCGGAGTGGGCCGGCCGGGTGTAGGAGAGCCAGCGGCGGTCGCCGCTGACCGAGATCGCGGCCGCCCCGCCGTCCTCCTTCAGGTCGAGGCGGAAGGACGTCCCGTCGCTGCGTCGTACCTCCCAGGTGTCGCCGACCCGCTCGACCGCGACGTACACCGCCCCCGGGAAGGAGACGGGGTCGGTCGCCGGCTCACCCACCGGATCGAGTACGACCGCGCGCAGCCCGGGAAGCCCGAAGGCGATGCCAGCCACCACTGCGACGCACGCCGCGGCCCCGGCGGCCCGGCGCTGCCGCCTGCGACGTCGCGCGCGAGCGCCTGCCTCGACGTCCTCCACCTGGTCCCCCACAGGCATATTGAACGCACGCCGTGGCGTCCATGGACAGGTCCCACGCGGGATCCCGGACCACGCCACATCCCTTGACAGGCAAGTGACCACTTGCCTAACGTCTACGGCGTGGGGGACATCTACAAGGCGCTCGCGGATCCCACGCGGCGCGTCTTGCTGGACGAGCTCATGGATCGGGACGAGCAGACGCTCTTCGAGCTCTGCTCGAGGCTGGCGATGAAGCACGACCTGACCCCGAGCCGACAGGCCGTCTCGCAGCACCTCGACGTGCTCGAGTCGGCAGGCCTGGTGCGGACCGAACGCCGGGGCCGCTACAAGCTCCACACCATCGACACCACCCCGCTCGAGGAGATCTCGATGCGGTGGCCACCACGAAGGGGAACCCCATGAAGCTCCAGACCGTCAGCATCTTCGTCGACGACCAGCAGCGTGCTCTCGACTTCTACACCGGAAAGCTCGGCTTCCAGGTGACCGCGGACATCCCGATGGGCGAGCACCGCTGGCTCACCGTCCGGGGCGGCGAGGGCGCCACCGAGGTGTCGCTGGAGCCGAAGGGGCACCCGGCCACAGGACCGTTCACCGAGGCACTGCTGGCCGACGGCATCCCCTGGTGCACGCTCGCCGTCGACGACCTGGACGCCGAGCACGCGCGGCTCACCGGTCTCGACGTCACCTTCACCCAGCCGCCCACGGACGTCGGGCCGGTGCTCGTCGCCGTCCTCGACGACACCTGCGGGAACCTGCTCCAGCTCGCCCAGGCCAAGGGCTGACCGCACTCCATACCGGCCCACCTAGACTCGACAGCGGAGCCACCCGCTCCACCGGACGAGGGAGCCGTACCCGGAACGCGACAAGACGGCCGTCTGGAGCTTCACATGGCCTGGTTCGTGCTCGTCCTCTCCGGCGCCCTCGAGGCGGTCTGGGCAGTGGCCCTCAGCAAGTCCGAGGGGTTCACCCGGCTGGCGCCGTCCCTGGTCTTCGCGGTCGGGATCGTGCTCAGCATGGGAGGCCTGGCCTACGCGCTGCGCACCCTGCCCGTCGGCACGGCGTACGCCGTCTGGGTCGGCATCGGCGCCTCCCTCACCGTGACCTACGGGATGGCCACCGGCGCCGAGACGGTCACCGCGGTCAAGCTCCTGCTCCTGCTCGGGCTGGTCGGGTGCATCATCGGGCTCAAGCTCGTGCACTGACCAGCCGCGCGACGGCGTCCGCGACCACGGAGCCGAACATCACCGGGTCGTTGTGGTCGGCCTCGGGGAGCACGACCCGTTCGACCAGCACGTCGGCCCGCTCCGCCTGGTCCGCCACCTCGGCGCTGAGCCCGGCGGGCACCACCGAGTCGCGCAGGCCGTAGAGCACGGTGGTCGGCACGTCGCTGTCCGCGACGTGGTCGGCCACCGGGAACCGGTCGCGCAGCAGCGCGCCGACCGGCAGCCAGGGGTAGTGGTGCGCGCCGACGTCGGCCAGCTCGGTGAACGGCGAGCGGAGGAAGACGGCCGCGGGCCGGTGCCGGTCCTGGAGCGCGGCGACCACGGCACAGCCCAGCGACTCCCCGAGGTAGACCGTGCGCTCGGGCGGGTAGCCCGCCTCCGCGAGCGCCACCACGGCCGCGTCCGCGTCGGCCGCGAGACCGTCCTCGGAGGGGCTGCCCGGATTGCCGCCGTACCCGCGGTAGTCCATCAGCAGCACGGCGAAGCCGCGCTCGCGCAGCTCCTCGGCGATCCCCACCCGACCCAGGCGGTTGCCGCCGTTGCCCGGCGCGACCAGGACGGCCATGCCGCTGTCGGGGTGGGCGTCGGTGCCGGTCCCGGCAGGGACGAACCAGGCGCCGAGCTCGAGGCCGTCCTCGGTACGCAGCACCACGTCGCGACCCCCGGGCAGCACCTCGGCGGCCGGAGGCACCATCGAGGTGTCGGGGAAGTAGACGAGCTGGCGCTGCACAGCCCAGAGCATCGCGACCGTCCCACCCACCAGGACACCTCCGATCACCAGCGTGACGAGGCGGCGCCGCAGTCGACCGCCCGCGGTCCCCGCCCTCGCTCCATCCATCGACTCCATGCTCGCGCCGCCCGGGCGCGACGGCAACCATCCGGCGGCCCGTTTCGGCGACCGGGCCGGGCGGATCGCGCCCCAGGCGTGACCCCGCCCCGGACGGCGGGGGATCCGTCCGGGGCGGGGCGTGTAGGGCGGATCCGAGTGGATCCGGGAGGAACAGGCCGGGGGTCAGACCTCGAGGTAGTGCTGCTGCTCGGCGTGGCCCCGCGGCTGGTGGGCCAGCTCGCCGGTGTCCTCGTAGGCGTTCTCGGCGTGCAGCGCCTGGTCGACCCCGCGCCGCTCGTCGGCCTCGCTCACCCGGATGCCGATGGTGCGCTGCAGCACGGTGGCGATGACGAAGGTGAGGGCGAAGGTCCACGCGCAGGTGGCGACCAGAGCGACGACCTGCTTGCCCAGCAGCACGATGCTGCCGCCGTAGAGCAGTCCGGCCTCGCCGATCGGGGAGTCCGGGTGACCCAGCAGGCCGATCGCCAGGGCGCCGACGATGCCGCCGACCAGGTGCAGCGCGACCACGTCGAGCGCGTCGTCGTAGCCCAGGCGGTGCTTGAGGCCGACCGCGAAGTAGCAGGCCACGCCGGCGAGCACGCCGATGGCGAGCGCCCCGATCGGGGAGACCGTGCCGCAGGACGGGGTGATCGCGACCAGCGCGGCGATCGCGCCGGAGCAGGCGCCGAGCGTGGTGGCGTGCCCGTCGCGCAGCTTCTCCACCACCAGCCAGGCGCAGGCACCGGCGCAGGCGGCGACCAGGGTGTTGAAGATCGCCACGGCGGCGTCGTTGTCGGCGGCACCGAGCGCGGAGCCGTCGAAGCCGAGCCAGCCGGTGAGCAGCAGGCCGACGCCGACGAGCACCATCGGCAGGTTGTGCGCCTTGGGCTGCACGGGCCAGGTACGCCGGCGGCCCAGCACGATCGCCAGCGCCAGCGCCGCGATCCCGGAGTTGACGTGGATCGGGGTGGAGCCGGCGTAGTCGACCGCGCCCAGGGTGTTGGCCAGCCAGCCGCCGGTGTAGCCCTCGGCGTCGAAGGCGAAGGTCCAGTGCGCGACGGGCAGGTAGCAGAGCACGACCCAGATGGCGGCGAACACCATCCAGGCGCCGAACTTCATCCGGTCCGCGGCCGCGCCGGCGACGATGCCGATGGTCAGTCCGGCGAAGGCGAGGTGGATCGTGGCCAGGCCGATCGCGGGGAGCCCCGCGCCTTCCTCGGCCACGAGCAGCGAACCCATGCCGGCGAACTCGAACGGGTTGCCGATGATCCCGGCCCCGCCGACGGAGTTCCCGAAGACCACGGAGTAGCCGAAGGCCACCCAGATGAAGGCGCAGACGGCGAAACCGCCGAAGACCATCATCATCATGTTGGTCGTGGTGCGCCGCGAGACCATGCCGCCGTAGAAGAGGACGAGGCCGGGCAGCATGAGGACGACCGCGATGACCGCGGTGAGGAGCCAGGCGGTGTTGCCTGCGGTGGTGGGATCCATTGGGTGCGCCTCCGGTACGGGTGGGGGAACGCACCGTGCTGGGTCCGGTCGTGCTGGATTCGATGCGTTATTGAAAAGAGTGGAGGCCCGTCTTTTCAATAGATCATCGAATCCGTTTCGGTCTGGTTAAAACTCCCGCTCGAGCTCAGCCAGCGCCCGGGCCTCGACCTCGGGCGTGGACGCAGGGTCGGCGAGCAAGGCCCGCAGCGCGGTGGTGGCGGCCAGCCGGGCGGCGACCTCGGGCTCCGCCAGGGCGGCGTCCCCCTCGGCGTCGGGGCCCGGGGTCCGGAACCTGTGCTGGATCCCCTCGGTCTGCGCCAGGCACGCGAGCGTAGCCAGCCTGGGCTCCCCCGGCAGCAGCTCACCGGACTCCATGCCGGCTGCGACCACCGCCTCGATCGCCGCGCGCAGGCGCCCGTAGTCGTCCAGGATCTCCGCGAACGAGTCGGGCTGGGCGGCAGCCACCCGCTCGAGGTCGTAGAAGTCGAGCGCGCCGCGGCACATCTGCAGCACGTCGGTGTACAGCACGGCGTAGAGCCGGACGGCCGCGGGCGTGGTCCCCGCTGCCAACCGCTCGGCGACCACCAGCGACTGCCGGTTGGCCCCGGCCAGGCCGCGCAGCAGGTCCTCCTTGGACCGGAACCAGTAGTAGACCGACGACTGCCCCAGGCCGACCGCGCGAGCGACCTCGGTCATCGTGGTCGCGGCGTACCCGCGCTCCGCGAAGAGCCGGGTGGCGGCGTCCAGGATCTCCTGCTGAGGGTCCCCACCGGTGGAGCCGTCGCGGCGGGGCCGCCCGACGGCGCGCCGCCGACTCGACTCGGCACGACTCGGCTCAGGACGGCGGGGCTCCTCGCTCGTGGGGGTCAAGACAGTGCTCCGCTCGCTCGTCCTGGTCGGTCCACCGACCTGCTGGGGTCGGCCGTCGGGGACGACATGCTGCCCCATCCACGATCTACCCTCGCTCAGGTGACCCCCGACGACGTACGCCGTCTGACCAGATCGGCACCCGAGCGCTGGGGCGAGCTCGAGCTCGTCCACCGCTCGGAGGGCGACCACCTGCACGTCACCCTGCGGCACGGTGAGCTGGACGGGGTACGCCTGCCCCAGGGCACGCCGGTCCACGAGCGAGGCGCTCCGCCCTCGAGCTGGACGGTTCGGCCGCTCGAGCCCTACGCGACGAACTATCAGTGGTCGGCGATGCTCGACCCCTACGAGCTCACCGCGGGCGTGCAGCTCGACGACGTACGCCTCGGCGAGCTCTTCGGTCGGCCGGTCGTGGCGTTCACCGCCCGCGCGGTCGAGGGGTACGACCCGGTCTGCTCCTGCTGCCCTCTGGTCCGCTCCGAGGTCTCCGAGCGGCTGGAGCAGGGAGACGACTGGCAGCCGACCCCCGGCCAGCTGCCCGACGCGGTCGAGCTGGCCCTCGACCTGGAGGTCGGCATCGTGGTGAGCAGCCGCGAGCGAGGCGGCGAGTGGAACGGGTGGTTCACCAACGAGATCCTCCGGGCCAACTGACAGGCGGAACACACTGACGGGCGGGGCGCACCGAGAGAGCGGGGAGGCTCGAGAGTTTACGGGCGCGCAACATTTTCGATGTTCCATCGAAACTTCTCCCCCACATGCTTTCGATAAGTCATCGAAAGCACCCAGGAGGACCCCCATGAGCGCCACCACCGAGACCCCCGCCACCGTGAGCACGACCGCCCCCGACGTGGCCGAGGTCCAGGCCCGGCTCGAGGCCGCTGGCGTCCGCTACGCCATGGCCGGGTTCACCGACGTGCACGGCCGGCTCAAGGGCAAGGTCGTCCCGATCGGCCACCTGCCGCAGATGGCCCGCGGCTCCGAGCTCTTCACCGGCGCCGCCGTCGACGGCGTACCCCAGGAGATCAACGACGAGGAGGTCGCCGCGCACCCCGACCTCGCGCGCTCCTTCGTCCTGCCGTGGAAGAAGGACGTCGCCTACTTCCCCTCCACGCTCTACACCGAGGGCAAGCCGTTCGAGGCCGGCGCCCGGCACATCCTCCAGCGCCAGCTGGACGCCGCCGCCGAGCTGGGCCTGACCTTCAACCTCGGCATCGAGACCGAGTTCTTCGTGCTCAAGGACGGCCCCGCCGGCCCCGCCGAGGTCTCCGAGCGCGACACCGCCGAGAAGCCCTGCTACGACCTGACCACCACCCTGGACAACTTCGGCTGGCTCACCGAGCTGGTCGAGGCGATGGACGAGCTCGGCTGGGACGTCTACTCCTTCGACCACGAGGACGCCCGCGGCCAGTTCGAGATCGACTTCACCTACTCCGACGCCCTCACCATGGCCGACCGGGTGACGTTCTTCCGGATGATGGCCGGCGAGATCGCCCGCAAGCACGGCTACTTCGCCTCGTTCATGCCGAAGCCGTTCGCCGACCGCACCGGCTCCGGCGCGCACTTCAACATGTCGCTCGCCGACCTGGTCACCGGAGAGAACCTGTTCGCCACCGGCGAGGACCCGCACGGCGTGGGCGTCTCCGAGCTCGGCTACCACTTCATCGCCGGCATCCTGCGGCACGCCAAGGCGATCAGCGCGGTGATCGCGCCGACCGTCAACAGCTACAAGCGGCTGGTCCGCCAGGGCTCGACCTCCGGCTCCACCTGGGCGCCGGTCTTCGTCAGCTACGGCGACAACAACCGCACCAACATGATCCGGGTCCCGTCCGCCGGTGGCCGGGTCGAGTGCCGCGCCGCCGACATCAGCTGCAACCCCTACCTGGGCGCGGCGATGATCCTGGCCGCCGGGCTGGAGGGCGTGCGCGAGCACCTCGACCCCGGCGCCCCGCACCGGGAGAACATGTACGAGTACTCCGACGCGCAGGTCGCCGAGCTCGGCATCGACATGCTCCCCCGCAACCTGGGCGAGGCGGTCGAGGAGTTCCAGGCCGACTCGCTCTCCCGCGAGGTCTTCGGGGAGGCGCTCTACAACTCCTTCATCGACCTCAAGCGCGGCGAGTGGGACGCCTACACCGCGCACGTGTCGAGCTGGGAGACCGAGCGCTACCTGAAGTTCTTCTGATGCCTCAGCTCCCTCTGCAGCCTCCTGGGCAGCCTCCTGGGCAGTCACCCCTGCGGCTCAGCCGGCTCGCGCTCGACCTCCCCCTGGAGTCGGGCGCGAGCCTGCCGGCCGAGCTGGTCTACGGGACCGCCGGCACGCTCGCACCCGCACGCGACAACGTCGTCCTGGTGCCGTCGTACTACACCGGCACCTCCGACTCCTACCTGCCGTGGATCGGGCCGGGCCGGGTGCTCGACACCGACCGGTGGTTCGTGGTCGTCGTCGACATGCTGGGCAACGGGATCTCCACCTCCCCGTCGAACGCCCCGCACGAGTACGCCGGGCCGCGGTTCCCGCGCGTCACCGTGCGCGACCAGGTCCGGGCCCAGCGGGCGCTGCTCGACTCCCTCGGGATCGACCGGCTCCGGCTGGTGACGGGATGGTCGATGGGCGCGATGCAGGCCTACGAGTGGGCGGTGAGCCACCCCGACGCGGTCGACGCGCTGCTCCCGATCTGCGGCGCGGCGCGCTGCTCGCCGCACAACCGGGTCTTCCTCGAGGGGGCGCGGGCGGCGCTGGTCGCCGACCCGGCGTTCCTGGACGGCTCGTACGTCGCTCCCCCGGTGGTCGGGCTGCGCGCCTTCGGCACCGTGTACGCAGGCTGGGCCTACTCGCGCGAGTTCTTCCTCGACGCCGGCGAAGGCAGCGACCGGGGCTTCCGGGCGCTCGGCTACACCTCGGTCGACGACGTCCTGCGCGACTGGGCGCTCGACCACGCCGCCCGCGACGCGAACGACCTGCTGGCGATGATGGACACCTGGCTCTCCGGAGACGTCGGCCGGGAACGACCGGGCGGCTACGACGCGGCGCTGGGCTCGATCACTGCCCGGACGATCGTGATGCCCTCGACCACCGACATGTACTTCACCGTCGCGGACTCGGCCGTCGAGGCGAGCCTGGTCCCGGGCGCCGAGCTGCGCCCGCTGGACTCCGAGCTGGGGCACGTGGCCGGGCGACCCGGCGTACGGGAGACGGAGACCGCGGCCATCGCCGCGGCCGTGCGCGAGCTCATGGAGGGGTAGCCCGCTCGGGAACCGCGCCGCTACGTTCTGGTCATGACTCTTCGACTCGGCATGGTCAACTTCGACGCCCTCGACCCGGCGCCGCTCGCGCGCTGGTGGGCCGACCAGGTCGGCGGCGAGGTCGCCGACCCGTACGACGGCTCCTTCCTGCTGGTCACCGGCGGTCCGGTGACGCTGGCCTTCCAGCAGGTCGACGACCCGACGCCGGGCAAGAACAAGATCCACCTCGACCTGACCGCCGACGACCTCGACGCCGAGGTCGACCGGCTGCTCGGCGCGGGGGCCACGCTCGTCGAGCGACGTGGCGACGACTCGTTCCGGTGGGTCACGCTGGCCGACCCCGACGGCAACGAGTTCTGCGTGGCCGGCCAGGAGGAGGCGGAGGCTTCCGCGACCTGAGGCTGAGGCCCTGGTCCATTCCTCGGGCGGGCCCGTTGGCCGCCGGTGTCGCGGCGTGCTCCCATGAGGCGCCCCGCGTCTGGCGCGCGGCACGAACGACCACGGGGGTCCTTGTGAAGCGAGTCCGACCTGTCCTCGTCCTGCGGTCCTCGGCGACCGCGCTGGCTGCTCTCGTCGTCGTGGCAGGCTCCGCACCGGGCGTAGTCCTTGCTCCTGCGGCGGGGGCGCCCGGCTCGGCGTCCGGCTCCGCGTCCGAGCGCCCCGCGGCGTCCATCTGTGCCGGCAAACCGGTCACCATCGTCGCCAGCACGCGGGTCCGGCAGGGCACCGAGGGAGACGACGTGGTCGCGATGAAGCCCTTGGACTGGAACACGTTCGACGCCCTGGGGGGCGACGACACCATCTGCCTCGACCTCGGGTGGGTGCAGGCCGGCCGCGACATCGTCCCCTCGTCGGGCTTCCTCAACGCCGGCCCGGGCGACGACGTGGTGATCAACCTGGCGGACTCGTTCGGATTCATGGCCGTGGGCCTCGGCAGCGGCGACGACCACTTCACCGGCAGCAGCTTCCCCGGCATGAACGAGAGCGTGTACGCCGACACCGACGTCGTCGACTACGCCGAGAAGCCGCCGGCGGTCGACCCGGCCGGCGGGCACCGGGACGTGATCGACATGGGCGACGGGCGCGGCACGGACGAGTACGGCAACGAGGGCGGCGAGGTGCTGTGGTCCGCTGCACCGCCCGGCGCGAGCAACCCCGACCGGATCACGTTCGGGACCGGGACGCCCGAGCTCCACTACGACGGCGCGATGGCGCCGGAGGGGAGCATCGACTTCGGGGGCTCCTCCGAGGTGTCGCTGCACCTGCCCCGGCCCGGCGCCACCGATCCGCTGACCGCGGGAGAGGTCCTGATCGACAACGTGGCGCGGCGCGCGTCGGTGGCCGGCACGCAGGTGCTGGCCTGGCAGGGCCAGGTCTCGCGCTTCGTGCTGGGCACCGAGGGCCGCAGGTGGCCGCTGCCGGTCTCGTTCCAGGGCTCCGACGCGGACGAGACCCTCACGTTCTACGGCGGGATGTTCGGCGACCTCCGGTTCGGTGCCGGGAACGACTCCCTGTCGGGCTCGGGACGGTTCGGCTACAGCGAGGGACTGCGGTTCCGCTCGATGGACGGCGGCCCCGGCGTCGACTATGCCGGCTTCCGGACCGGGTGCCGCGACCTGACCATCCGCCTCGCCGGGGAGATCAGCTGCGACGGCACCACCGCCCCCTTCCGCGGGATCGAGCGCGTGGAGCCGCTCAGCCGGACGGACGGCGGACAGGTCACGGTCGTGGGGACCGACGCCGACGACTGGATCGCGGCCCGCGCCGAGCGGGTGACGGTGCGTGCGGGGGCCGGTGACGACGACGTCGATGGCGCGTGGGGTGACTCGGTCCGGGTGCACGCCGGCCCGGGAGACGACACGGTCCTGGGCTCGGGCGACAAGGTGCGCGTCGACGGCGGTGCTGGGGAGGACGGGGTCCGCGTCCACGGACTGGACCTGCTCGTACGTCTCGGGTCCGGGGCCGACATCGTCAGCCTCCACGCTCCGTCAGGACGGTGGCCGTGGAGCAAGCCCAGCGACCCCTCGCGCCGCGCCGTCGCGTTCGGCGGGCCGGGCAACGACGACCTGCGAGGCACCACGTGGGCCCGGCGCGGCGACCGGCTGGTCGGAGGACCCGGGCGCGACCGTGCCGACGGCCGGTCCGACCGGGTGACCGGCGTCCGGGACCACTGCGACGCGGAGGTCCGTCGCCGCTGCCGGTGAGGATGCGGTCGCCGCGCCACGGGTACCGGTCGGTCATGACAGACGACCCCCAGGGATTCCTCTCGCTCATCGACGCTCGCACCCCCGACGCCACCGACGGCAGGGCGACGCTCGTCGTCGACGTCGACGAGCGCCACGCCAACCACGCCGGGGCCGTGCACGGCGGGATGCTGGCGACCCTGGTCGACACGACCATGGGCGCGGCGATCATGAGCACCCTGGACGGCGGCTCGACGGCGACCAGCCAGCTCACCGTGACCTACCTGCGACCCGCCAAGCCGGGCCGGCTGGTGGTCTCCGCCGAGGTGGGCAAGCGCGGACAGAACCTGACCGTCTGCGACGCGGAGATCGAGCAGGACGGCGAGACGATCGTGCACGCGCTGGCCACCTTCGCGCTGCTGGACGGCTGAGGGGCGGACGGCGCGATGGGAGGGGCGGCGCGATGGGACGGGCGGCGCGCGTCCTGCTGACCGGCGTCCGCGGCAAGACCGGCGATCCGCTGGCCCGGCTGCTCTCGGCCCGCGAGGACGTCGAGGTGTGGGGCGGCAGCAGCGACCCGACGACGGTGACCGTCCCCGGCGTCCGGCCGACCGCCTTCTCCTGGGACGAGCCGGCCGGGTGGCGCGCGGCCACCGAGGGGGTCGACGCCCTCTACCTCGTGCGCCCGGACCGCGCGGACGCCCCCGAGCTGGTCTCCTCCCTGCTCGAGGCCACGGCCCCTGCCACCCGGGTCGTGCTGCTGTCGGAGCAGGACGCCGACCACACCGGCCCCGACGGCTGGGCGCCCCGCGTCGAGCGCGCCGTGCGCGCGAGCGAACGCGACTGGACGATCCTGCGCCCGAGCTGGTTCATGCAGGTCTTCACCGACCCGCGCTTCTACGGCGGCCGGCTCGCGGAGAGCGGCGAGCTGCCGTACTCCAGCGGTGGCCGGTCCGTGGCCTGGATCGACACCGGTGACATCGCCGCCGTGGCCGAGCGGGCGCTGCTCGAGGAGGGGCACACCGGGCAGGTCCACGAGATCACCGGCCCGGAGGCGCTCTCCCTGCCGCGGACCGCGGCGCTGCTGGCTGACGCGCTGGGGGCGCCGGTCGCACACCGGGAGACCACCGTGGAGGACGAGCTGGCCGGCACCGACGGGTTCGAGCGCGAGCTCACCCGGGTGACGTTCGAGCGGGTGCACGCCGGCAGCTTCGCGACGGTCACCGACACCGTGGCTCGGGTGACCGGCCGCCCGGCGCGCGGCCTGGCGGAGTTCCTGGCCGCCACCGACCTTGCCTGAACCGGACGCGACGACGGCCCCCGCGGTGCAGCACCGCGGGGACCGTCGTACGTGTCAGGGTCGGTCGAAGCCGAACCCGTAGGAGCCGCTACCGCGGTAGGAGACCACTCGCCAGGAGTAGGTGCCCGCCGTCCCGGTGTAGGTGACCCGCTCGTCCGCGGAGCTGGTGATGCCGCGGGCGACGACCGTCCACGAGGAGCCGTTCCAGCGCTCCAGGTAGAGGTCGAAGTCGACACCCGACGGCCCGTCGAGGCAGCCGATGTGGGTGCCGGCGACGGCGGTGAAGCTGCCGCTGGAGCCGGGGAACCGGTCGAAGTCACCCGTCCCGCTCAGCGAGCCGCTCGCCGTCTCCGGCAGGCTGGAGCAGGCGGACGGCGTCGGCGTCGGCGTCGGAGTGGGCGTCGGGGTCGGCGTGGGGTTGGCGCCGCCGGTGCCGATGTAGAGCAGCCGGTTGGGCGAGCCCGTGCCGACGTTGCTCAGCACCCCGGTGGTGGCCGAGGAGTTGATCGCGCTGCTGACCGTGGCCGGCGAGGCGCTCGGGTTGGCCTGCAGGTAGAGCGCCGCGGCGCCTGCCACGTGCGGGGCCGCCATCGACGTCCCGCTGATCGTGTTGGTCGAGGAGTCGCTGCTGATCCAGGCGGAGGTGATGCTGGAGCCCGGGGCGAACAGGTCGACGCAGGTGCCGATGTTGGAGAAGCTCGACCGTGCGTCCGTGCTCGTCGAGGACCCGACGGTGAGTCCGGCGGCGACCCGGCTGGGCGACCCGTTGCAGGCGTTGGCGCCCGAGTCGTTGCCGGCGGCCAGCGTGTAGGTGACGCCGTCGGCGATGGAGCGGCTGACCGCGGAGTCGAGCGCGGTGGAGACACCGCCGCCCAGGCTCATGTTGGCGACGGCGGGGGCGCCGGCCGCGTGGTTGCTGGTCACCCAGTCGACGCCGGCGATGACGCCGGAGTTGCTGCCGCTGCCGTTGCAGTCGAGCACGCGGACCGGGACGAGGGCGACGTCCTGCGCGACGCCGTACGTCTCGCCGCCGACGGTGCCCGCCACGTGGGTGCCGTGACCGTTGCAGTCGGTGGTGCCGCGGCCGTCGTTGATCGCGGTGTAGCCGGTGCGGACCCGGCCGCTGAACTCGGCGTGGGTGGAGCGGATGCCGGTGTCGATGATGTACGCCGTCACCCCGGCGCCCGAGGTGTTGTAGGTGTAGGAGTTGTTGAGCGGAAGGTTCCGCTGGTCGATCCGGTCGATGCCCCAGGTCGCGGGCGACTGGGTCTCGTTGAGGGTGACCGGCCGGTCGGCCTCGATGTAGGCGACGCGCGGGTCGGCGCGCAACGTCTCGAGGGCCTCGTCGGAGAGCTTCGCGGCGAAGCCGTCGAGGACGTTGCGGTAGGTGTGGGTGACCTTCGCTCCCTGGGTACGGACCTTGCCACGGACGTTGTCCACCTTGGTGGCGCTCACTCCGTCCTCGAAGACGACGATGTAGCGGTCGTTGGCGGCGTTGCCCAGAACGGGGGCCGGGCCGTCGGCGGGGGGCGCGACGGCAACGGTGGTGCCCGGGTAGACGGCGGCGGTCGCGGCGAGTGGCACCAGACCGAGGCTGACCCCCGTGGCCGCGGCCAGGAGACCGTGGCGGAGCGTGCGTGTGGACATGTGGATCCTTCCCGAGAATGGAACAGACGCGAAGAGCGTCGTCCCGCCCGGGGCTCGGTCACAAGGTCAACGGCACCGTTAACTGTTAACAGCCCGAGGGCAGTTGCTGACGTCCTGCTGCGTGCTGTCCTGCTGCTCGTGGCCCTGCTCCCAGGTCCAGGTGATCTCCGTGGTGGGCTGGCAGCCGGTCGCGACCACGTGCACCCGGTGGGTCGGGTCGAGCGTGAGGTCGACCTGCTCCCCCTTGGTCCCGAGGGTGTGGCAGGAGACGGGCCGGGCGTCGGGGTGGAACTCGACCTCCAGCAGGTAGTCGGAGATCGGCAGCCGCAGCCACCGGCCGTACGACGTCTCGTAGGAGCCCAGCACCTCCGGGCGCAGCTCGTACTCGACGACCACCGTCTCCCCGCGGAGCAGCGGTCGGTGGAAGACCAGCTCGGCGCCGAGCACGCCGCTCTCGGGCTCGCCGGCGACGTCGCCGAGCCGGCAGCCGCGCAGCACCGCGATCTCGGGCAGGTGGGCCTCGGCGTCGTCGAAGCTGTGCATCACCACGCGGCGGTCCGGCCCGTCGACCCGTGCGCGCAGGACCTGTCGGGCGGTCAGGGAGACCAGCCGCCGGTCCGGGCCCAGCACCAGTCGGTCGTGGACGCTGATCCGGTCGAGCTCGGTGTCCCATCGGGTGTCGAGCCGGCTGAGCACCCGCGCCTGGGGCGTCTCCGGCCACAGGGTGTCGACGCTCGGCTGGAGGTCGCGCGGGTGTCCCGGCGCGGGCCGGGCGAGGACGGCGTGCAGCGCACCGGGCGGGAGGCCGAGCACCTCCTCGAGGTGGGGCAGGGCCTCCAGGGAGCTCTTGCGCTCCGGTCGGCTGCGCCCCGAGCGCCAGTAGCTCAAGGTGGCGACGCTGATCGTCACGCCCCGCTGCTGCAGGTGGTCGCGGATCCGCTCGAGTCCCAGTCCACGCCGGTCGATGGCGTTGCGCAGCGCCTCGGCGAAGCTGCCTGCCGGGACTGACACCCGCACATTAGAGACCGGTGGTCGGTACGCCCGCAACAACGCGCGTCCGCTCACTCGGGTGAGCGGCCAACTGGGAGTGCCCGGTCTACGTGCGCCTGGTGAACCGGACGTCGCCGTTCGGGAGTGTCTTCGTCGTGTAGCCGTTGTCGTGGGCCCGTTGGTGGTGCCACGGACAGAGGAAGGTGAGGTCGGCGAGGTCCGAGCCGCCGCCGGCACCCCACGGGTCCCGGCCGTGGTGCCCGTCGCACCAGGTCGAGGGGACAGAACAGCCCTCGGCCGCGCAGACCAGGTGGGTCAGGGACTTCGCGAGCCGCTGCCCGGGGGTGAAGAACCGCGACGACCGGCCCAGGTCCATCGGCACCGAGTCCGAGCCCAGCACCGCGGGGATGATCCCAGCCTGGCAGGCCAGCCGTCGGGCCTCGGCGGCGGTGATCGAGGTGACCGACTCGCCGTTGCTGATGATCGTGCCGAGCCCCAGCTCGCTGCGCAGCTCGGCGAGCCCGATGGTGACGACCACGCGAGTCGCCCCGCCCCCGTGGACCGGCATCCGGGTCGGGTCCGCGGCCTCGAGGAACGCGCAGAACGCCTGCCCCCGCAACCGCTCCTGCGGCAACCGCACCCCGGTCGCCGGATCCCGTTGAGCGAACCCACCGAACGGGGTCGCCGCACCTGCCTCGGCGGAGGCGTCCTGCCGCGGTGACGTCCACGCCTCCAGATACGTCTTGAGCCGCGCCGCCACGTGGTCCGGGACCCGAGCCACCACATCGGTCGCACCATCCCCACGGCGGCGGAACGTCAACCGGGTCGCGGCCTGCGCCCTCCGCTCGGCCCGCTCCAGCACCCGCCGCTCGTGCTCGTCGGCGGTCTCCGGGGCCACCACCTCGAGGATCTTCGCGCCCAACCGCTCCAGCTGCCCCGGATCGAACACCCCCGCCTGCTCCACCAGATGCGCCTCCGCCAGCGCCAACACCTCCGGGCTCACCTCCTCCCCAGGCACCGGGTCCACCACCAACGCGTCCAACACCTTCACGATCACCCGCGCCTGCGGCACATTGACCCGGCCAGCCTCAAGCCCAGCGCCCACCAGCCGCCACCGGTTCGCCACCGCCTCCGCGAGCTTCTCCGCCGCCCGCGCTGGGCCGAACCCGGACCGGGTCCGCGCCGCCAACCAGGACGCGGGCGACCTCGCCCCGTCGTCCTCCGCGACCCCGCCCGGTCGGCCGGCGGCGTGGATGACCCGCATTCGCAGCGACTCCAAGCGGTCGCCCAGGCTGGTCAGGTGCAGCAGGGCGTCCCGGTGCGCCTGACCGCTCAGGCCACCGGGGTCCACGGTGGAGGCGAGGCTCAGCGCCTCGTCGATCCACGTGCACGCACGAGTGATCGGGTGCGCCTGTTCCACGTGCTCCGCCATGCCCGACCCCCGTCGTCATCGTGACGGGATGCCCACCCCGTCGACCACGAGTCAACCCACCCCCACCGACATTCCGGCGCCCTTCGGCCCCTCTCATCTCGCATGATGAACGTATGTTCGAAAATATGATTGCGTGGACCTCCTCTACAGTCGTGGAATGCCCTGCACCCGCCCGGCCGCCCGCCTCCGCGAGGCGCCATGAGCGCGACCCCGCAGGACCTGGCCGAGCTCACCGGCTGCCCGAAGAAGATGACCTACGGCCCGTGCGGCGGCGTACGCGACGACGACACCTGCGAGCTCGACGCGCGCCCGTGCCCGTTCGCCGGCCCTGACGCTGACCTCGTCCGGTGGGCCGAGCCGCCAGCCGCCGCAGGCGTCCCGCAGAGCGCGCTGCTCAGCGCCGCGGCCGACGGCCCGGTGGTGCTCACCGACCTGACCATCCCGGCGTACGACGCCGCCGGGCTGGCCGCGGTGGTCCGCACGCTCGCCGGCTCGTGCGACGCGGTGCTGGTCGGCGAGCACCAGAACCGCCCCGACTTCCCGCCCGCGCTGATGGCGGCGCTGGTCGCCGACGCCGGTGGCGTGCCGTGGGTGACGCTCGCCTGCCGCGACCGCAACCGGGTGGTGCTGGAGCAGGAGCTCGCCGGGCTCGCGGTCGCGGGCGCCGACGGGGTGCTCTGCGTGACCGGGGACATCCGCGCCCAGGGGATGCGCCCCGGGGTCAGCCAGGTCTTCGACCTCGACGGGACCCGGCTGGCCGCGATGGCCGCGGCGTCCGGCCACGCGGTGGCCGTGCCCGAGGCTCCGGCCGCGGCGCCCCGGCACCTGCGGCCCGCACGGCTGGTGGAGAAGCAGCGCGCCGGCGCACACCTGGCCGTGCTCAACCACGTGGGCGGCGCGGCCGAGGTGGCGGCGTTCGTGACGGCCGCGCGCGGGCTCGGCCTGACCATCCCGGTGCTCGCCGGGGTCGCGGTCTACACCGACGAGCGCTCCGCCCGGGTGCTGCAGAACTTCCCCGGCCTGCACCTCGATGAGCAGCAGGTCGAACGGGTACTGGCCGCCGATGACGTACGCACGGCGGGCATCGAGCACGCGCTGAGCGAGGCGCGGGCGATGCTGGCGATCGAGGGCGTGGCGGGGGTCAACCTCTCCGGGCTCGGCTCCGGCGATGGCCCGATGGTCGGCGCGCAGGTCAAGGCCGAGGTGGGCAGACGAATCCGGGAGGACCGATGAGCGACTCAGCATCCGAGGAGACCCCGGAGTCGATGGCCGACGAGTTCGACACCGTCGCCTGGTGGACGGCGTCCGCGGTGGCCGAGCTCGGCGAGGACCACGCCCTCCCGGCCGCCTGCCGGGGCAGCGGCAGCCCGGCGGGCCTCGACTGGCTGGCCCGCTCGATGGGACTGACCTCCGGCACCCGGCTCCTCGACTCGGGCGCCGGGGTCGGCGGCCCGGCGGAGTACGCCGCCCGCTCCTACGGCGTGCGCCCCACGCTGGCCGAGCCGATGGAGGGCGCCTGCCAGGCGGCCCGGCGGCTCTTCGACCACCCGGTCGTGGTCTCCGACGGCCTAGCGCTGCCGTTCGCGGACGAGACCTTCGACGCGGCCTGGTCGCTGGGCGTGCTCTGCACGATCGAGGACAAGCGCGGCTACCTGGCGCAGCTGCGCCGTGCGGTCGTGCCCGGCGGCCCCGTCGGGCTGCTCGTCTTCACCCGGGCCGTCGACGAGCTGCCGGACCAGCCCGACGGCAACGCGTTCCCGAGCCGCGAGGAGCTGCTGGCCGAGCTGAGCGCGACCGGGCTGGAGGTCCTCGACGAGACGCCGCTCCCGGACCTGCCCGGCTCCCCCGACGACTGGGACGCGGCCGCGGACCGGGTCGAGGAGGTCGTGGCCCGTCGGCACGGGGACGACGAGCGGTGGCAGCGCGCGCAGGCCCAGCAGGAGACGATCGGCGGACTGATCGGTGACGGCCTGGTGGTGGGCGTGCTGATCAGCGCCCGACGTACGAAGAACTAGGCGGCGCGCGAGGCGGAGGGCGGCAGCCCGGGGCCCGGCAGCGTCGTCGGTTCCAGGAGTCGACCCAGGCCGGTGAGCGCGAAGAGTCGGCGGCCGGAGCGGCTGGCGCACCGGACCCGGAACGTGCTGCCGTCCCCGGCGGCGCGGTGGCCGGCGAGCACGAGCAGCCCCAGCGTGCTGGCGTCGAAGAAGGTCAGCGCGTCGAGGTCGACGAGCACGTGCGCGGCGCCCTCGTCGGCGGCGTTGGTCAGTGCAGCCAGGAGCGCGGGCACGGCGGCGAGGTCGGCCTCACCGGACGGCGTCACGGCGACGAGGTGCGGAGTGGGTCGGGAGACCTCGACGGAGAACGGCTCCGGCACGCACCGCAGGGCAGAGCCGGACGAGCCGGAGGTGCTGTACGAAGCGGAGGAGCAGGGCGACGGAGTAGCTGTCAGGATGCAGACACCAGGTTCTCGGGGGAGCCGGGGCTCGTTCCCGCGTTGCTTGTTCGCCGGGCCTGCCGCCGCTGGATGCGGAGATCGGTGAGGACCCGGTCCGTTCGACAGTAGGTCGGCGGATCCCGGCTCACAACACCCGCGCGGATCTCGTACGTCGGCCGGCGGGTGGAAACGCCCCCATGCGGTCGAGGGCGGCGGCTTGGGCGACGGGGGTGCGCCGAGCGCTCCGGCGTGCGAACCTTGGCGGGCGCCGCTGCGCTGGGAGGGAGCGCGGCACGCCTCGCGAGGCGCACCGTCACCACTGCTGGGAGTCCCGTGCCGCACACCGCCGACCGTCGCGAGACGCTGGTCCGCCGCGCCGTGATCGTCCTCGTCTCGCTGCTGGCGGCGATCGGCCTGGTCGCAGCCCTGACGAACCTCCCGGCGGACTGGCTGCCCACCTCCGAGACCAGGGCGACCGACCCGGGGCAGGATTCCGGCACCGTCGCCGAGGCCGACGCCGAGGAGAAGGCGGAGCGCCGGGCCGAACGCCGGGAGCGGCGCGCCGAGAAGCGGGCCGAGGCCGAGGCGCGTCAGCTCGCGGCCAAGCAGGCCAAGCAGGAGGCCCGCCAGAAGGCGAAGAAGAAGGCACGCAAGAAGGCCAAGAAGCAGGCGAAGGCCGCAGCCGCCTCCGCCGCCGCCAACCCGCTGGCCGGGCACCGGATGGGCGTCTACCAGGGTCCGGGCGACCAGGCCTGGGCGCCGTACGAGCGCTCCACCGGTGTCAATCGCGAGTTGCTCGCGAAGATCGCCCTGCGGCCCAAGGCCAAGTGGTTCGGCGCCTGGATCCCGGACCGGGAGATCCGCGGCAACGTGGCGGCGTACATCGCCAACAGCACCGGCGGCGACCCGGACGTGCTGGTGCAGATGACCGTCTTCCGGATGGTGCCGTGGGAGCACGCGGCGTGCGGACGGCTGCCCACCCCGGCCGAGCAGGCCAGCTACAAGTACTGGATCGACGAGTTCGCCGCGGGCGTCGGACCGGCCCACGCCGCGATCGTGCTGCAGCCCGACGGACCGTTCGCGCTCTGCGCTCCCGGCGGGTCCCGGTTGCCGTCGGAGCTGATCAAGTACGCCGCGACGAAGTTCGCCGCCCTCCCCAACACCAGCGTCTACATCGACGGCGGCGCGGCCGACTGGCCGAAGGACAACCCCGCGGAGGCCGCGGAGATCCTGGTGCGCGCCGGCGTCGACCGGGTCCGCGGGTTCGCGCTCAACTCCACCCACTACGTCGCCCTGCCCGACGACATCGCCTTCGGCACCAAGGTCGTCGCCGAGCTCGCCCGCCGCGGCGTCGGTGGCAAGCACTTCGTCATCAATACCTCGTCCAACGGCCGCGGGTTCGAGTTCAACCTGGGGCGGGGATCCCACCCGGACAACGCCAACGTGTGCCGGACCCCGCAGGAGCGCGTCTGCGTGACCCTCGGCATCCCCCCGACCGTCGACGTCGCCAACCCGCGTTGGGGGCTGAGCCCGGAGCTGGCCGCCGCGGCCGCCGAGCACGTGGACGCCTACCTCTGGTTCGGCCGCCCGTGGCTGCACATGCAGAACGACCCGTTCGTCCTGGACCGCGCCCTGGCGATGGCGCGCACCACGCCCTGGTGAGCGAGCGCGGCTAGTTCGGGTGCAGCAGCGCTCAGCGGCTGCCGATCGTTGGGCGCACCTGCCAGGGTGGGTCCATGACGCCTCCCAGCCTGCCCCTGCCTGTCGTCGTCGTCACCGGAGCCAACGGCCTGGTGGGCAGTCACGTCTGTTCCGCGCTGAGCGAGCGCGGCGCGACGGTGCGTGCCGTCGTACGCCGCGAGGGCACGGCACCCCGGCTGCCCGGGGTCGAGGAGTGGGTGGGCGACTTCACCGACCCGGACTTCGCGACCACGATGGTCGAGGGTGCCGACTCGGTGGTCACCACCGTGCACCCGCTCGACGGGGACGCCGAGGCCCAGCGCACGGTCGGGTACGACGGCACGCTCGTGGTCGCCGAGGCCGCGCTCGACGCCGGGGTCGCCCGGCTGGTGCACCTGTCCACGGCCGCGGTCTACGACCGGCGACCCGGGGTGGGCGACGTCGACGAGCACGCCGCCCTGGCCACCGACGACGCCGGCGACTACGCGGTGATCAAGCGCGACCTGGACCTGGCGCTGGCCGGGCTCGACGGGGTCACCCGGGTGCTGCTGAGGCCCCCGGCGATCCTCGGCCCCGGTGACTCCTCGGTCTGGAACACGTTGCGCCCGGCCCACATCAAGGCCGACGAGGCGGAGCGGCACGCGATCCCGGAGCGCTCGTTCGCCTGGGTGCACGTCGACGACCTGACGGCGTTGGCCGCCGACGTGGCCACCGGCCTGGTCGCCGACGCCGAGGACCCGGAGCGCGGGCCCGTGGTCGGGGCCTGCACGCCGGTCAACGTGGCGGCCGGACCGGCGACCTGGCGGGACTACCTCGGCACGGTGACCGAGGCACTCGGCGTGGAGCCGGTGTGGGAGGAGGGCCCGGCGTGGACCGGGCGGATCCTCGCGGACCGCGCGCACGGCTGGGGCTGGGAGCCGAAGGTCGACCTGCCGGCCGCCCTCGCCGAGCTGCGGGACGGGCTGGTCTGACCGGACTGCCTCGCAGGTCAGGCTTGCCGGACGCGCTCCCGGGCGCAGCCGACGAGCTCGCGCAGCTCCAGCCCGTACGTCGGCCCGCCACCCTCGGCGTACGTCGTCAGCCGCCCCGCGGCTCGCTCGACCAGCCGCTCGGCGCCCACGTGGTTGCCGCGCTCGGCGTGGGTGAGCCCGACGCAGAGCTGCGCGAGGCCCTGCCACAGCTCGCGCTCCTCTTCCGGGCAGCTCTTCCACCGCACCTCGAGCGCCTCGTGCGCGGAGAACGGGCGTCCCTCGGCGAGCAGGCTCCGGGCGAAGGCGAGCGTCTGGTCCGGCGGGAGCGGGGTCTCGTCGATCGGCTCGACGCCCTGCTCCCCGTAGGGCAGCGGGCGACCCAGGGCGTCACGCGGCCGGGCCTGCCGGGCGCGGCCCTCCTCGTCGCGGTCGCGATCTCCCGCAGCGACGGGCCTGCTCAGCGGTTCCTGGGGCACGCCGCCACCCTACGGGCCGCCGTGAGGCGTCCTCGTCCTCGTGGGGCGGCGCTGAGCCAGCGCTTCTCCGTCAGCGAGATCCAGGCCGAGGCGATGCTGGCCTTGCAGGTCCGGCGGGTGACCGCGCGCGACCGGGCCGCGATCGAGGCCAAGCACGACGAGCTCGCCGCGATGGTCGCGGGCCTTCGCGCACAGCTCGCCGGCTCCCCCGGCGACCAGCCGCGCCCGTAGACGCGGCGAGGCCGCCGCCCCTTGAGGGGACGACGGCCTCGACACGCTCACGACCACACCCGAGTGCGGCGTACTCCTCAGGTCAGGGGACGACCGTGACGGTGATCCACTGCGAGTAGATGTACTCGTCGAAGGAGGAGGTGGGGGTGTAGAACGCGCGGTACTGGTAGGTGCCCGGCCCGTTCTCCGCGACCTTGCCGAGGAAGTACGAACCGGAGAACGAGAACGCCCCGCCCTCACCGACGCCATCCATGCAGCAGTAGTTCGGCGAACCGGAGCCGCCCTTGTTCTTGCCGTCGCGGTAGATGTCGACGTACCCGGTGTTGGGCGTCTTGCCCTTGAACTTCACCGTGCCGACCATGTCGGGGTAGTCGTAGCTCGGGGTGGACAGCGAGATGGTGAAGTTCGCCTCGTTCACGTTGAGGGCGGAGTCCCACACGATCGTCTTGATCGTGCCCTTGGACTTCTTGTACTTCGCCTTGACCTTGTAGGTGCCCGGGCCGAGCTCGGCGGGGAGCCGGAAGCTGGCCTTGCCCTTCTTGATCTTCTTCTTCACCTTGGTGCCGTTGACGGTGAACGTCACCTTGCCCTTGCCGCGCACCTGGGCGGTGATCTTGTTGCCGGCCAGGCCGTAGTGGGTGCCGGGCTTGGCCTTCTTCAGCTTGATCTTCTTCTTCGCCTTGCGGGCGAGCACGTCGGTGCTCGCGTCGGCGGCGGTGGCGCTGCCGTTCGCCGGCGCGGCCGACGCGCTGGTGGCGGTGACGGCGGCGACGGGGAAGGCCAGGGCCAGCGACGCGACGGCGGCGGTGGCGAGACGAGCGGTCCTGCGCATGTGTGTGACTCCTCGGGAAAGTCGTGATGAGTAGAGCCGGCCGAAGGATCGGCCGGGCACAGCACCGTCTACCCAGAAATAGGCACGAGAAACCGGAGGTTTTCGACTTTCTTTTCGTTTACGGCGCTTGGCGCGGAAGCCCGCAAAGGCGTGGACGTCATGGCCACCGCGGGCTACGGTCCCCCGATGGGCTTGGCATGGGAGCAGGTGATCGTCGAGGCCGCGGACCCCGCGGCCTTGGGCCAGTGGTGGGCGGACGCGCTGGGGTGGGTGGTCGTCTACTCCTCCGCCGACGAGTTCGAGATCCGCCCGGAGCCCGATCGCCTGCCGGGGATCGACTTCATCCCGGCCGCGGGGAGCAGGAAGGGCAAGAGTCCCCTCCACCTCGACTTCCGTCCCGACGACCAGGCGGCCGAGGTCGAGCGGCTGCTGGCCCACGGCGCCCGCCGCGTCGACATCGGCCAGGGGGACGTGGCGTGGGTGGTGCTGGCCGACCCGGAGGGCAACGAGTTCTGCGTGCTCAGCGAGCAGCAGCTCTCGTAGCGGCGCTCGTCAGCCTCGGGCGTCGCGGCGTTCCTGGAGTCGGGCCTGCGCCTCGGGCAGGTAGGCGAGGCACGGCGCCTGTACGTCGGGGTGCTTGGCGGTGAGGTGCAGGATCCACCGGTCCATGGCAGCCAGGTAGCCGTTGTCCTCACCGGGACGGCGGGTGCTCCACGCGCGGGTGCCCTTGCCGGGCCGCGGCACCTCGCACTGCGTGCACGAGAACTTGTAGGCGAAGGAGTCGTCGGGGGCGACGTCGATCTGGACCACGGCCAGCTCCCCTGCCTCGAGGCTGGCCTTCCTCAGTCGGGCGGAGCGGCTGGCGGGCACGGGAGACCTCGGTTCATGGCGGGAGCTGGACGCCTCCAGCCTAGGCGCGGGCGACGGCGACCACGAAGACCACGTCGTCCGGCTCGGAGAGGTCGGTGCCGAGCACGGTAACCCGGTGCGTGCCGGCCTCGACGCCCATGGCGTCGTACTCCCGGCCGTGGACGTCGCGCAGGCTCAGCAGGCCCTCGGACTCGACCTCGAAGTCGCCGAGGTGCTCGAGATCGAGCCGGGCCACGACCGCAGTCTCGGTCGAGGGGACGATCTGCACCTCGACGCCCCCGAGCTCGGTGTTGCGCAGGCCGACCGCGAGGCAGTCGCGGGTGGCGGCGACGTTGGCGTCGCCGAACGAGGTGGGCGGGGTGAAGTCCTCCCGTCCGACGAGCAGGACGACCGGATAGCTGGGGCGGATCTGGGGGCTCACCGCGCCAGCATCGCAGCGACCACGGACATCGTCGTACGCCGCCTCACCCGAGGTCGGCGACCGCGACGTCCTCGATCAGGGCCTGCTCGGGGTCCCACCAGCGGAGGCGGTCGCAGACCAGCTCGCGCGGGGCGTCGGTGTCGTGCAGCACCTCGAGCGCCGTCGGGAGCAGCCGCCGCGGCACGCGCCGCGCGACGGTGACGTGCGGGGTCCAGACCGGGTGCCGCAGCGTCGGGGCCAGCGCCCGGACCCGAGCGGCGGCGTCCGCAAGAGCCTGGTCCGGCTCGACCAGGTGGGCGAGCGTCACCCGGGGACCCTGCCCGAACATGACCACCCCCCGCAGGGCGATCCGTGCCGGCAGGAGCCGCCCGATCGTCTCGCGGGCGTCGTCGACGACGGTGTCGTCGAGGGCAGCGGCGGTCGCGACGAGCGTGACGTGCGGCGAGTTGGTCATCGACCGGTGGTCGGCCTGCGACGGCACGCCGGCGGCCTTGAGCGCCTCCCACTGCGCCACCACCGCGGCCGCGGAGCTGGGCTCGAAGCTGAGCTCGAGAGCGTGGTCGGCCACGACTGGAGGATAGGTCAGCAGGTGAGGACGGGCGGCTCGCCCTCGGTTGCCCGGTCCAGACCTGGAGAACCGACCCCCTGAGGGCGGTTTCCGTCGCCCGTTCCGTGCCACCATGTCGGACCCGACAGATGCGACGACGAGACGCGAGGCCCCCCATGGCGCGTTACGAGGTCAACGAAGCAGCAGTGGCGAAGGCGCGCGAGCTGATCGCGGCGCGTCAGTACGTCCTGGACAGCGAGTGGGGCGACGTACAGCCCGACGCGGACGCCGCTAACGCCTACCTCGAACGGCACGGGTGGGCGGACTACTCGGGCTGGCACCTCGGCCTCAAGGTCGGCGCCAAGAACGAGACCAAGGCGCGCTACGCGTTCGCGTACGGCGACTTCCGTCGCGTCCACCGCAGCGGCCTGATCGCCTGCATCTACCGAGCCTCGGAGTGGCGGCACAAGCAGGTCGAGACCGCCGCCCACGACCTGCTCCAGGAGCTCGACCGGGTCGCCGGGATCGAGTAGCCGTCGATCTGAGCCCGACCGTCAGGGTGACTAGTCGCCTCGGGGGCCTGATCTGAGCCGAACGTGCTATGGCGCTCCCCCCACGAGGATCAGTTGGGTAGACCTATGTCCCCCCTCAAGAGTCGAGCGACCGCCACGGTCCTCGCGTCCGTCGTCCTGGTCGGCGGTGGCTTCGGCCTCGCCGCGGCCGTCTCCGCCAACTCCCCCGCTCAGGTGAAGGTGTGCACCACGTCCAAGGACGTGGTGGTGTCGGCTGCCAAGAAGGGCAAGTGCCCCAAGAAGACCAAGCTGGTGACGATCTCCACCACCGGGGTGGTCGGCGAGCAAGGTCCGGCGGGTCCTGCCGGAGCGGTCGGGCCGGCCGGGGCACCCGGGGCGCCGGGCAGCGCCGGAGCGCCTGGCGAGCAGGGCGTTCCGGGCGTTCCGGGCGTGCCGGGCGTTCCGGGACCCGCCGGGCCGGAGGGTGATCGCGGACCTGCCGGGCCGGCCGGAGCCGAGGGTCAGCCCGGCGCGAAGGGCGACCCTGGACCCGCCGGCCCCCAGGGCGAGAAGGGCGAGCCGGGAGACGCTGGTCCCGCGGGTCCCCAGGGCGAGCGCGGCCTTCCCGGCATCCAGGGACCTGCCGGACCAGCCGGCCCGGGCGCGACGGTCCTCGGACAGAACACCGGCAGCGCCGGTGGTAGCCGGAGTGGCGAGTGCGTGATGGGCTCCTTGATGCTCACCGCCTCGCCGACCGTCGGACAGGGCGTCCCCGCGGCCGGGCAGTACCTGGCGATCAACACGAACACGGCGCTGTTCAGCCTGCTCGGCACCACGTACGGCGGCGACGGCAGGACGACCTTCCGACTGCCCGACCTGCGGGCAGCAGCGCCCAACGGCACGAGCTACATGATCTGCACGGAGGGCATCTACCCCGCCCGCGACTGATCGTCGCGAACCGGCGCCGCCTCGTGAGCGCACCGGGCAGGAGCACGACGCCGCGCATCCCGCCTGAGCGGCCATGACCGGGCCGCACCTGGGTACGAGACACCCATGATGCGACGAGTGCTCTGGCAGGGACTGGTCTCCGGCGCGGTGGGGACCGTGGTGATGACGGCCGGCGAGAAGCTCGAGCAACGGCTCACCGGACGGCCGGACTCCTACGTCCCCGCTCGGGTGCTGGCCCGGCTCACCGGGCTCCCGGAGCAGCCGCGCGAGCAGTCGCGGGCGCTCAACCTCGCCATGCACTACGGCCAGGGAGCCCTGGTCGGGGTGCTGCGGTCGCTGATGGCCCAGGTGGGCCTGCGCGGACCACTGGCCTCGGCGAAGTTCGCGGTGGTGCGGCTGACCAACGACCAGATCCTGGAGAACGCGACCGGGGTGGGTGCCCCGCCGCAGACCTGGCCGCGCCAGGAGCTCGTCGTCGACCTGCTGCACAAGAGCGTCTACGCCTTCGTGACCGGGCTGGCCGCCGACGCCCTGGCGGCGAAGGACGGGCCCGGTCCCGGGCAGCGGCACGCGGCGCTGCGGGAGGGGCGGCACTCGGACGTCGGGCCGCTCCCACGGCACCAGTCCTAAGCCCGCTGAAGCAGCCCCTCGGCCTCCACGACCTCCAGCGACAGCGTCCGGTAGCCGACGTCCCCGAAGAGGATCGTCAGCCGGTCCTCCTCGACGTCGGTGACGGTGCCGACCCCGAACTCGGCGTGCCGCACCTGCGACTGCACCCGGTACGGCGCGTCCGCGGCGACCTCGGCGGTCTCCTCCACCAGGCCGGCGCGGCAGTTGTCGCAGAGGCCGCAGGGGTCCTCCTGCTGCTCACCGAAGTAGCCCACCAGGAACGCCGCCCGGCAGCGGTCGGTCTCGGCGTACCCCCGCATCATCTCGACCCGGGAGTCCTCCAGCCGGCGCTGGGCCTCGGCCCGGTCGATCACCGCGGTGGCGGTGGCGTAGGGGCCCGCGGAGTCGTCGATCGCGCCGACCTCCCGGGCCAGCGTGATCAGGTTGAGGATCCGGCCGGTCTTCCGCGCACCGAACTCGCACGCCGCGGTCACCTCACGCGGGTCGGTGCTGCCGGCCGCATCGATCGCGCGGAGCACCTTCTCCACGTCCTTGCGCCGCGGCACCGTCGCGGAGAAGAACTTGCCCAGCGACAGGTCCTCGGGCCGGTAGACGAGCGTGCCGCGCGCGGGCTCGCCGTCGCGGCCGGCCCGGCCCACCTCCTGGTAGTAGGTGTCCGGCGACTCCGGGGCGTCGGCGTGCACGACGTACCGGATGTCCGGCTTGTCGATGCCCATCCCGAACGCCGAGGTCGCGACCACCAGGTCGACCCGGTCCTCGGTGAACGCGGCGTGCGCCTCCTCGCGGGTCCGCTGCGGCAGCCCCGCGTGGTAGACCGCCGTACGCAGACCCAGCTCGGCCAGCTGCTCGGCGTACATCTCGGCGCCCTTGCGGGTGCGGGCGTAGACCAGCCCGGAGCCGTGGCCCTCGGTCGCGGCTGCGCGCTCCTGCACCAGGTCGAGGACCAGCCGGCGCTGGTGCTCCGGGTCGACCGCGCGCACCACCTCGAGGGCGAGGTTGTCCCGGGCGAAGCCGGTGACCACAGTCAGCGGGTCGTGCATGCCCAGCCGCTCTGCGATGTCCTCGCGCACCGGGTGTGCCGCCGTCGCGGTCATCGCGACCACGCGTGGTCGCCGCGCACCGCCGAGCTCGTCGACCAGGTCGCCCAGCCGGAAGTAGTCGGGCCGGAAGTCGTGGCCCCACGCCGAGACGCAGTGCGCCTCGTCGACCGCGACCAGCACCGGGCGCAGCGCAGCGATCGCCGTACGGACCTCGGGGTTGGCCAGCTGCTCGGGCGCCAGGAAGAGGAAGCTCAGTTCCCCGGCCCCCGCCCGCTTGAGCACCTGCTCGCGCTCGGCCTGGGACTCCGCCGAGCTGATCCGCCCCGCCGCGTGCCCTGCCTCCTCGAGATGGGCGAGCTGGTCGGCCTGGAGCGCCAGCAGCGGCGAGACGACCAGCGTCAGGCCCTCGCTGAGCACGCCGGTCAGCTGGTAGGTCAGCGACTTGCCCGAGCCCGTCGGGGAGACCAGCAGGACGTCGCGGCCGCCCAGCAGGGCGCTCACCGCCTCGTCCTGACCGGGCAGCAACGAGGCGTAGCCGAAGTGCTCCCGAGCGGCTGCGCCCAGGTCGATCGAGGCGCTCACAGCAGCACGGTCTCCCCGCGCTGGACCGTCTGCACCCGGTCGCCGAAGCCGGCCTCCCGGGCCCGCCGGGTGAAGGCTGAGAGCGGCGAGCGGAAGACCCCGTAGTCGTCGTAGTGCACCGGGACGGCCTTGGTGGGCTGCACGCGGCGCAGGAAGTCCACGCCCTGCACGTCGTCCATGGTCACGGTGTGGAGGAGCACGCGGGTGCCGCCCAGGTGGACGACGGCCACGTCGATCTCCGGGTGCCGCCGCGCGATCTCGTCGAGGTGGTCGCCGGTCAGCGTGTCGCCGCTCAGGTAGACCCGACGGGCCACCGCGCCCCCGACCCGGTGGGTGAGCAGGCTGCCCATCACCGGCGGCAGCAGCGCCCCCATCACCCCGCGGGCGTGGATGCCGGGCAGCGACTCGACGCTCAGCGTCTCCGGGCCTGCCTCGCCGGTCTTGGTCAGGGTCTCGGACTCCCAGGTCTCCAGGCCGTGGGCGTCGAAGTCCCAGGTACGCAGCTTGGCCGCCGCCTTCGTCGTGGTGATCACCGGCTGCTCCCGGACCAGCTCGCGCCGGGCGATCCGGTCGAAGTGGTCGCCGTGCAAGTGCGAGAGCACGATCGCGTCCAACGGTGGGAGGTCACCCGGCTGCATCGACGGCTCGGTCAGTCGCTTCGACCAGAGCCCCTTGCCGAGGTAGGCCCGCTGCCCGCGGTGCAGGAAGTTCGGGTCGGTCAGCACCGTGAAGGAACCCAGCCGGAGCAGGGTCGTCGCGGTCCCGACGAAGGTGAGGTTGTCCACGATTCGGAGGTACCCGGGGGGTGGCGGTTTCACCGGGGCCCCGGTGAAACTCGCACTTCCTGACCGTGGCAACCGTCAGGAACTGGCAGTTCCCCCCGGGGAGTCGCCGTCAGGCCAGGACGACGGGCAGCCGGTGGTAGCCGCGCAGGATCCGGGTGGGACGACGTACGGCGCCGGGCGCGAGCTGCAGGTCGGGGAACCGGTCGAAGAGCGCCCGCAGCCCGACCTCCCCCTCCATCCGGGCCAGCGAGGCGCCCAGGCAGTGGTGCCGGCCGGCGGAGAACGAGAGGTGCTCGCGGGCGTTGGCACGTTTCACGTCGAACCGAGTCGGGTCGGCAAAGACCTCCGGGTCCCGGTTGGCCCCGCCGAGCACGGTGGCGACCAGCATCCCGGGGCTGACCGACACGCCCGCCACGGTCGTCTCCTCGCGGCAGGTGCGCGCGGTGAGCAGCACCGGCGGATCCACCCGCAGTGCCTCCTCCACCGCGTTGCCCCACCACGACGGGTCCTCGCGCAGGACCGCGAGCTGCTCGGGGTTCTCCCGCAGCAACACCACCGCGTTGCCGAGCAGGTTGACCGTGGTCTCGAAGCCGGCGGCCAGCACCAGCCCGGCGGTCGCCTTCAGCTCCTGCTCGCTCAGCCCCACGCCGTCGTCCTGGGCGCGCACCAGCTGGCTCATCAGGTCGTCGCCGGGCCGGCTCCGCAGCAGGCGCAGGTGGTCGCTCAGCCAGGTGTCGAAGGCGGCCAGCGCCGTGTCGACCTGCCGGTACTCCGACCAGGGCAGGCCCATGTCCAGGCTCGCGGCCGCGGCGGTGCCCATCTCCAGCACCTTGCTGTGCTGGTCCTCCGGCACCCCGAGCACCTCGCAGATCACCGCCACCGGCAGCGGGGCGCAGTAGTGCTCGACCAGGTCCACCGGGCCGTCGCCCGCCCGCGCGGCCAGGTCGTCGAGCAGGCCCGCGGCGATCTCCTCGGTCCGGTCCCGGAGCCGCTCGACCGCCCGCGCGGTGAAGACCCGGGTGACCAGCTTGCGGTAGCGGACGTGGTCCGGCGGCTCGGTGACCAGCAAGGACGGCGGATGCATGGGATGGAGGGTGTCGGGCGCCGCCCAGTCGCGGAGCCGGACCAGCCAAGGCTGCGCCGGGCCTGGTACGCCGGCGGCGAAGGCGGGGCTGCTGAGCACCTCGCGGACCACCGCGTGCCGGGCGGTGACCCGGCCGAACGCCGTGCGCGGCAGCGGTCCTCGGGCGCGGATGTCCTCGATCACCTGCCACGCGGGGGCCGGGTCCGGCTGGTTGGTGGCGACCACCAGCCGGCCCTGCAGGTCGCCGCGGCGCGCCGAGGTACGCAGCGCGAACCGGGGCAGCCCCTCGGAGACACCCCAGTGGATCGCCCGGGTCGGGCGCAGCCCGGCGGGGATCCGGCGAGTCAGGGCGGAGACGGCCTGGACGGGCCCGGAGCGAGCGGGCGAGGGCTTCGCGGCAGTGGACGACACGCCAGCCAGTGTGGCCCGCTCAGCGCTCCTTGACCACCTGTCGTCCCAACGCGGCCAGCGCCGTCACCACGACGTACGGCTCGCCGACGAGCACCAGCGCCAGTCCGAGCAGCAGCGCCAGGTCCGGCCCGTGCAGCACCGAGAAGATCAGCCCGGTGGGCAGCGCCCCCGCGGGCGTGCTGATCACCGCGCCCAGCTCGACCGGCGGCGGGTCGGCGGCGCGCATCGTCGCGGCCAGTCCGGCGACCGCCAGGTGCACCCCGCCCCACCAGGGACCGTCGACCAGCAGCACCGCCGGCACGGCGACCAGCGCGCACGCCAGCGTCGGCGCGGCGGTGAGCGCCAGCGTCACCGTCCAGGGGGCGGCGCGCACCGAGCGGCGCAGCCCGCGCGACCCGAGCCAGGTGCGCAGGCCCGCCCCGGCCTGCCGACCCGCCCAGGCGACGACGGCGGTCGCGGCGAGGATGGCGGCGCCGTACCCGAACCCCTCGCCCGCCACCAGCACGAACGGCACGGCCAGGAAGGTGACAGCGACCGCGCGCCAGCGCCGGCGCACCTGCCGGGCGTCGGCGACCAGGAACGCGAGCCCGCCACGGCCGCGCAACGGACGGGACGGGTGCCGGCCGCGGCGCTGGTCGGCGCGGCGGCGCTGGAGCCCGGTGAGCGGGGAGGCGTCGAGCATCAGGGCGGAGTCCGCGACCGCGTCGACCACCTCCCGGCCCCGGGCCAGCTGGGCGTCAGAGAGCTCGGCGAGGCGGCCGGCAGTGCGCAGGGTGAGGGCGAGACCGGCGACCAGCACCAGCGCGAGCACGCCCGCGGCCACCCAGGCGGCGGCGACCACTCCGTCGGCCGTGAGCGCCGGGGACTCCGGCAGCCCGGCCCCGCCGAGCAGCACCCAGCTGAGCAGGGCGAGACCGACCCCGCCGAGCAGACCGGCCGGGAGGGTGCCCGGCGCCCGGCCCCACGGCCGCGCCGTCTGGGCGGGCAGCAGCGCGAGCGGGACCAGGGCACCGACGACGGCGCCGAGGGCGGCCCCGGCGGCGAGCGGGGCGGGCTCGAGACCACCGCCCTGCGCGGCCATCGCCGCCAGCAGCCCGACGACCACCCCGCCGAACGCCCCGCCGGTGACCGCCGCGCCGAACGGGCCCCGGAGCAGCACCGCCCGGTCCGCGGTCGTGGTGAGCAGCCAGCGGGCGGTGGCCCGCTCCGCGGAGACCGGACCCGCCGCCCCGAGGGCGAGCAGCAGCGCGCCGAGGCCCAGGCAGACGACTGCGAGGGCGGCGTACGCCGGGTGGTCCTGCACCGCGCACGCGCCGGCGCTGCACGTGCGTCCGGTGAAGGTCTCCCGGGCGAAGGAGAGGATCCACACGGTGATCAGCGCGGTGCTGAAGATCCAGACGTAGAGGTCGGCGAACCTCTCGCCGGCCTCCGAGGCTCGGGAGCGGGCGACCGCGAGGGCGCGCGCCGCCTCGCGGGCGGCGACGTCGTCGCCGCCCCGGTCCCGGGTGGCGTCGAGGGAGGTCATCCGCCGCTGACCACGACGACCCGGGCGCCGGAGGCCGCCACCAGGTCCTCGGAGTGGCACGCCATCAGCACCGAGCGACCCTCGGCCGCCTGCAGGCCCAACCACTCACCCAGCCACGCGCGGCCGGCGGTGTCGAGCCGCTGCTCCGGCTCGTCGACCAGCAGCAGCCGCCACGGCCGGACCAGCGCGACGGCCAGGGAGAGCCGCTGCTTCTGTCCGGAGCTGAGCGTGCCGGGCACCTGGTCGGCCACCCCGGTCAGCCCGACGTCGACCAGCGCGGCGCGCGCGACCTCCGTGGGGTCGACCACGCTGTCGGCGCGGGCGAGCAGGTCGAGGTGCTCGAGCACGGTGAGGTCGGGGAACCAGGCGCTGTCGTCGAGCAGTGCCAGCACGTCGCCGCGGACGTCGGCCTCGCGAGTGTCGAGCGGCCGGTCGTCGAGCAGCACCTCGCCGTCCTCCGGCTCCTCGATCCCGACGAGGCAACGCATGAGGGTGGTCTTGCCGGCCCCGTTGGGGCCCACGAGCGCGACCACCTCACCCTCGGCGACGTCGAGGTCGACGCCCTCGAGCACGCGTCGTCCGCCGAACTCCTTGGTCAGCCCCCGCACCGTCAGCACGCGCAGAGCCTAGGGCAGGGAACGGGCGTGCGGGCACGGGGTCCCGACGCTGTGGATGGGCGGCAGTCGCGACCCATCGGACTTTTTTCGAACATACGTCCACGGTTCGAGACCAGGCCGGTCATGTGGTGCCGTTCTGTCGGTGGCGGCCGATTGACTCATCTGTGTCGGAGCATCGGGCTCCGGTACGGCGTCGGGGACGGGGGTCCTGGGATGTGGCAGCAGGCTGGCAGCGAGCACCCGATCACGCAGGCGGTGGCGCTGATCTCCGGGGCGCTCGACCTGGCGAAGGACGCCGACCCGGACTACCTCTCCGAGCGGGCCCAGCGTGAGGCCATGCTCGAGCTGTCCCGCCTCGGCGACCGGATGGAGTCGCTCCGGATGCGGGTGATCCGGGCCGCCGGCGTGCCGGCGGGCGCGACCGAGGCCGACGGCGCGCGGTCGGCCGCCGAGTGGCTGGCCAGCCGGACCCGCTCCGGGTTCGGTCCTGCCAGGGCCGCGGAGCGGTTGGCCGGTGCCGTGGCCGAGCGGTGGCTGCGGGTCGGGGCGGGTCTGGCCGACGGCTCGGTCAACCTGGCTCAGGCACGGGTGATCGTGAGGGCCCTGGACGCGCTGGTTATCGACCCCCTGCCTGGCGAGGAGGTGCCGACCGAGGTGCTGGACCGGGCCGAGGCGCGGCTGGTCGCGGACGCGGCCACCTTCGGTCCGGCGCAGCTGGCCGCCCTGGGCGCGAAGATCCTCCAGGTCGTCGCCCCGGAGACGTACGACGAGCACGAGCGCAAGCTGCTCGAACGGGCCGAGCGGCGGGCGCACGCGGCGACCCGGCTGACCCTGCAGCGCCGCGGCGACGGCTCGACGGAGGTGAAGGGCCGGATCCCGGACCACGTGGCCGCGAGGTTCCGGACGTTCCTCGACTCCTGGACCTCACCGAAGCAGGACGATGGCAAGGCGACGGGTGCCGCCACCGGGCTGGGAGCATTCGGGCACCGGGACCCGTCGACGGGCGAGCGGCTCCCGCAGGACCGGCTGCACGGCCTGGCCTTCTGCGCCTTCCTCGAGGCCGCCGACCCGGCGCGGATGCCGGTGCACGGCGGCTCCGCCACCCGGGTGCTGGTGACGATCGGGCTGGAGGCCCTGCGCACCGGCCTGGGCACCGGCTCGATCCTCAGCAACGGGGACGACGTGACCACCATCTCCACCGCCGCGGCGAGGCGGATGGCCTGCCAGGCCCAGATCGTCCCCGCCGTGCTGGGCTCCGACTCGGTGCCGCTGGACCTGGGTCGAGCAACGCGGTTCTTCACCGTGCAGCAACGGGACGCCAAGACCCTGACCCAGCACACCTGCGGGGCCGAGGGCTGCTCGATCCCGTCCACCTGGTGCGAGGCTCACCACGCCCGCGATCCCTGGGCCGCCGGCGGCGGCTCGGACCTGGCCGACCTGGAGTTCCTCTGCTCCTGGCACCACCACCGGGCCCACGATCCCGGCTACACCACCACCCGGATGCCGGACGGCGACGTCCGGTTCCGCAGGCGGCGGTGAGGGAGGGTGCGGCGCCCGACGACCGACACACCCTCGCTGCCCCAGCCGGTGCTGCGTGGCATGCTCGCGCCCCATGACCACCGCAGCGCCCGACGACCCGTCGCAGCCGCCACCTCCCCGGACCCTCGAGGTGATCGCCTGGGTGCTGCTGGCGGCCGGGGCCATGGTGCTGCTGCTCCGGTACGGCGACCTGGGCGAGGTGCCCACGCACTTCGGCGCCAGCGGCGAGCCGGACGACTGGGGTCCTCGATGGGCACTGCTGGTCCTGCTCGCGCTCTGGGTCGGGCTGCTGGCGGGAACGACACTCCTCGCCCGGCGGCCGCAGTGGCACAGCTACCCGCGGGAGGTCACCGACCAGAACCGAGCCGTCCTGCACCTCGAGTCCTCCCGGATGATGTCGTGGACCGGGGTCGGCTTGTCGACCGTGTTCCTGGGGATCGTGCTGGGCGCGACGTCGAGCGCCTCCGCGTCCCCCTCCCAGAGCACCGGGCTGGCGATCTCATGCGCGGGACTCGTGCTCGTGCTCGCCGCGCCGGTCGTCGGGATCGTCCGGATGCTGCGCGTCGGCTAGAACGCGTCGAACGCGGCGGCGTACCTGAACCGACCCCGGGGATGCGGGCGTCCCGCGAGCGCGAGCGCCTGGAAGAGGTCTCCGTACTCCGTGACCGGCGACTCGACGCCGAGCTCGTGGGCAGGCACGAAGCCGAAACGGCCGTAGTAGGCGGGGTCACCCACCAGCCCGACGAGCGTCTCGCCGCTCTGCTCGGCCCGCCGCACGACCTCGCGGATCAGCGCCGCACCGATCCCCTGGGACTGGTGGGCGGGCAGCACCGAGACCGGGCCCAGCCCGAGCACCGGCACCTCGTCCACGTGCGCCCGGGTGCAGACCACCTGGCCGACGATCTGCCCGTCGACCTCAGCCACGAGGGCCAGCTCCGGCAGCCAGCCCTCGTCGCGCCGGAGCAGCCGCAGCAGGTCCACCTCGCCAGGCGGACCCCCGGGCGAGGACGGCGGCGCGGAGTAGGGGGCTCCCCGGAACGCGTCGGCGACCACGGCGTCGACCGCGGCGGCATCGTCCGGCTCCTCGGCGCGGACCACCAGGTCGGCGGGGGCGGGCACAGCCGGTCGAGGCTCCGGGTCCAGGTCGTCCATGCCTCGGACGCTAGTCCGGTGCGGCCGGCTCGCCCAGCGCTTTTCCCCTCAGCCGCGCTCGCCCCCGTCGCGACGTCCGCGCAGGAACGCCTGCTCGGCCTCGTTCTCGGTCATCGCGATCGCCCGGTCGTACGCGGCTCGCGCCTCCTCGGTTCGCCCCAGCCGGCGCAGCAGGTCGGCGCGGGCGACGTGCCACGGCTGGTACGACGGGAGGGCACCCGCCAGCTCGTCTACCCGGTCCAGCCCGGCTTCGGGTCCGTCGAGCTCGGCGACCACCAGCGCCCGGTTGAGCGCGACCACCGGGGTCGGGGTGACGGCGTACAGCTGGTCGTAGAGGGCGCGCAGCTGCGACCAGTCCGTCTCCTCGGCGGTCGCCGCGTCGGTGTGCACGGCGTTGATCGCGGCGTGCAGCTGGTGGTGGCCGGGATGGCTGAGCCCGGCGTGGTTGCGGCGCAGGCACTCGCGGACCAGCGCGTGCCCCTCGGCGACGAGGGCGTGGTCCCACCGGGTGCGGTCCTGCTCGGCCAGGGGCACCAGCCGGCCGTCGACCACGCGGGCCGGGCGGCGCGCCTCGGTGAGCAGCATCAGCGCCAGCAGCCCCATCACCTCGGGCTCGTCGGGCATCAGCACCCGCAGCACCCGGGTCAGCCGGATCGCCTCCGCGCACAGGTCGGTGCGCACCGGCTGGTCGCCGTGGCGCGGCAGGTACCCCTCGTTGAAGACCAGGTAGAGGGTGGCCAGCACGCCGCCCAGCCGGTCCGGGAGCTCCGCGTCGTCGGGCACCCGGTAGGGGATCCGGGCGGCGGCGATCTTCTGCTTGGCCCGGGTGATCCGCTGGGCCATCGCCCGCTCCTCCACCAGGAACGCCGCGGCGATCTCCGGGACGGTCAGCCCACCCAGCAGCCGCAGGGTCAGCGCCACCCGGGTAGCCGGAGCCAGCGCCGGGTGGCAACAGGTGAAGAGCAGCCGCAGCCGCTCGTCCGGGATCGAGGTCACGAGACCGTCGTCCCCGCCGTCGCCACCGCCGTCGTCACCCTGGATCATCAGCGCCTCCCGGTGCCTGGCCTGCCGCGTCGACTCCCGGCGCAGCCGGTCGATGGCACGGTTGCGCGCGGTGGTGGCCAGCCATCCGGGCGGGTGCGGAGGTACGCCGTCGGCGGGCCAGCGGCGTACCGCCTCGGCGAAGGCGTCCTGGGTGACCTCCTCGGCCAGCCCGAGGTCGCCGAACCGGGCGGCGAGCGCGGCGACGATCCGGCCGAACTCCTCGCGGTGCAGGAGCTCGATCCGGGCCGCCACCTCGTCCTGGCTCACGCGGACGCGGCTCACTCCCCTTGGAACGGCCGGACCTCGACCGTGCCGACGCAGGCCTTCGACCCCTCGGCGGCGAGCTTGAGCGCCTCGTCGAGGTCCTTGGCCTCGATCACCCAGAACCCGCCGATGTGCTCCTTGGACTCCAGGTAGGGGCCGTCGGTGACGACCACGTCGTCCTGGCGGCCGTCGACCACCGTGGCGGTGTGGGCGGGCATCAGACCACCGGCGAAGACCCAGTGCCCCTGGGCCTGCAGGGTCTCGTTGAAGCGTCCGGTGTCGGCGAACGCCTGCTCCATCTGCTCCTTGCTCTCGTACGGGCCGAACTCCCCGTCGTCGACGGATCCGTGGACGGACAGCAGGTACTGGGCCATGACGTTCTCCTTCAGGTCGGGCGCGACCGTCGTGGTCGTGCGTCACCCCTTCCACGAACGCAACCATGCGGATGCGACACCCCGGAAGATCTTTTCTCGTCCCGTCCCGCAGAATTCTCCGGTGAACCTCTACTTCCGCCTGGTCGGGATGCTCCTGACCCGCTGGCGACACCGCCGGATCTCGGTCTGGGACGGCTCGACGTACTCCTCCCGCGTCTGGCCCTCGGACCTGGACACCGTCGGCCACATGAACAACGCCAAGTACTTCGGGCTGATGGACCTCGGCCGGGTCGACCTGATGCTCCGCTCGCGGATGCACAAGCAGTTCTCCGGGCGCGGCTGGTACTCGGTGGTCGCGGCCCAGACGATCCGCTACCGCCGCTCCCTCAAGCCGGGCCAGCGGTTCGTGCTGCGGACCACCCTGCTGGGCACCGACGAGAAGGCGCTCTACTTCCAGCAGACGTTCAAGGTGGGCGGGGAGCTCTACGCCCAGGCGGTCGTGCAGGCGCGGGTGCTGCGCAAGGACGGCGGGTCGGTGCCCGCCGCCGAGGTGATCGAGGCGCTCGAGCCCGGCCCCCTCGTGCCCGACCTGACCCTGCCGCAGTGGGTGCAGGACTGGGCGGTCGGCGTGCGCCAGACCGGCCACGACGCGGTGGCCTGAGCGCTGTCCGCGGGCAGCCCGGATCCCTAGACTCCTGACATGCCCGACGGCGGCGACCACCCGGAGCCGGACCGCTCGCCGGCGGACCGGGATGCCGCCGTGGTCCCGGATGCCGCCGTGGTCCCGGATGTCGCCGTGATCCCGGATGCCGCCGTGGTCCGGCTCCTCCGGCGGCCTCGGCTGCTGGGGGTGGGGCTCGCGGCGCTCTTCTTCGTACAGTCGCTGCGCCCGACGCTCCTGCCCCGCGACTGGCTCTTCCAGGGTGTGGTCTCCGAGCTCGCCCTGACCCTGGGGTACGTCGTCGGCGCCACCCTCACCTGGTGCGTCGAGGCCGCACTCGGCCGCCTCGGACGCCGCCCCCGCGCCCTGGCACCGGCCGCCGACCTTCGCCTCCGGCTGGGGCTCGGCCTCCTCCTGGCCGTGCTGGTCGGCTGGGCCAGCCGGGACGCGGTCCACGACCACCGGTGGACCTGGGAGCGGCTGGACCACGAGCCCTCCAGCGCCTGGCTGCTGTACGGCGGCACCCTGCTGGTCGCCCTCCTGGTCTGCGCCGCGCTGCTCGCCCTGGCCTGGCCGGTGCGCTGGCTGCGGCGGCGTACCGCGCGAGCCGGCAGCCGGGTGCTGCCGCGCTGGATCGCCGCGGTCCTCTCCACCGTCCTGGTGCTGTGGCTCGCGGTCACCGCGCTCAACACCTGGGTCTACCAGCGCACCCTGGACGCGCTCAACGAGGCGTTCACCGTCTCCGACCTGGAGATCGACGGCGACGTCGAGCCACCCACCTCCCGGCTGCGCTCGACCGGACCGGCGTCCCAGGTGGCCTGGGAGGAGGTCGGCGACGAGGGACGGCTCTTCCTGCGCCGGGGCCCGACCGTCGAGCAGATCGCCGCGTTCGCACCGGGTGGCGAGGCGGTGGAGCCGATCCGGGTCTACGTCGGCCGGGCCACCACCGACGACCCCCAGGAGCGGGCCGACCTCGCCCTCGACGAGCTGGAGCGGTTCGGCGCCTTCGACCGGGAGGCCGTGCTGGTGGTCGTCCCGACCGGGACCGGGTGGGTCAACGAGCAGCTGGTGCAGCCGGTGGAGCACCTGTACGCCGGCGACGTCGCAACCGTCTCGCTCCAGTACTCCCACCTGCCGAGCCCGTTGGCCTTCCTCACCGAGGAGGAGGCCGCGCAGGAGACCGGGAGGGCGCTGATCGGCGCGGTGGACGCGCGGATCGCCGAGCTGCCCGCCGACCGGCGACCCGACCTGCTGGTCGCCGGGGAGAGCCTGGGCTCCTTCGGCGCCAGCGCCGCCTTCGACGACCTGGACGACCTCGTCGCCGAGACCACCGCGTCGCTGTGGGTCGGGCCCCCGGAGACCGTGCACCTGCGGCGCGAGGCCGAGGCCGAGCGGCAGACCGGCTCGACCCAGGTCAAGCCGGTGGTCGGCGGCGAGGAGGTCCTGTTCGCCAACCGGGACTCCGACATCGTCGGCCACCCGCGCGCGGTCTTCCTCCAGCACGCCGACGACCCGATCGTCTGGTGGGACTGGCAGACCGCCGTCACCGAGCCCGACTGGCTCTCCGAACCGCTCGACCCGGCGGTCAATCCGGCGATGGAGTGGGCCCCGGTCTCCACCTTCCTCAACCTGGCCGTCGACATGGCAGTGAGCACGGCGTTCGACGAGGACTTCGGGCACAAGTACGGCACCCAGCCGCTGACCGCCTGGGTCGCGATGCTGCAGCCGGCCAGCTGGGACGAGGACCGGGTCGCGGAGCTGCGGCAGCGCCTCGCCCGCCTGCCCCGCTGATCACCCCTGCTGATCCTTGCGCTGATCCCCCCTCGCTGATCCCCGCTGGTCCGTCAGTCGGCCGGTCGGTCCCCCACCCGGTAGTCGCTCGGCCTCAGGCCGAGGACCGTGCGGAAGTCGGCCGCCAGGTGCGCCTGGTCGGCGTACCCGAGCTCGGCGGCGACGCCCGCCAGGTCGGCGGACGGGTCCGTACGGATCCGCTCCGCAGCCTCCTGCAGGCGGCGCCGACGGATCATCGCCGCGGGCGGTAGCCCGACGTACCTCCGGGCCAGGCGCTGGACCGTGCGCGGCGAGACGCCGAGGCGCTCCGCGATGTGCTCGACCTTGAGCACCTCGGGGTCGGAGTCGATCGCGTCGGCCATCGCGTTGGCCAGCAACGCGTGGTCGTCCGGCTCGGGAGCCACGGCGAGCAGCCAGTCGCCGTACGCCGTCACCGCCGCCGACCGTCGCTCGGCGGGCGACCCCGACCCGGTCATCGCGGCCACGACGCTCGCGTGCAGGTCGGGCAGGTCGAGCGGCCGGTAGTCGTCGCGCACCGACCCCGGGTCGTCGACCAGGAGCGGGACGGCGGCCGGGCGCAGGTGGGCGCCCACGACCCAGCCGCGGCCCGTGAGGTCCCGGTGCCAGCGCCGGGTGGTCGGCCCGGAGAGCGCCACCAGACCCTGCTCGACCACCAGGTTGGAGGCCGGGAACGCGATGACGTGCTGCCGGGAGACCCGGCCGGGCGCCAGGTCCCACTCCGGGATCCAGAACCACCGGACCCAGGTCGCGAGGGGCTCCGCGGCCGGCTCGCGGTGGAAGGTGGGCAGCGCGGCGGGGTAGAGGATGCCCCGGCCGTCGGCGGCCCGGTCCGCCCGCTTCCCGCCCGGCTCCCCGGCGTCGTCGGTGGTCACCGATCGACCCTAGGGCTGTCGTGTATCTCCAAGCCAGGGCGGCCCGCGCCTTCCTAGCGTGGATCCCATGAACTCGACACAGGACCAGACCGACCAGACGACACCGACAGCCCAGACCACACAGACAGCACAGGGCATCCCGGGCGCCGCTTCCGGCAAGCACACCGACCGCGGGGTCCCGCACGGCTACACCAGCGTGACGCCGTTCCTCGCCGTCCCGGACGCCCGGGCCGCGCTCGACTTCTACCGCGACGTCTTCGGCGCGAGGGTCGTCGACGTCACGGAGATGGACGGGGTAGTCGTGCACGCCGACCTCGACCTCGGGCACGGCCGGATCCAGCTCGGTGAGCCCAGCCCCGACTACCACCTGGTCGCCCCGCCGGCGGGCGAGGACGACTGCTACGCGCTCGGGCTCTACTGCGCCGACGTCGACGCGCTCGTCGCTCGGGCGGAGGAGGCGGGCGCGACGATCCGCGAGCCGGTGAGCACGTTCGTCTCGGGCGACCGGTTCGCCAGCATCCGCGACCCGTTCGGGGTGCGCTGGTCGATCATGACCCGGGTGGAGGACCTGTCGGAGGAGGAGAGCGCGGCCCGGGTCGCGGAGTGGGCGGCGCAGCAGGGCTGAGACGCCCCCGCGCGGGGATGCGGCCGGGTGTTCGTCGTCAGCACCCTCGACGAGGTGGGGCGTCGGGCCTGAGAGTGGAGATCGACCGGGCAGGCACGCGAGAGGAGCAGGGCATGACGGACGACGCGTACGACGCCGTGGTGATCGGCATGGGTCCTGGCGGGGAGGTCGCAGCCACCCGCCTGCTGCAGGCGGGCAAGAGGGTCGCCGTCGTGGAACGAGAGCTGATCGGCGGCGAGTGCGGCTACTGGGCGTGCATCCCGTCGAAGACCCTGCTGCGTCCCGTGGAGCTCGCGCTCCAGGCGGCGGCCGCCCCCGGGGTCACCACACCTCCCCTCGACTGGGAGGCCGCTCGGCAGTGGCGGGACGCCATGGTGCGGCACCTCGACGACGCCAAGCAGGTCGCCGGCTACGAGGACCAGGGCGCCACGGTGGTGCGGGGCGAGGCCCGGATCGCCGGTCCGGGTGTGGTGGAGGTCGACGGACGCCGCCTGGTCACGCAGCACGTCATCGTGGCGACCGGCTCCCGTTCGGTCGTCCCGGAGATCGAGGGGCTCGACGAGTGCACCGTGTGGACCAACCGGGAGGCGACCGGCTTCGAGCAGGTCCCCGGCCGGGTCGTCGTCATCGGGGCGAGCGCGGTCGCCGTGGAGGTGGCCCAGTACCTCGCCGGGTACGGCGCGCAGGTCACGCTGGTGGGACGAGGACCCCGCCTGCTGCGGCGCGAGGAGCCGCGCGTCGGCGAGCTGGCGGCCGAGCACCTCCGCGCCCGGGGGATCGACCTGCGCCTCGGAGCGGGACCGGTCCGCGCCTTCAAGGACGGCGCCGACAGCTCGCTCGTGCTGGACGACGGCAGCGTGCTGACCGCAGATGTCCTCGTCCTGGCCACCGGCCGGCGTCCTCGGACCGAGGGCCTGGGCCTGGAGGAGCTGGAGGTCACCCTCGACGGGCACGGTGCCCTCGCCGTGGACGAGCACTGCCATGCCGGCGCAGGCGTCTGGGGCGTCGGCGACGTCACCGGGACGGCGATGTTCACGCACGTGGCGAAGTACCAGGCGCGCATCGCCACCGCGGCGATCCTGGGACGCCCGCGGACCGCGAGGTACGACAGTGTTCCCCGCGTCGTCTTCGGCCATCCGGAGATCGCCGCCGTCGGCATGACCGAGGAGCAGGCGGTGGCCGGGGGTCGACGCGTCCGCACCTCGCAGGTCGATCTCACCGCCGCGCTGGCGCGCCCCTGGACCTACGAGGAGGAGCCGACCGGCGCCTGGCTGGGCCTGGTCGCCGACGCGGACACGGACCTGCTCGTCGGAGCCTGGGCTGTCGCGCCGCAGGCGAGCGAGTGGATCCATCAGGCGGCGCTCGCCATCGGGGCAGCGATCCCGATCGACCGGCTCCTCGACCACGTCCCGCAGTTCCCGACGTACAGCGAGGGCTTCGTGCCGGCCCTGGAGGGGCTGCTGGACTGAGTGGCTGCGGCGCTGAGGCCCGAAGTCCGTGCGCGGTCGACCGGTGCCGGAGTAGCCCCGCTCGGTCAGACCGGTCGGCGCATCACCACGCGTGGGAAGCCGCCCGCGACGGCGTCGGTGCGCGCCGCCAGCGTGAACCCGCCGTCCTCGAAGAGCCTGCGGGTGCCGACGAACGCCATCGTCAGGTCGACCTTCTGGCCGTCGTTGTCCACGGGGTAGCCCTCGACGGCCGGCGCGCCCTGTTCGGCGGCGTACGCCACGGCACCGGCGAGCAGGTGGTGGGAGATGCCCTGGCCGCGGTGCCCGGGCCGGACCCGGACGCAGATCACCGACCAGACCGGCAGGTCGTCGATGGGCTTGATCCTCGTCGACCTCGCGACCGGCAGGTCGGCACGCGGCGCGACGGCCGCCCAGCCGACCACCTCGTCCCCGTCGTAGGCCAGCACGCCCGGGGAGACCTTGCGGGCGCAGAGGTCGCGCATCGCGTCGCGACGCGCGGTCCCGGCCAGCTCACGGTTGGTCTTCGAGTCGATCCGGTGGCTCAGGCACCAGCAGACGTTGGCATCGGGCCTCTTGGGTCCGAGCATGGTCGCCACGTCGTCGAACCTGCTCAGGGTCGCAGGCTTCACCTCGATCGTCATCGGTCCTCCTCTCTCGTGCTCGTCAGCCTACCCCGTCTCGTTCGAACAGGTGTGTGGATAACGTCAGCACAGTGTCGGCGCCCGGCGCTAGTTTCGATCCATGACCTGGACCACCGCCGATTCCGCGCACCCCGTGCTGAGGTGTGCCGACACGGTGCTCGCCGCGGTGCGGGAGGTCGACCGCGTGGACCCGGCGTTCATGACGACCACGCAGAAGCGGACGGCGCTGCTCGAGCTCGCACGGGCTCGCGCCCAGGTGGAGGCGGTCTGGCTCCGGGTCCTCGACAGCGCCGGCGACCTGGCCGGCCTCACCGGCGAACGGGACGCGGCCGCCTGGCTCGCCGCGCACGCCCGGATGGACCGCGGCACCGCGTCCGGCGCCCAGCGGCTGGCGGGCGGGCTGGCCCACACCTGGCAGGCGACCGGCGCCGCGGTGCAGTCCGGCGAGGTCGCCGTCGCGCAGGCCAGGGTGATCATCCGCTGCCTGGACGACCTGGCCTCGGTCGGGACCGACTCCCGGGGAGTGCCCGACGGTCAGGGCGAGCCGGTCTCCGCCGAGGTCCTGGGGCTGGCGGAGGCCCGGCTGATCGAGCTGGCCGCGCTGCACTCCCCGGGCGAGCTCCGCACCCTCGGGGGGAAGATCCTCAGCACCGTGGCGCCCGAGGTGGCCGACGAGACCGAACGCCGCCGCCTCGAGGCTGCGGAGCGCCGGGCCGGAGCGGCCACCAGGCTCACGATGCGCCGCCGCGGCGACGGCTCGACCGACGTGCACGCCCGGATCCCCGAGGCGCTGGCCACCCGGCTCAAGACCTACCTCGACGCCTTCACCGCGCCGCGCACCGCTGCCGGGCCCCGATGGACCCCAGGGCGGGGGATCGTCGACCCGGCCACCGGGATCAAGCTCCCCTTCGACCGGGTGCAGGGACAGGCGTTCTGCGCGCTGCTGGAGTGTCTGCCCGCGGAGGTCATGCCGCTGCACGGCGGCTCCGCGACCAGCCTGGTCGTCACCGTCGACCTGGAGACGCTGAGGACCGGGCTCGGGGAGGCCACCACGCTCGGCGCGCCGGCCGACACCTCCCGGATCACCGCGGGCGAGGCGCGCCGCCTGGCCTGCCAGGCCACGATCATCCCGGCGGTCCTGGGCACCGACTCCGAGGTCTTCGACCTCGGGCGGAGCAGCCGGCTCTTCACCCGCGGACAGCGCCTCAAGACGGCCCTGGAACACCCCACCTGCCGCACGATCGGCTGCTCGGTGCCGGCCACCATGTGCGAGGCCCACCACGGCCGCGATCCCTGGTGCCGCGGCGGCACGACCGACCAGGCCGACCTGACGCACCTCTGCCCCTGGCACCACCACCGCGCCCACGACCCCGACTACCTGACGAAGCGCCTGGCCAACGGCGACGTGCGCTTCCACCGGCGGCGGTAGGCCGATGAGCAGAGACCAGCAGGCCGGCGCCGAGAGGGCCGGTGTGACCGCCCGACGTACCGTGGCGCCATGCCCTCCGAGCCGACCCAGACCGGATCCCCGGCCACCGGCGCCGACGCCCTGCTCGTGGGCTGCGGGGACCTGGGCACCAGCATCGGGTTCCGGCTGGCCGCCCGCGGACAGCGCGTCGTGGCGCTCCGGCGGCGCGCCGACCTCGTCCCCCCGCCCCTGGAGGGGATCGCGGCCGACCTCACCGCCGGACCACCCGCCCTGCCTCCGATGGACCTCGAACACCTCGTGGTCGCGCTCACCGCGCGCCCACGCAGCGAGGAGGCCTACCGGTCGACGTACGTCGAGGGCCTGGGCTACGCGCTCGACGGGCTCGAGGCCGTCGGGGCGATCCCGCGGCGGGCCGTCCTGGTCTCCTCCACCGCGGTCTACGGGGTGGTGGCCGAGGGTGAGCTGGTCGACGAGTCGACGCACGCCCGCCCGGCCGACGGACCGGGGCGGATGCTCCTGGAGGCCGAGCGGCTCTTCCTCCAGCGCGTGCCGCACGGCACCGTGCTCCGGCTCTCCGGGCTCTACGGGCGCGGACCCAGCCGGTTCGCCGACCAGGTGCTCTCGGGGAAGGTCACCGACCCGGACCGGTGGACCAACCGCCTGCACCGAGACGACGCCGCGGAGGCGGTGGTCCACCTGCTCACCCGGCCGGTCGCGCCGGGGCCCCTCTACGTCGGCACCGACGACGAGCCGGCCGTGCTGGGCGAGGTCGCGGCGTACCTCGCCCAGCGGATCGGCGGCCCCCGCCCGCCGAAGCCGTCGGTCCCCCACCGGCACGGCAAGCGCCTCTCCAACGCCCGGCTCCGGGCGACCGGCTGGGAGCCGGCCTACCCGAGCTACCGGGAGGGCTACCGGGACTACCCGGCGCTGGGCACCGCCACCTGAGCCTTGGCCATGTCCCGGCCGGCGCGCATCCCGAAGACCACGGCGGGGCCGATGGTCGAGCCGGGACCGGGGTAGGTCCGACCCATCACCGACGCGGAGTTGTTGCCCGCGGAGTAGAGCCCCTCGATCACCGAGCCGTCCTCGCGCAGCGCCCGGCCCTCGGTGTCGGTGACCACGCCACCCTTGGTGCCGAGGTCGCCGATGACGACCTTGAACGCCGTGAACGGACCCTTCTCCAGCGGGCCCAGGCACGGGTTGGGGCGCACGGTCGGGTCGCCGTAGTAGCGGTCGTACGCCGAGTTGCCGCGACCGAAATCACCGTCGACCCCCGAGCGGGCGAAGCCGTTGAACCGCTCCACCGTGGACCCCAGCCGGGCCGGGTCGATCTTCAGCTTGCGCGCGAGCTCGTCGATCGAGTCGGCCTTGACCATGATCCCGGCCTCGACCATCTCCTTGTTCTTGCGCGGGTCCATGGCATAGGTGCGCAGGTAGCGACGGGCGTGCCGGCGGTCGCTGATCATCCAGTACGTCCCGTCCTTGTCGTGCTCGAGCATGTGGTGCCCGAGGTCGACGTAGGACTCGGACTCGTTGGCGAACCGGTCGCCGCGCGAGTCGACGATGATCGAGTAGGGGAAGGACCGCTCGCTCACGATGAAGGCAGGGCTCTCCCCGTCGCCGACCGGCGCGATCGAGGCGCCCCACCAGGCGTCGTCCATCAGCTCGAGCGCCGCACCGGCGCGGGCGGCGATCTCGATCGGGGCGCCGAGGTTGCCGGGGGCGCCCGACGGCGAGCCGTCGATGCCGTGGTGCTTGCGGCGCATCTCCTTGTTGTGGTCGAAGCCGCCGGCGGCGAGCATCACGCCGCGGGTCGCCCGCACGGTGACCGGGCGCCCACCGCGGGTGAGCCGCACGCCGACGACCCGGTCGTCCTCGATCACCAGGTCCTCGAGCGGCGACTCGAGCCACAGCTCGGCGCCGTTGCGCTGGACCACGACGTCGAGCATCGCCGAGGCGAACCCGGCACCGATGCCGGCTAGCTTCTTGCCACGCACGACGCCGCTCAGGGCGCGGCCGACGAGCTGGGCGCCGCGCGTGGCGCCGGAGACGGTCACCCAGGAGCGACCCAGCAGCCAGACGTCGTCGGTCTTGACCGGGAGGCCGGCCGGGGCCTGGCAGCACTTCCACCAGTCACCGATCCGCTTGAGGTCGAAGGGCTTGACCTCGAGCCCGCGGCCGATCTTGCCGCCCGGCAGCTCGGGGTAGTAGTCGGCGTAGTCGGGGGCGCGGACCAGCTCCACGCCGTACTTCTCCACGGTCTCGACGAAGTCGTCGATGCCGTCGACGAACGCCTCCTTGCGCTCACGCGAGGTGGACCGCCCCTCCTCGCCGACGGTCGCCTCCAGGTAGGCCAGCGCCTCCTGGCGGGAGTCCCCGACACCGTCGCGACGCATCAGCGGGTTGTTCGGCATCCACATCCCGCCGCCGGACATGGCGGTGTTGCCGCCCCACTTGGCGGTGCTCTCCACCATCAGGACGCTCAGCCCCTCGTCGGTGGCGGCCAGCGCGGTCGCGAACCCCGCGGCGCCGGTCCCGACCACGACGACGTCGTAGGTGTGGTCAAAGCTGCTGGTGCTGCTCATCTCGGTGCTGCTCATCTCGGTGCTGGTCATCTCGGCTCTCCTCCTCGACCAACCGGACAACGTTGTCCGGTTCGTAGACTGCCCAGCATGCCTCCCTGCCCCCCCGAAGACAAGCGCGACCAGCCGTCCGCGCAGCTTCCTCCGCGACGTCCGGCCCGACAGCCCCAGCCGCGGGAGCACAACCGCGGTCCGGCCGCGGCTGCGGAGAACCGCGCGGCGATCCTCCGGGCCGCTCGGAGGCTCTTCGCCGAGCGCGGCTACCACGTGCCGCTGAACGCGATCGCCCGCGAGGCGGGGGTCGGGCAGGGCGTGCTCTACCGGCACTTCCCGGGCCGGCACGACCTCGCCTTCGCGGTCTTCGAGGAGAACTTCGCCGAGCTGGAGGAGGTCGCTCAGGGCACCGACGCCCAGGTCTTCGAGCGGCTGCTGAGCACCCTGGTCGAGCTGATCGTCGGCTCCGCCGCCTTCGTCGAGATGGTGGTCGACGCCCGACGCAGCCTGCCGACGTACGACGGCGACGAGCGCCTGCGTCGCCTGCTGGAGCGTGCGCTGGCGACCTCGCAGGCGGCCGGCGCGATCACCGAGGACCTCGCGGTCGACGACGTGCTGCTGGCGGTCCGGATGGTCTACGGCGTCGTCGCCACCGCGGCGGACGCGGAGTCCGCGCGGCTCGGCGTCGCCCAGGCCCGGCGGCTGCTGGGCGACTGGGCCTAGATCGTTGGGGCCTAGCGCGCGGGGGGCTAGCGCGCAGGCCTAGCCAACAGGGCTGGAGCTCGACGGCTCAGGCGCCACAGCCGCAGGACCCGCAGGCGCCGCCGCAGACCGAGGCGCCACGCTCCTCCGGCGTCTCGTCGACGTGGTCGTGGGCGTACTGCAGGGCGTTCATGTAGACGCCGCTGGGCTGGGGGCCGCCCACGCCGTACTTGCGGTCGATCACCAGGTACGGCGCGGCGCCGAAACCGATCTGCGCGGCGGTCGCCTCGTCCACCCGGACGTCGTACCCGTACTCGTCGTTGCCGAGGATCCGCTCCGTGTCGGCCGCGTCCACACCGGCCTCGGTGGCGAGCCGGAGCAGCACCGCCGGGTCGGTGGGCGACTCCTGCTCGGTCACGAACGCCTTCATCATCAACTCGCGGAGCTGGTCGGCGCGGCCGGCAGCGGCGGCCAGCGCGACCACCCGGTGCGCGTCGTACGTCTTCGGGCGCTCGACCTGGTAGGCGTGCCAGAGGATCTCGACCTCGTCGCCGTGCTCCCACTCGGCGAGGGCCGACTCCAGCGCCACCTTCGCGAGGTAGCTGTCGAGGTGGGCCAGGTCGGCCCAGATGTCGATGATCACGGCGCCCACGGTACGCCGCGCCCGGTCAGTCGAAGCAGGCGAGCCAGGCCGGGCGGGACGGCACGGAGCGCACGCCTGGGCGACGGACGACGTTGCCGTCCCCGATCTCGCGCCCGACCTGGGCCACCAGCTCGATCCGGTCGCGCACGTCCCGGGCCGCGACCTGCCAGCAGGACCACGACGGACCCAGCCACGGGTCGAGCAGCGAGACCCCGCCCGGCGGACGCTCGCCCCCACCGGTCGACGCCAGGTCCTGGACTCCCGGCTGCACACCGATCAGCACCCCGGCGCACGCCAGGGCGACCAGCTGAGCCCGAGCCACCCGTTCCTCACCTCTCCCGCCACCAGTCCCCGTACGGCGCCCTGCCGTCTCGTGCGACCACCCCTGCACAACCCTCCGGGAGACCGCAGGACCACGGCGAGACCAGACGAACGTGCCATCGCGGTCACCCTCGGTCATCGCCACAATGGGGCATCGGGGGTCCCGCGCAGGTCCCGCGCAAGCCCCGAGCAAGTCCCGCGCCGGCACCGGCCGGCCGACGGCGGCACACCAGGGAAGAACGACGACACCAGGATGGTTGAACTTTCTATGAAGAAGATCGGATTCCTCTCGTTCGGCCACTGGACGCCGTCGCCGCACTCGCAGACCAGGTCGGCAGCCGACACGCTGCTCCAGTCCATCGACCTCGCCGTCGCGGCCGAAGAGCTCGGCGCCGACGGTGCGTACTTCCGGGTGCACCACTTCGCCCGGCAGCTCGCCTCGCCGTTCCCGCTGCTGGCGGCCGTCGGCGCGCGCACCAGCCGGATCGAGATCGGCACCGGCGTGATCGACATGCGCTACGAGAACCCGCTCTACATGGCCGAGGACGCCGGCTCCGCGGACCTGATCTCGGGTGGCAGGCTCCAGCTCGGCGTCAGCCGGGGATCACCGGAGCAGGTCGTCGACGGCTGGCGCTACTTCGGCTTCCAGCCCGCGCCGGGCCCCGACGGCCAGCCGGGCGACCCCGCCCAGATGGCGCGCCAGCACACCGAGGTGCTGCTGGAGATCCTCAAGGGGGAGGGGTTCGCCGAGCCGCACCCGCGGCCGATGTTCCCCAACCCGCCGGGGCTGCTGCGGATCGAGCCGCACTCGCCCGGGCTGCGCGAGCGCATCTGGTGGGGCGCCGGGTCGCGGGCCACCGCCGAGTGGGCGGGCGAGAAGGGGATGCACCTGATGAGCTCGACGCTGCTCACCGAGGACACCGGCGTCCCGTTCCACGAGCTGCAGGCCGAGCAGATCCAGCGGTTCCGCGACGCCTGGAAGGCCGCAGGGCACGCCCACGAGCCGCGGGTCTCGGTCAGCCGCAGCATCTTCCCCCTCGTCGACGACCGGGACCGCGCGTACTTCGGCGCCGAGGGCACCGGCCAGGACCAGGTCGGCCAGCTCGAGGGCGGCCGGGCGCGTTTCGGCAAGTCGTACGCCGCGGAGCCCGACGTGCTGGTCGAGCAGCTGCGGGAGGACACCGCGATCGCCGCCGCGGACACCCTGCTGCTCACCGTGCCCAACCAGCTCGGCGTGGACTACAACGCCCACGTGCTGGAGAGCATCCTCACCCACGTGGCTCCGGCGCTCGGCTGGCGCTGACCACGGCGGGTCGGGCCGACCCGCGTCCGTGCCGAGGATGAAGTGGGGCACTCTTGGGCACAGACGGCCGGACCAACGGCCCGCGGACGACGGAGATCACCAGTGCTGGGCAGAAGAAGGACGCCACCTGCGCAGGCGGTCGCGCCTGCCACCCCGCCGATGCCGCCGGCGGCTCCGCCTCCGCCGCCGACCCGGGGCGACGTGCTCGACCGGGTCGGCGGGCGGATGGCGTCCTGGGCGCTGCGCTTCCTGCTGATCGGCGCCGCGACCGTGGTCCTCTTCTGGGTGCTCGGCAAGATCTGGGACGTCACCCTGCCCGTGGTGCTGGGTCTGCTGCTGGCCACCGTGCTGTGGCCGCCGACCCGGCAGCTGCGCAAGGTGATGCCGGACTCGCTCGCCGCCCTGATCTCCCTGCTGGCAGGGATCGGCGCGCTGGTGGGCCTGGTCTTCGTACTCGCCCCGCAGGTCATGGGGCAGTGGAAGGAGGTCTCCGACGCCGCGATCGAGGGGATCGAGGAGCTGCGCGACCTGATCGCCGGCGAGCCGTTCTACGTCGACAGCGAGCAGATCAACGACCTCTTCACCCAGGTGATGGAGCAGGCGCAGGGCAACGCCAGCTCCATCGCCAGCGGCGTGCTGACCGGGGTCAGCACGGCGACGTCGTACCTGATCACCACCGTGCTCGCGCTGGTGCTCTGCTTCTTCTTCCTCAAGGACGGGCCGAAGTTCATCCCCTGGGCCCGGGACCTGGCCGGTGACCGCGCGGCGCCGCACGTCGCCGAGGTCGCTCAGCGGCTCTGGACCACCCTCAGCGGCTTCATCAAGGCCCAGGCCGCGGTCGGCCTGGTCGACGCGGTCGCGATCGGCATCGGCCTGGCCGTCCTCGGCGTTCCCTTCGCGCTCCCGCTCTCGGTGCTGATCTTCTTCGGTGCCTTCATCCCGATCATCGGGGCGTTCCTCACCGGGGCGATCGCGGCGCTGGTCGCGCTGGTCACCGACGGGCCGACGAACGCGCTGATCGTGGTGATCCTGATCGTGATCGTCCAGCAGCTGGAGGGCAACGTGCTCCAGCCGCTCCTGGTCGGGCGCACCCTGTCGATGCACCCCGCGCTGGTGATCCTCGCGGTCACGGCCGGTGGCGCACTGGCGGGCATCGTCGGGATGTTCCTGTCGGTGCCGCTGCTCGCGGTCACGGTCTCGCTGGTGCGCTACGCCCGGGAGCAGCTCGACGCCGAGACCGGTGAGGGGCCACCGGTCGAGCTGGACGCGGAGCAGACCGGCTAGCGGGGCAGCAGCGCCCGGACCCGCGCGGCCAGCTCGACGGACGCCTCGATCTCGGCACGGCGTACGGCGACGCTCTCCACGTTGAACCCGATCGGCGCCCCGAGCCGGTCCGCGAAGGCGACCAGCTCGGTGGCCGTGGCCAGGCACTGGTCGAACGACTCGGCCAGGGTGTCCTCGGTGTGCCGCAGCTCGTTCTGGATCCACCGCGGGACACGGACGCCGAGCCACTGGAGGAAGTCCAGGGTCTTGGCCGACCCGCAGACCGAGAGGGTGAAGAGCACCGGGACCGGCGCCACGCCCTCCTCCCGGCACGCGTAGGTGTAGTCCGAGAGCAGGTCCTTGGCGGCGTTGAGGTCGTAGACGACCTGGGTGATGAAGAACGAGCAGCCGCGCGCCTGCTTGGCCAGCAGCCGGGCGTCCTCGCCGCCCCGGTCGACGTGCCGCTCGGGGATCGCGACGGCCCCGAGCATCAGGTCCGGGCGGTGCTCGGTACGCAGCTCCTGGGCCCGGGGCAGGCTGGTGCGGACCGGCTTGCCACGGGAGGACGCGCCGACGAAGACGGTCAGCACCCGGTCGGCGTCCTGGGCGCGCAGCCAGCCGGTGAGGTGCTCCTCCTCGTACTTGCCGACGCAGCGGTAGATGACCACCGGCTTCTCCCAGCCCACCAGGCGCTCGGCGAACTCGGCCGGGTCGATCGTGGAGGCGAACGGGAAGGGCCGCTCGGCAGCGTTGCGGTCGCTCTCGTCGTCGATGTCGTAGAGCACGATGCCGTCGAGGTCGAGCCCGGCCAGCCGTTCCAGGGTGCGGTCGGCGACCTCCTGCACCTTCTCCGGGGTGCTGGTGCTGCGTGGCGGGGTCAGCCCGAAGAGGACGACGCCGCCCCGCCGGTCCGCCAGCGAGGCGACCAGCTCTGGTCCGTTCAGCACTCGGCCCCGCCCTCCACGAACCAGCCCCCGCTGGCCGCGCGCGTCGCGGCCAGCACGACGACCACCTTGCCGTCGACCAGCACCGAGAGCTCGGCCTGGCTGGTGGTGCGGGAGTCGACACGCAGCTCGCCGCCCGTCTTCAGCCACGACGCAGCCGCCTCCCGCAGGGTCGTGGTGGCGGCAGGCTCGGCCGGCCGCCCGCTCATGAAGACCGACGGGGGGCCGCCGGCGCAGTCGAGCCGCGCGGTCATCGCCTCCCAGCGCTGCTGGTGCGCCTGGTCCTGCTCACCCGGCTGGCCACCGGAAGCACCGGGCCCGGGCTCGATCACCGGCTGGTCCATCGCCCGCAGGAAGGCGACGAGGTCGTCGGGCGCGGAGAGGACGCCCGGGACGATGCCCTCGGCCTTGTCGAGACCCGCAACCCGGTCCGCGGGCGCCGAGGTCAGCCGCACCTCGCGGCAGCCGAAGTCGTCAACGACCACGCCGGTCAGGTCGCCCTCGTGGGCGATCACCAGCACCCGCCGGGGTCCGAGCTCCATCGTGCAGGCCCGGTCCGGCTCGGCCGGGACCAGCCCCGCGAGCGCCTTGTCGATCCGCGGCAGGCTGTCGGGGTCGACGGCCTGTGCCGTGCCCACCCGCTGCCAGGTCGAGCCACCGCTCTCCTCCGCGCTGCCGACCGACGGCTCGTAGCGGCAGACCCACGCCTGCTGGGCGTCGGACAGCGCCGGGGCGGAGGCCGCGGGCTCGCCCAGCCGGGACTGGTCCGCCTCGTCGGGCTCGGGCAGGTCGGCCGGGCAGACCTCGCCCGCCGACTCGGCCAGCTCGTCGCTCGGGGAGGCCGAGGCCTCCGTCCCGGTCCCGCCGGAGCCGGAGGACCCGTCGTCGGTGCCGCACCCGGCCAGCAGGGCCAGGCCCAGCAGGCCGGCCGCCGCCGCGGCGGTGGGACGAGCGGAGAGCGGGCCACGACGGGGCAGGCCGGTACGGGACAGGCCCGTACGAGGCAGGCCAGTACGGGGCAGGACGGTGCGGAAGAAGGCGGGCATGCCAGTGGGACGGAGCGCGCGGCCGGTGGGTTCCCTCACCCCGCCAGGGTCTCATCCACCGGTGGCGAGGCCGGCAGCGTGACCACGAACGTGGTCCCCTCCCCCAGCCTCGAGCTGACCGTGATCGTCCCTCCGTGCCGCTCCACGGCCTGCCGGACGATCGAGAGCCCGAGGCCACTGCCGGGGATCGCGAGCGCCTCGGGGTTGGTGGAGCGGAAGAACTCCTGGAACAGGTGCGCCTGGTCCTGCTCGGACATCCCCATCCCGGTGTCGGCGACCTCGAGGACCAGCTGCTCGTCGCGGTCCTCCAGGCGCACCCAGATGGTCCCGCCGGCGGGGGTGTACTTGACCGCGTTGCTGAGCAGGTTGGTGACGACCAGCTCGAGCTGGGGGCGCTCGCCCCAGGCCTGCACGGGCGTGCCGGGCAGGTCCCGTCGCAGGGTCAGGTCCTTGCGCAGCAGCTCGACCCCGATGAGCTCGGCGACGTCCTCGACCAACGCGGCCACATCGACCGGGGCGGGCTCGAACGCCTCTGCCTCCTCGGCGGTGCGGGAGAGCACGAGCAGGTCCTCCACCAGCCGCTGCATCCGCTTCCCGCCGCGTCCGATCACCTCCACCGAGTGCAGGACGCCGCGGGCCAGGTCCGGGTCGCCGTCCAGCAGCTCGGCGTGCCCCAGGATCGCGGTCAGCGGGTTCTTCAGCTCGTGGGCCAGCGTGGCGATCAGCCGGGCCTTGTAGCCGTTGACCTCCCGCAGCTCGGCGACGATCCGGCGCTCCTTCTCGAAGGCCCGAGCGGTGGCCAGCGCCCGCCCGAGGTCGCGCCCGATGTCGAGGGCTGCCCGCTGCTCGCCCGGCGTCCAGCCGTCGTCGGTGTCGTGCCGGCTCAGCACCAGGGCGCCCAGGCACTCCTCGCCGTCGCCCAGCGGCACACAGAGCAACCGGGTGATCGAGAGCTCGCGCATCAGGTCGCGGATCCGCTGCTGCTCGCGCACCGAGAGCACCCCGGCCGGCGACATGTGTCCCTCGAAGACCGCGACCTCGCGACTCTCCCAGACCGCGCGGGCGACGGTGCGGCCGATCAGCTTGAGCTCGTAGGAGAGCTCCAGGTCGAGGCCGCGGGAGCTGCGCGTGGAGTCCTGCCCGAGCTCGTCCTCCCCCTTGAAGACCTGGATCCAGACCCCGGAGGCGCGGAAGCCCGCGAGGATCGCGCGCTGGGAGACCTCGACGACGCGGTTCAGCGCCAGCTCGGAGCTCACCGCACGGACGATCGCCCGCGACGCGGCGGCCAGACGGACCTGCTCGGTCAGCTCGGCGTCCAGGGGGGTGGTCATCGTGAGGGCTCTCTCGCACGGGCCCCGGGCCAGGGCATCCGCCACGACCGTACGGTTACCGGCGGGTACTCGTCCTAGGTTCGGGGAAAGCGGGGATCGCAGACCTCAATGGTCTGGACGGGTGTCCGAGAGGGTGTACGTGGCCGCCGCACCCTCTCTGCTGGAGTACGGCGGCCACTGTGGACTACAAGTACCCACCAACGCTCCGCCCTCACCCGGATTAGTCACTCTGCGCACGAGAATCTCGCGCGGGCCCCTCACCGGCTTCGGATCCGGGCATGACCTGGACCCCCCGGACCTGGTCCTCGACCACCCGGGCGGCGATCTGGGCGAGCTTGATGTTCAGGTCCTGGGAGGCCTGGCGCAGCACCCGGAAGGCCTCCTCGTCGGAGATGCCGTGGGCCACCATGAGGATCCCGGTGGCCTTGCCGATCACCCGGTTGCTGAGCAGTCCCTCGCGCAGGCTCTCGGCCCGCCGGTGCTCCGCAGCCCCCGCGAGGGTGACCGAGGCGAAGGCGGCCAGCAGGGCCCCGAGCCGGGCCGAGCCCTCGTCCAGCGCGCCCGGCGTCTCCGAGAAGAGGTTGAGGGAGCCGGCCATCTGGTCGCCCACCCGGATCCGGTAGCCGATCCCGCCGCGTACCGGGGTCTCCGCCAGGACCCGGGCGCTGAACGCCGGCCACGTGGGATCGACGGTGAGGTCGGAGTCCATCTGGAACGCCTCGTCGACGATCGCGTCGAAGCAGGGGCCCTCGCGCAGCTCGCCCTGGATCTGCTCAGCCAGCTGGGCGACCGCGCTGGTCGCTCCGTGCACGGTCAGCTCGCGGCCGCCGCGCAGGATGGCGATGGCCGCGTGGTCGCAGCCGGGCACCAGCTCGACGGTCAGGGACGAGATCTCGGCGTAGATCTCGTCGTAGTCGGTTCGGCCGTAGAGGATCTCGGCCAGCGCGCTCATGGCCTTGGTGACTTCCTCGGGGATCTGCTCCTGCACGTCAGTGAGTATGAGGCCAACACACGCGGACCGCACAGACTCACCGGTCCGGACCCGTGCCCGGTGTGGGCCGGGCCACTTGCGCCGCGAGGGAGGCCGGTGCCTGGACGCAGTAGGAGTCGGTGAGCAGCTCGGTCAGCTCCTCCCAGTCGGTCGCCTCGTCGAGCAGCAGCCCGATCACGTTGCCGCCCCATCCGACCTTGAAGTAGGGGTCGCCGAGGTGCTCGAACGCCGCCACCTCGTCGGGCTCGCCGCGGAAGGTGATTCGGAACCGCTGGTCCTCGCCGCCGAACACGTGGGCCACCGTGGCGTTCCCCACCCGCCACCGGACGCCGGTCCAGGCGGGCTCCTGGCGACACGAGGGCAACGCGGCGAGCACCCGGTCGATCCGGGTCACCCATTCCTCCGGGACCAGGGGCCGGTCAGCGAGTGCCATGCTCCGAGCCTGCCACGCGCCACGGACACCGGGGCTGGACACGGGCCTGGCCGCCGGTCGCCTCTGCCACGATCGCCGGATGAACCGGTACACCCACGGCCATGCCGAGTCCGTCCTGCGCTCCCACCGGTGGCGCACCGCGGAGAACTCCGCTCCGCACCTGCTCCCGCACCTGCGGCCCGACATGACGCTGCTCGACGTCGGAGCGGGCCCGGGCACGATCAGCGTCGACCTGGCCGGCCGGGTGGCGTCGGTGACCGCCACCGAGATCAGCGAGGAGGCGTTGTCGCTCAGCCGGGCGCTCGCGGCGGAGCGCGGCGTGACCATGCGCTTCGAGGTCCAGGACGTGCACGCGCTCGACCTGCCCGACGACGCCTTCGACGTCGCGCACGCCCACCAGGTCCTCCAGCACGTCGCCGACCCGGTCCAGGCGCTGCGGGAGATACGCCGGGTCACCCGACCGGGCGGCCTGGTCGCGGTCCGCGACAGCGACTACCGCGGGTTCACCTGGTTCCCGGTGCTGCCGGAGCTCGACGAGTGGATGGCGCTCTACCAGGAGGCGGCGCGGGCCAACGGGGGCGAGCCGGACGCCGGGCGACGACTGCTCTCCTGGGCGCGCGCGGCCGGGTTCGAGGAGATCACCGCGACCTCCTCCACCTGGTGCTTCGCCGACGAGGCCGACCGGGCGTGGTGGGGCGGCATGTGGGCCGACCGGATCCTCGACTCGGCGATGGCCGACCAGCTGGTCGACGAGGGCCGTGCGACGCGCGCGGACCTGGAGCGGATCTCCGGCGGCTGGCGCCGGTGGGCGGTCGACCCCGACGGCTGGTTCTCCGTGCTGCACGGCGAGCTGCTGTGCCGGGCCTGACCGCGGACTATCGTCGAAGGCGTGTCCTCCTCCCCGTCCGAGTCCGAGTCCGAGCCCGAGCCCGAGCCCGAGTCCACGACCAGCGAGCCCGTCCTGCGCGAGGCCCGGTTCGACCAGCTGACCACCGCGGAGCTCTACGCCCTGCTCCGGCTCCGCGTCGACGTCTTCGTGGTCGAGCAGGCGTGCGCCTACCCCGACATCGACGGCCGCGACGACGAGCCCGGCACCGTCCACGTGTGGCTCGAGCAGCACGGTGAGGTGCTGGCCGCCCTGCGCGTGCTCGAGGACCCCGACGCCACCGCGATCGGTCGGGTCGTCACCCGGGCCGACCAGCGTGGGCACGGGTACGCCGCCCGGCTGCTCACCGCGGCGCTGGACCGGATCGCTGACCGGGCCCGGACCGGCACCGGTCCCAGGACGGTGCGGATCGGCGCCCAGACCTACCTCGAGCACTGGTACGCCCGGTTCGGCTTCGTCCGGACGGGCCCGGACTACCTCGAGGACGACATCCCGCACCTACCGATGGAGCTGACGCTGACTGGCTGACGGGCTGGCGGGCTGGCGGGCTGGCGGGCTGGCGGGCTGGCGGGCTGGCGGGCTGGCGGGCTGGCGGGCTGGCGGGCTGGCGGGCTGGCGGGTCAGGATGTGAGCAAGCCGACGGGCTCGGCCGGCCCGGTCAGGCTGGACCCCGGCCGCTTGGGGGCGGTCTGCTTCACTGGCCCGATGACCACCACGCGCGCCCTCGTGGCGCCCTCCGCGGGCGCCCCCTTCGAGCAGCGGACCATCCAGCACCGCGAGCTCCGCGACGACGACATCCTCATCGACATCGCCTACGCCGGCATCTGCCACAGCGACATCCACCAGGTCCGGGAGGAGTGGGGCAAGGCCATCTTCCCGATGGTCCCCGGCCACGAGATCGCGGGCACCGTGGCCGCGGTCGGGCCCGGCGTGACCAGCCACCAGGTCGGCGACCGGGTGGGCGTCGGCTGCATGGTCGACAGCTGCGGCGAGTGCGAGTACTGCAAGGACGGCCAGGAGCAGTACTGCGAGAAGGGCGCGGTGATGACCTACAACGGCCGCGGCTACGACGGTGAGGAGACCAAGGGCGGCTACGCCCAGCAGGTCGTCGTCTCCGAGCGGTTCGCGGTCAACATCCCCGACGGCATCGGCCTGGACGAGGCCGCGCCGCTGCTCTGCGCCGGCATCACCACCTGGAGCCCGCTGCGCCGCTACGGCGTCGGCCCCGGCAGCAAGGTCGCGGTGATCGGTCTGGGCGGCCTGGGCCACATGGCGGTCAAGCTGGCCGCCGCGCTGGGCGCCGAGGTCACGGTGCTGAGCCGGAGCGAGGCCAAGCGCAAGGACGCCGAGGAGCTGGGCGCCACGTCGTACGCCGCGACCGAGGACGCCGAGAACCTCAAGCCCTTGCGGAGCTCCTTCGACGTCATCATCAACACCGTCAGCGCGGACCTGCCGATCGCCAGCTACCTGCGGCTGCTCAAGCCCCTCGGCACCCTGGTCAACGTGGGTCTGCCGCCGAGCGCCTTCGAGGTGCCGCCGGGCATGCTGATCGGCGGCAGCCGGTCGATCGCCGGCTCCAACATCGGCGGCATCCCGGCGACCCAGGAGATGCTCGACTTCTGCGCCGAGCACGGGATCGGCGCGACGATCGAGACGATCTCCGCCGACCAGGTCGACGAGGCCTACGACCGGGTGGTCGACGGCGACGTGCGCTACCGGGTCGTGATCGACACCTCGACCCTGGGTTGATCGTCCTGGGTTGATCCACCCACGCTGATCACTCCGGGTTGATCCACCCACGCTGATCCACCAGGGCTGACGCCTGCTCAGCCACCCGCGCTCGGGCCGGGACCGGAGACCCTGGTCCCGGCCCGGGCCGGTGCCTACAGTCGAGGGATGAGCGCCGCCGCCGATCAGCGCCGGACGATCCTGGTGACCGGTGCCGCCGGTCCTGCGGGTCGCACCCTCGGCGCGCAGCTGGCGCGGACCCCCGACGCCGCAGGACTGCGGGTGCTGGGGGTCGACCTGGCCCCGGCCGAGGTCCCCGGCTACGAGCAGGTCGGCCCGGTCACCGGGGCGCTCGACCACGACTACGAGCAGGCGATGATCGAGCTGCTCAGCCGGATCGGGCCGGACCTGGTGCTGCCCACCGTCGCCGAGGAGTTGCCTCGCCTCGCGACGCTCGGCGCGGCCACCGGACTGGGCAGCCTCCTGGTGCTCTCCGCGCCCGCCTCGGCCGCGATCGCCTCCGACAAGCTGCTCACCATGTGGGCGCTGGACCGCGCCGGGGTGCCGGTGCCGCAGTTCGGGGCCGCGGACCGTCTCGGCTCTGCTGAGGACGCCCTGGCCTGGGCCGGTGGCCCGTTCGTCGTCAAGCCGCGGGTGGCCCGGGGCGGACGCGGGGTGCACGTCGTGGAGGCGGCCGACGACCCGGCCTGGCAGCAGCTCGACGGCTCCTGGGTGGTGCAGTCCTTCGCCCCGGGCACCGAGTACAGCCCGCAGGTCTACCGGTCCCCGGCGACCGGGGCGTGCGTCGTGGTGGTGCTGGAGAAGACCGGACGCAAGCAGGGCCGGGTGGGCAACGCGACGTCGGTGACCCGGCTGCCGGACGGTGCCGCCCCGGACGTCGCCCAGGTCGCGGCGGCGGCGGTGACCGCGCTGGACCTGGTCGGGCCGATCGACCTCGACGTCCGCCGGACGACGGACGGCTCCCCGGTGGTGCTCGAGGTCAACGCGCGGTTCGGGGCGGTCTGCGCCGAGGCTCCCGAGCTGCTCGGCTGCGTCCTCGAGCAGTGGCCCGGATGAGAGATGCTCTCCCTCCTGGCCGCCTTCCTCCTGGTCATCGCCCTCCCGCTGGCCCTGCTGGCGGTGATCCGGCTGCTGCTGGTGCCGTGCGCGGTCCTCTTCGAGCTCCGGCAGCGCCGCCGGTCGCCGGGCCCGGCGGGCTGCGGGCCCTACTTCGCCGAGCCGCCGCTGGTCAGCGTGGTGGTGCCCGCCTTCCGTGAGGGGGTGGTGATCGACAACTGCCTGCAGTCGGTGCTGCGCAGCGACTACCCCCGGCTCGAGGTGGTCTGCGTGGACGACGGGTCCCCCGACGACACCTTCACGCGGATGGTCCGGATCGCGGAGGCACACCCCGGCCGGGTGACCGCGCTGCGGCAGGAGAACGCCGGCAAGGGCGCGGCGCTCAACACCGGGATCGCCACCGCCCGCGGGGACGTGCTGATCCTGGTGGATGCCGACGGGCTGTTCCGTCCCGACACGGTCGTGCGGATGCTGCGCGGCTTCCGCGGTCCGGGCATCGGCGCGGTCTGCGGCAACGACCGCCCGGTCAACCTCGACCGGGTGCAGACCCGCCTGCTCGCGCTGATCAGCCACGTCGGGACCGGGCTGATGCGACGCGCCCTCGACGTCCTCGGCTGCCTGCCGATCGTCTCGGGCAACAGCGGCGCCTTCCGCCGCGACGTGCTGGCGCGCACCGGGCCGCTGCGCACCGACACCCTCGGCGAGGACCTCGAGCTCACCTGGCGGGTGCACCGGGCCGGGTTCCAGGTGGCGTTCGCCCCCGACGCCCTGGTGTACGCCGAGTCCCCCTCCACCCTGCGCGGCCTGTGGCGCCAGCGGGTGCGCTGGGCCCGCGGCCTGCTCCAGGTCACCTCGATGCACTGGACGGTGCTGGGCAACCCGCGGTACGGCCGGTTTGGCCTCTACCTGCTCTTCAACGCCGGCAGCCAGCTCGTCGCCCCGTTCGCGCAGGTCGCCGGGCTGGTCGCGCTGGTCGCCCTGGTGGCGGTCGACGGCACCCGGTGGCTGCCCGACGGGTGGTGGGTCTGGGTGGTGGTGCTGGGCATCCCGCTGGCGCTGGGGCTGCTGCTGCTCGCCTGCCTGCTCGACCGGGCCCTGGGCGACCTGCGCTACCTGTGGACGGTCGTGCTGTGGCCGCTCTACTCGACCCTGATGACCTTCGTCATGCTCGACGCCGTCAGGCTCGAGCTCGGCAACGCGGAGAACCGATGGAACAAGCTCGAACGCACCGGGACCGTGTCAGTGGCGGAAGTCCGAGACGACGATGGCCCTGGCTCCTGATCCTCGTCGTGCCGATGGTCCTCACGCTGACCGCCACCCTGCTGATCGCCCGCCCCTGGGAGGAGCTGCCCACGTTGCGTCCTGACGAGCGCCCCGACCAGCTCCGCTCGCTCAGCGTCGACTTCGACACCCTGGTCGACCCGACGACGAACTGGCGGGCCATCGACGACCGGCTCGACCAGGTGGGCGCGACCGCCGTCGACCTCAACGCCGGGCGGGTGGAGTTCACCGCCTTCGACTGGGACGAGCACCCGGACGCGGCGGCCCAGCCGGGCTTCGACCACATCAAGCGCGCCGCCAGCGCACTCTCGCAGACCGCGGACGGCGCTCCCCGGCCGATCGCGCTGATCGTCGACGCCTACGTGCCGTCCTGGATCGAGGAGGAGCCGGAGGTCGCGGGCGTCTCCGTGGACGGCGCCCGGTCGCCGTACCAGGCCTCGGCCAGCCAGCTGGCCGAGGGCGAGGTGGGCGACCGGCTGGTCGACTACGTGGCGGCGCTGGGCGCCCGCTACGAGCCGAGCCAGATCGCGGTCACCGAGCTCTTCCTCAACCGCTACACCTTCGGCGACGAAGACTTCGCGCTCTTCCGGGAGATGACCGGCGAGCAGGACTGGCCACGCACCCGCGACGGGCAGATCGACGAGGACGGCGCGACCCTGACCGCCTGGCGGGCCGAGGTGCTGGCCGGGCTGATGGGCCGGATGCGGGCCGCGCTGGACGAGGTCGACGGCGGGCGCGGGGCCCAGATCGAGCTGGCGATGGACGTACGGCTCGACTGGGAGAACCCGGCGGTCGGCTCCCTGGGCAGCGGTCACGACTACTCCGTGCTCCTCGAGGCGGTCGACCGGCTGGTGCTCTGGGCCTACGTCTACGAGACCCGCGACCCAGCGGAGATCGAGGAGGTGACCGCCGGGCTGGAGGCCGCAGGGTTGGACATGTCGCGCTTCACCATCTCCGTCGGGCTCTGGGTCAAGGGCCCCGGGGGCAACGTCGAGGAGGCAATCACGCCAGCACGGCTCGTCGACTCGGTCCGCGCCGCCCAGACCCACGGGATCACCAGCGTCAACGTGACCCCGCTGCGACTGATGTCGGACGCCGCGTGGTCGGCGCTCGCCTCCGTGTGGGCCCCCGAGGCCGAGGACGCCGGCTCCGACTAGGCACCCTGCTGCTCGGGCTGCTCGGGCTGCTGGGGTTGCTGGGGTTGCTCAGGCTGCTCGGGCTGCTCGGGCTGCTGGGGTTGCTGGGGTTGCTCAGGCTGCTCGGGCTGCTCGGGTTGCCTGAGCGGAAGGTCGGGGAGCAGGGCCTCGACCTGGGTCCCCTCGCCCAGCTGGCTGGTGATGCTCAGCGTCCCCCCGTGCTGCTCGACCACCGACTTGGCCACCGAGAGGCCGAGCCCCAGGCCGGGGACCTGGCGACGGCGACTGTCCGAGCTCCGGAAGAAGGGCTCGGTGAGCCGCGGCAGCTCGTCCGGCGCGATCCCCGCCCCCTGGTCCGCCACCCGGATCCGGGCGGCCCGCTGCCCCTGGGGCCCCTGGGCGCGCTCGGCACTGACCTCGATCCGACTGCCGGGGCCGCTGTACTTGAGCGCGTTGCTGATCAGGTTGTCCACCACGTGCCGCAGGCGCTCCGCGTCGGAGACGAGCGGCACGGAGGCGTCCCCGGTGACCTCCAGGGCGACCTCGGCGCCCCGGGCCATCGGTGTCTCGCTGGCGACCGAGGCGTGCAGGACGTCCGCCACGTCGATCAGCTCGGGCGTCATCGGCAGCCCCGAGGCAGCCCGGGCCCGCAGCAGCAGGTCGTCGACCAGGGCTCGGAGCCGTCGGGCGTTGCGCGCGATCACCTCCAGGTAGGAACGCTGCTCCTCGTCGAGCCGGTCGCCCTCCAGCTGCAGGAGGTCGAGGTAGCCCAGGATCGAGACCAGCGGCGTCCGCAGCTCGTGGCTCACCATGCTCAAGAGCCTCTCCCGCGCCCGCTCCTCGGCGTGCCGCTCGGTGGTGTCGGTGACGACGAAGAGGTAGCCGGGCGGGAGCGGGTCGTCGGCCGTCTCCAGGCCCGGGCGGCGGGTGGCGACGTACTCGAGGTGGCGCTCGCTGCCGTCGGGCATGGTCCGCACGAGCTGGCCGACCTCGGTCTCCCCCACCGCCACCTCCTCCTGCGGCAGGCTCAGGGGGCGCCCGGGACCACCGCCTCCGCCCTCGGGCGGCGCGTCCTGGCGGCGGAGCGTGCCGGACAGGTCCCCGAGCCGGGTGCCGACCAGCTGCTCCTGAGGGACCCCGAGCAACCGCTCGGCGCCGGCGTTCGCCAGCAGCACCACCCCGTCCTCGTCGGTGGCGACGATCGCCTGCTCCGTCGCCGCGGCGAGGACGCTGCGCAGCAGGTCGCGGGAGCGGCGCAGGTCGCGGGCGGCCGCCTCCACCTCGTCGCGAGCCTCCTCGAGCTCACGGGCCTGCCGGCGCACCGTGTCCGCGGTGGCGTGCAGCCCCAGCACCACGACGGTGAGGATGAGCAGCGTGAGCAGGGCCCGGACGAACGGGAAGTCCGGGTCCGGGATCAGGAGCACCGGCACGAACAGGACCAGGGAGAACCCGACGAGCGCCAGGCCCACACCCAGGAGGCCGGGGGCCAGCGCCAGGTTGATCGCCGGCAGGAAGAGCAGGAAGTCCAGGCTGCCGCGCTCCTGCCCCGCCCCGAGGTCGATCAGCGCGGCCGCCAGCAGGGGTGGCACGACCAGGAGGTACCGCCAACCCCGTGCGAGCCGAGCCCACGGCACGAGCGCGGCGGCGACCTGCATGGCGACGACCAGCGCCGCGCCCACCACCAGCAGTACCGGGTGACGCGGGGTGACCGCCAGCGGGACCAGGGCGACGGTCAGCAGGTAGACCACGGTGATCGGGAGCTGCCGCACGGCCGCTCCCTGGGGGGTGAAGCCGTACTCCCACAGGTGGGAGCCGCGTGCCCGCATCCGCTCCACCGCCTCGGAGAGCATCACTCCCGCCCGGTGTCGCCGCCCCCGGCGCCGGCGTCCTCCTCGTAGCCGTGACCGGTGTCGGCCCCCTGCCCGTCCATCGCGGGCTGCCCGGTGACCGCGTGGGCGGGGACCAGGGTGTCGGTGGCCCGCACGGTCTCCAACGGCTCCACCTCCCGGGCCGGGCTGAACCGTGCCCAGTAGCGCGCGGTCGTCCGGACGACGTCGGGCTGCATGTACTCCCGGTGCGACTGGGAGACGAACGCCGCCAGCATCTTCAGCTTGGTCTCGACGAACCCCTCGACGTCGACGAACCGGTTGGGCGCGAAGTCCACCGTCGACGACGGGCTCTGGAAGCACCAGATCGAGGGGACCCCACGGGCGCCGATCTCGACCGCGGAGTGCACGGCCCGGTGGTCCTGGTGCCGGTCGTGGACCCCGTGGGTGTAGATCCGGTCCGGATCCACTGCCGCGACGACCTGCTCCACCGAGGTGATCAGGCCCTCCGCGGGGACCAGGTGGGTGTCGGGGTACTCCAGGTGGATCAGCCGGGCACCGACCACCGCGGCTGCGTTGGCCGCCTCGCTGCGGCGGTCCTGGGTGTCGCCGCCGACCGCGCCACCGGACATGATCATGATCGTCAGGTCGTCGCCGGCGGCGGCGTGCGCGGCCAGGGTCGCCCCGATGCCGATCTCCACGTCGTCGGGGTGGGACCCGACCGCCAGCACCCGCTGCTGCTTCCCACCCCGGCGCTGGCGGGTCACCCGTGCCAGCTCGGTGGCCCGTTCGACCAGGGCGCTGGTCGGCACCGGCTTGGTGAGGAACTCGTCGGCGGACTCGCGGAGCGCCACGACCGCATTGTCGAAGGTCGGGTACGCGGTCAGGATGATGATCGCCAGGTCGGGGTCGACCCGCCGCACGGTCGGCAGGATCTCCAGCCCGGAGCGGCCGGGCAGCATGATGTCGCTGATCAGCACGTCGTACGCGCCAGGCCTCAGCAGGGCGAGCGCCTCGTCGGCGGTCCCGGCCACGTCGACGGCGAATCCCCCGTGGCGGGTCAGCGCGATCCGGATGAAGGCGGCCGAGTCCTCGGCGTCCTCCAGCACCAGCGCCCTCAGCTGCTCCTCGGCCATGGGGTGACACCTCCGCGCTCGTCGGGCCTCCACCGTAGGCACGGGAGGCCCGGGACCACACGGGTCGGAGGTCCCGGGGACGGGCGGGGCTCGTCAGCCCCGCGCCTCGGGGGCCTGCAGTGCCTGCAGCGGCTCGTCGGGCAGCTGCGCGAGCCACTCCGGCAGGCGCAGCGCGGCGTCGCCGAGGTACTCCGGCTGAGCCCGGACCGGGGTGCCGTCGGTCCCGGTGAAGACGACCCGGTGGCCGGGCCAGGTCCGGGTCGTGCTGGAGTCCGGGCCCTGCCACAGCACCAGCGCCGCGGGCTCGTCCAGCAGGTGCAGCATCTGCTCGGCGGCCTGGTTCGGGGAGTCGTAGCCGGCCGCCCGGCTCTCCTGCCAGACCACCACGTAGATCGGCAGGTCACGCTCCGCGATGGCTGCGGCGATCGCCGCCTCCCCCTGCTCGTCGAGCAGCGGACGGCCGTCGTCGCTCACGTGCACCCGGTCGTCGCGCAACCCCTCGACCGCCGCCAGCACCCGGTCGCCCGCACCACCGAAGGCCCGCTCGTCGGCATCCTCCAGCCAGGTCAGGACGCCCAGGGCTGCCCCGGCGCCCAGCAGCAGCGCCAGCACCAGCCGGAGCAGGGCGGCCCTCATCGGCCCAGCCCCCGTGCCTGCTCCCGGACCCGCTCCTCGGCCGCCACCTGGTGCCACAGCTCCTCGACGAAGGCGCCGTACCCGGTGCGTGCCCACACGGAGTCCTGCTCGTACCAGGGCCGCGTGCGCCCCAGCAGGCCGGCGGGCACGCGCATCGGGCGCAGGGCGTCCTCGGCCACCGCCCGGCACCGGCCGCAGACCGGCACCTCGAGCCGGGTGTCGGCCACAGGCACGCTGCGCCGGTGCACACCCTCGCCGTGCCGGGGGTCGAAGAAGCACGGGCGGTACGGCGTCGCCGCACCGCGACGCCCCTTCCCCTTCCTCCCTGCACGCGCGGGAGCACCGGCCAGTGCCCGGTCGGCGGTCCGGACCAGCACCAGGGCGCCCACCAGGTCGGCCAGGTCGGAGTCGGCGGTGCCACAGCGCGCCAGGATCGCTCGCGCCGCGTCGTAGGAGCCGTCGACCAGGACCCGGAAGTCCGGCTCGTCCGGCCGGGTCGCGTCCGTGCCGGACCGGCGGGCCGCCAGCGCGTCGAGCTCGGCCTCCGCGGTGGCGCGGACCTCGGCGGGTCCGGGAAGCGCCTGCCCGGCGGGCACTCCGCCGGGTCGACGGGCGGGCCTGCGGGCGGGTCCGGGCGTCGGCTGCGGCTCGCGCCGGGCCGCTCGCCACCGGGCGACCGCGCGCATCAGCAGCCAGGAGCCCGCGGCGACGACACCGAACGCGACCATCGCCGCCACGGCAGGGTCGACGGGTGCCGAGGACCCGGAGCCGGGCTCCCACCGCGCCGGCGCCGCCCACGGGGTCTCCTCGGCGAACGAGCGGTACTCGCCCCCGCCGATCTCCCCCTCCCGGCTGAGCACCGTGAGGTCGCGAGCCACCCGTCCCGGCAGGCTCGGCTCGGAGGTCGCGCCGCCGCGCGGCGCGTGGTCGAGCCAGGCCTGGCTGAGCAGCGTCTGCTCGGGCACGTCGCCGAAGCCGACCACCTCCGCCCCGTGGGCCATCGGGTCGGTGTGCACCACGAAGACGCCGTCGCCCCCGAGCCGGTCCTGCAGCAGGGTGGCGAGCTCGCGGTCGGGGTCGTCGCCGGAGAGGCCCGGCGGCGGTGGCGCCAGCACGACGTACGCCGGGAAGCCGGCCTCGTCGACGATCTCACGCAGGCCCTCGCGGACTTCCTCGGTCCGCCCGTTGCCGAAGAGCGGGTGGACCAGCACGGGGTCCTCGCGCAGCGCCTCGACGATCTGGTCCAGCCCGGCCCGGTCGCTGCCGGGGGCCGGCGTGCTCATCGGGAGCGGCCCCCGGGGCGGCTGCGCAGTCGGCGCACGAGGTCCGGTTCCAGCGCACCGAAGCCGGTGGAGGCCCAGGGTTCACGGTCGGTCTCGAAGTAGTGCTCGGGGCGCCCGCGCACCACCACGTCGAGGATGTCCGGACGTCGTCCGGCCCCCAGGTCGCGACGGCAGGCCTGGCACACCGGCGCCTTCACCGTTCGGCCCTCGTGCTCCAGCGTGCGGTCCCCCCGGGCCCGGCCGTGCAGCGGGTTGAGGAAGCACGGGGTGGTCGGGGCGAACGCCTTGCCCCGCTTGGCCGCCGCCAGCGCCTCCTGGCCCCGGGCCGCCAGGACGATCGCGCCCACGGCGTCCAGCGGGTCGACCTCGCCGGCCGCTGCGTCCGCGGGCAGCACCCGGCCCGCGACCTCGTAGTGGTCCAGCGCCGCCGCCCAGGCGGCGCTGTCGGAGCCGCGCAGCTCGGCGGCGTCGATCGCCTCGCCGAGGGCGAGCACGTCCTTGCGGGCGCGGCGTACCAGCTCGGCTTCACCGGCGGCGCGGACCCGCTCGAGCACCGAGTCTGGCAGCGCGAAGGTCCGCGGCGCGGTACGGCGGTCGCGGATCGCGGCCAGCAGCCGCCGGCCGGCGACCAGCAGCACCACGGCGACCAGCGCGAGGGTCACCAGCTCGGCCGCGCCTGTGCCGTCGTCGCCGGGGGTCGCGCGGCCGTCGGCTGAGGTCGAGGAGCGCTCCTCCCGCGAGCGGTCCAGCGCGACGGTCCGGCCCTCCCGCGCGTCGGTGACCGTCTCGCGGAAGTCGCCGGCGGCGAGGCTCTCGACCACCCGGAGCAGACCGTCCCCCAGCTCGTACGGCGTCCCCACCCCGTCGGGCTGCACGTTGCCGGCGGTCAGCACCAGCTCGACGTCGTCGGTCAGGTCGGTCGAGCCGTCGACCTCGCCCCACTGGCGCACTGCCAGGTTGAGACCGGACCCGTTGGGCAGCCGCGGGTAGCCGGTGGCGCTGTCGTCCAGGTGCCGCCAGACGTTGTTGACCCCGACGTAGAGGCCGTCGGGACCGCCGGCGTCGTGCACCCGGACGAGCAGGTCGTCGCCGTGGTGGATGCCGCCGCCCTGCTCGGGCGGCTCGACGAGGACCAGGTAGAGCGGGACATCGGCCTCACGCGCAGTCGCGGTGATCGCGGCCAGCTGCTCCGAGTCGATCCAGGTCTGCGTGCCTGGGCCCAGGTGCACCCCGGCCTCGCGCAGGTCGGCCACGACGGCGTCGAGGTCGGGGTCGGCCACGGGTCTCCTCCGGCGGGCGTCGGGCTGGCGTCGGCTGTGTCGAAACCGCGTCAGTCTCTCAAGCCGCTCCGGCGGCCCGCCGGGGTGGGCCGGGTCAGGCCGGGCTCACCAGGTGAGCTCGATCTCCAGCTCGTTCTCGTCGCCGCCGATCTCGAGCTCGATGTTCAGGTGCACCTGGTCGGGCACGTCGACGGTGATCCGGTGACCGTTCTTCTCGAACTCCACGGAGTTGTGGCGAGCCAGCGCGTCGGCCAGGGCGTGCAGCTTGGCGGCGGCCTCCTCGCGGCGCATCGTCTGGGACTGGTCGATCTCGAGCAGCTCGTCGCTCACGTGTCTCTCCTCTGGTCCTGACCCGTGCGGGTCGGATGATGCCCAGACCGTATCCCCCGACCCCACCGGGCCGGGTCAGACGTGGCCGCTCAGCTGGGAGAGCCGGGTGGCCAGGGCGTCCACCATCGCGGTCGCCTGCTTGGTCGGCAGCGCGGAGCGACGGTCGCCGCCCTGGCTGGAGACGGGCAGCACGTCGACCGAGAGCCGCGCCCCGCCCGCCAGCGCGCGCAGCTCGTCGAGCTTCTCGGCGAACGGCGAGCCGCTGCCGGGCGAGTAGTAGCGCATCGCCTCGTCGACCTGCTCGGGGTAGAGGTCGGTCTTGGTCACCGCGATCACCAGCCAGACCGGCTTGTCCCGACGCACCGCCATCGAGGCGATCCGGTGCGCGGTGATCGTCCAGTCCTCCAGCTCGGCGGCGAGCTGCTCCTCCCGCGAGGCGGTCGCGGCCCCCGACGTGCCCGCCGTACGACGCGGCGTCGCGTGGCCCCACGCCACCACGTGCACCACCCCGTCGACCGGCTCGTCGTGGAAGACCTCGTCGAGCGCGCCGAGGCGGGTGGCGGCGTTGTCGCCGGGGACCACCAGGAACCGGAAGCCCTGCAGCCGCCGCGAGCGCCGGGTACGCCGCTCCATCACCGCAGAGCCGACCTCGGCGGTGCCGCCGCCGGAGGTGCGCCGGGAGAGCCGGTCGGCGAGCTGGGTCTTGCCCACCCCGGTCATCCCGGTGACGGCGACCACCGGGAAGCGGCGCCGGAAGAGCCGGCCCACCCGTTCGGGGGTCGCGGCGAGCCCGGTCAGCACCCCGCCGGCGACGGTGGCGCCGAGGGCGCTGCGCCCCGGGCCCGGCAGGCCGCCGGGCAGGATCGTCCGGAGGCGGGTGGCAGTGCGCGAGACGGGGTGCGGCACGAGGGCTCCTGGGTCGCGGCTGGCTGTCTGGCTGCTGAACTGCGCCCGAGCCTACGGTCCGGACCCACGTCGGGCACCCCTCCCGATCGGACCCTCCCCACCACACGCGGCGCCCGGCCGGTGCCCGAAGCCCCCTGCCCGCCACCGGGAGGCGGGCAGACTCGGGGCATGGCTGCTGCGCGGACGCCGAGGGTGGGACTGGTCTCCTGGGCGCTGATGGTCGCGGGGCTGGTCGTGCTGACGGCCGCACTGCCGGCCACCTGGGCGGACCGGACGCTGCTGGACACCGACCGGTTCACCGCCGCGGTGGCCCCGGTGATCGAGGAGCCGGCGGTGCGGGAGCAGGTGGCCGTCGAGCTGACCGACGCGGTCGTGGCCCGCGCCCCGCTCCTCTCGCCGGGACGGGAGCTGATCGAGGACCAGTTCGCCCGGCTGGTCGCCACCGACACGTTCGCCGACACCTGGCGGACCGCCGTACGCACCGCGCACGAGCCCACCATGGAGGCGGTACGCGGCGAGGACTCCGGCGTCGCGTTCGACCAGACCACGGTGCGGCTCGAGCTCGGGCCCCTGGTCGCGGAGATCAAGCAGCGCCTGGTCGCGGACGGCGTACCGCTGGCAGACCAGATCCCCGACGTCGACGCCTCGTTCGTGCTGGTCCGCTCCCCCGAGGTCGGCGAGGCGGTCTCGGTGGCCCGCTTCGTCGACGACTGGGCCTGGTGGCTGCTGGCCGCGAGCGTGCTGCTCCTGCTCGCCTCCGTGCTGGTGGCCCGGGCCCGGGTCCTCGGCTGGTGCGGGCTGGGAGTCGCGGTCTCCATGGGGGTGGTGCTCGCGGGCGCAGCCCTGGTGCGGGAGCGCGAGCTGGACGAGCTGCGCGACGACGGCACGTCGCCGGTGATCGCGCGCGCGGTCTTCGACGCCCTCACCCCACCTCTGGAGACCGCGGCGCTGACCGTCGGCGCCGCAGGACTCGTCGTGGCCGCCGCCTGCCTGCTCTGGGGGGTCGTCCGCGGGGGCCGGTCAGCCGGTCGGTGACGCATGGCCATGGCGACGGTTGGGCACCGATCCCGTCCCGGCGAAGGAGGAACGCATGGCTGAGCGACTCGTGGCCGACCTGGTGGTGGAGCGACTGCGCGCCTGGGGCGTCGATCGGCTCTTCGGCTACTCGGGTGACGGCATCAACCCGGTGATGGGCGCCCTGCGCCGCGCCGGCGGCGACCCTGAGTTCGTGCAGGCGCGGCACGAGGAGAACGCCGCGCTGATGGCGGTCGGGCACGCGAAGTACACCGGGGGCGTCGGGGTGATGGTCAGCACCCAGGGTCCCGGCGCGGTGCACCTGCTCAACGGCCTGTACGACGCCAAGCTCGACCACCAGCCGGTGGTGGCGATCGTCGGCCAGCAGCCCACGACCGCGCTGGGCGCGGAGTACCAGCAGGAGATCGACCTCACCAGCCTGTTCAAGGACGTCGCCGCCCAGTACGTGCAGGCGGTGCTGGCACCCGAGCAGGCGGCGATGGTGCTCGACCGCGCGTTCCGCACCGCGCTGGCCACCCGCTCGCCCTGCGTGGTGATCCTGCCGCACGACGTGCAGGCCGAGCCGGCCCCCGAGGAGCCTCCGCACGAGCACGGTGTGGTCCCGACGGCGCCTTCGTGGCGCCCACCGCGGGTGCTGGCCGCGGACGAGGACCTCGCCGAGGCCGCCGCGGTTCTCAACGCCGGCCAGCGGGTGGCGCTGCTCGTGGGCCAGGGGGCCCGCGACGCCGGCGACCAGGTCCGCGCCGTGGCCGAGCGGCTCGGCGGCGGGGTGACCACCAGCCTGCTCGGCAAGCCGTGGTGGGACGAGACGCTGCCCACCAGCTGCGGCGTGATGGGTCACCTGGGCACCACCGCCTCGGGATGGCTGATGGACCAGTGCGACACCCTGTTGGTCGTCGGCAGCAACGACCCGTGGACGGAGTTCTACCCCGCCCCAGGACAGGCCCGCGCGGTCCAGGTCGACCTCGACGGACGGCACGTGGGCAACCGCTACCCGGTCGAGGTGGGCCTGGTCGGCGACGCCGCGGAGACGCTGGCTGCGCTGCTGCCGCTGCTCGAGGAGCGCGCGGACCGGACGTGGCACGACCAGGTCGTCGACCAGGTGACGCGCTGGCACGGGGTCGCCGAGGAGCGCGCCGGCAGCGACGCGGTGCCGCTCAGCCCTGAGCGGGTGGTGCGCGCCCTGACGCCGCGGCTGCCGGCCGACGCCCAGGTCAGTGTGGACGTCGGCTCGATCACCTACTGGTACGCCCGGCACCTCACCCTGCCCCCCGGCGTCCCGGCCCACCTCTCCTCGACGCTGGCCTCGATGGGCTCGGCGCTCCCCTACGGCCTGGCGGCCAAGCTCGAGTCGCCGGACCGGCCGCTGGTGGCCCTGGCCGGCGACGGCGCGATGCAGATGAACGGCGTCGCGGAGCTGATCACGGTCGCGCACCGGTGGCGCGAGTGGGCGGACCCGCGATTCGTCGTCCTGGTGCTGCACAACCGCGACCTCGCCGAGGTCACCTGGGAGCAGCGCGAGACCGAGGGCGACCCGCGCTACGACGCCAGCCAGTCACTGCCGGACTTCCCCTACGCCGGGTACGCCGAGCTGCTCGGCCTCACCGGCATCCGGATCGAGCGCCCCGAGGAGGTCGACGCCGCCTGGGACCGCGCGCTCTCGGCAGACCGCCCCGTCGTGCTGGAGGCGGTGGTGGATCCGGACGTGCCGCTGCTCCCGCCGTTCCCGGGAGGGGAGGAGAAGCTGGAGAGCTTCCGCCGGGCGCTGGCGCAGGAGGAGGACGGCGAGCGAGCGCGGGCGCTGCTCGACGAGCAGGCCCGCCAGGAGGGGGACTGACCGGAGCTCGACGAGCGGCGCTCTGTCTGGCCCGGTCGGCTGGTCCGAGGGCGCTGAGCCTGTCGAGATCGCCGAGACTGTTCCGTCCCCGGGGTGAAGGCGACCAGACTGGTCGCCCAGAACCGAGGGAGATCGAGATGGCCAAGTACCTGCTGCTCAAGCACTACCGCGGTGGCCCGGAGCCGCTGATGGACGTGCCCATGGACCAGTGGCGGCCCGAGGAGGTCGCGGCGCACATGCAGTTCATGGGTGACTTCGCCGCCCGGCTGGAGGAGACCGGGGAGTACGTCGACGGCCAGGCGGTCGCGCCGGAGGGCGCGTTCGTCCGGTACGACGGGGAGGGCCGGCCGCCGGTGACCGACGGCCCGTTCGCGGAGACCAAGGACCTGATCGCCGGCTGGTTCGTGATCGACGTCGACTCCTACGACCGCGCCGTCGCGCTCGCCGGGGAGCTGTCTGCGGCCCCTGGCCCCGGCGGGGAGCCGATCCGGGAGTGGCTCGAGGTGCGCCCGTTCCTCTCCGCACCCCCGGTCGTCACCGAGTGAGGGGCTGACGACAGGTGCGTGCGCGGGCCTGGCGGTGAGCGGGGTGGACGAGAGCATCCTGCGGCGCCTGACCCCCGAGGTGATCGGCGTCCTGGTCCGTCGCGGGGCTGACTTCGCGGCGGCCGAGGACGCCGTACAGGAGGCGCTGGCCGCGGCGGTCCGGGTGTGGCCGGACGATGTGCCGCGGGACCCCAAGGGCTGGCTGGTCACGGCGGCCTGGCGCCGGTTCGTCGACGTGACCCGCGCCGAGTCCGCCCGCAGGCGCCGCGAGGAGGAGGTCGTCCTCCGGGCGGCGGACCCGGGACCCGTCTCGGGCCGGGACGACACCTTGTGGCTCTACTTCCTCTGCGCGCACCCGTCGCTGGCCCCGTCGTCCGCGGTCGCGCTGACCCTGCGCGCGGTCGGCGGGCTCACCACCCGGCAGATCGCCCGGGCCTACCTGGTGCCGGAGGCGACGATGGCGCAACGGATCACCCGGGCCAAGCGGGTGGTGGCCGGGCAGCGCCTGGACCGGCCCGGCGACGTGGCCACGGTGCTGCGCGTCCTCTACCTGGTCTTCAACGAGGGCTACTCCGGCGACGTCGACCTCGCCGCGGAGGCGATCCGGCTGACCCGGCAACTGGCCGCGGCGGTCGACCATCCCGAGGTCTCCGGCCTGCTGGCGCTGATGCTGCTGCACCACGCTCGCCGGGCCGCGCGCACCACCGCCACCGGCGCCCTCGTCCCGCTCGCCGAGCAGGACCGCCGCCGGTGGGACACCGCGATGATCGCCGAGGGGATCGGGATCCTCCAGGCCGCGCTGGCCAGGGACCGGCTCGGCGAGTTCCAGGCGCAGGCGGCAATCGCGGCGCTGCACGCCGATGCGCCGAGCACCGCAGAGACCGACTGGGTGCAGGTCGTGGAGTGGTACGACGAGCTCGCGCGGCTGACCGACAGCCCGGTGGTCAGGCTCAACCGCGCGGTCGCCGTCGGCGAGGCCGACGGCCCGCGAGCCGGCCTCGCCGCCCTCTCCTCGGTCGACCCCGCACTCCCCCGCCGTACCGCGGCCGAGGCCTACCTGCACGAGCGCGCCGGGGACCTCGCCCGGGCAGCGCATCTGTACGCCGAGGCGGCCAGGACGGCCTCGGCCGCCCCCGAGCGCGACCACCTGACCCGGCAGGCGGCCCGGCTCAACGCCGCGGCGCGCCCGCAGGGCGGGTGAGCCGGCGGGCCGGCGTCGGGTCAGCGCCCGGTCACCACGGGGTCACCCCTCCGGCAGGCCGGCGAAGGTCTCCTTCATCTCGCGGTACCACCCGAGCGACTTCTTCGGGTGCCGCCAGCGGCCCTTCATCTCGTCGCGGGCGGGCTGGTGGGTGGCGTCCCCGGCCTTCTCGGCGTCCTTGAGGTGCTGGTCCTGAGCGTTGATCACGTCGTCGGCGGTCTCGCCGCGGTGGGCGAGGTCGCACGGTCCGCCGAGCTGGCGGCAGGTCATGGTCTTCATCTCGGTTCCTCCTGTGTGGGTGCTTCTCCCCTCCTGACGAGCGGCGCCGGGAGGTTGTGACGGGACTCAGTCGGCTCAGGGGCTCAGGGACGCCGTACGCCGCCGTCCCGGCGCACCAACGTGGCCAGCACCTCGGGGTCCGCGCGGAAGGTGATCCGGCGGACGACGCCGTCCTCGACGGTGAAGTCGAAGAGCACCTTCGCCTCGCCGCGGTCGAACCACGCGGAGCCCGGCCGGTCGCCGACCGCGACCGGGAGCGCGGCCTGGGCTGCGCCGTTGAAGAACTCCGCCACCGCCTGCCGGCCGGAGATCCGCTCCGGTGTCCCGACCAGCAGGGCCGCGTCGTCGGCGGTGACCTCGACGTCGGGGGCGAGCAGCCGAAGCAGCCGGTCGAAGTCAGCTTCCCGGGCGGCCGCCATGAAGGCGTCGACCACCTCCCACTGGGCCAGCGTGTCCTCAGGGACGGGCTGGCGCACCTTGGCGCGGGCCCGGGAGGCGAGCTTGCGGGCGGCGGCCGGGGTGGTGTCGAGGACGGCGGCGACCGCGGCGAACTCGAAGCCGAAGGTGTCGTGCAGGACGAACGCGACCCGCTCGGCCGGGGTGAGCCGGTCGAGCACGACCTGGAGCGCCACCCCGACGGTGTCGGAGAGGGCCACCTCGTCGGCGGGGTCCGGCGCGCTCCCTGCCGACCGGGCCTCAGCCTCGAGCTCGGCCTCGACGTCGGCCACCGGCACCGGGGTCCGCGCCTTCAACCGGTCCAGGCAGAGCCGGGTGGTCACGGTGGTGAGCCAGGCCGGCAGGCTCTCGATCTCCGCGCGCTCGGCTCCCTCGTCGCGGGTCAGGTGGCCGTGCAGCCGGAGCCAAGCCTGCTGGACGACGTCCTGTGCCTCGTCCGCGTCGCCCAGCAGCCGGGTCGCCAGCGCCACCAGCCTCGGCCGTTCGGTCTCGAACTCGTTCCCCTCGTGCTCCCCGTCCATCGCCCCTCCCTCGGTGCCCTCTCATCATGGCTGACGATCCGGACCCGGGGGATGTGACCGCACAACGCAGATCGGCCCGCCCCCCAAGGGGGACGGGCCGACCTTCCGGACCGCTCAGGCCTCCGCGCGTGCCTCCGCGTGGGCGACCTTGCGCGAGTGGGCGAGACCGAGCAGGCCCAGGACCAGGAACAGTGCAGCTCCCACGTAGGCGGCGATCGCGGCGTAGCCGGCGATGGTGCCCATGGTGGCGAAGGCGAAGCCGTAGAGCAGCAGGCCACGCAGGGTGTTGCCCTGGAACAGCGACTCCCGCAGGTCCATCCAGGCCTGGGCCTCGGCGACCTCCTCCTCGGTGGCGTCAGCGTTCTCGGCGACCGCAGCCATCTTCTCCCGGCCGATGCTCGAGGCCTCCTCGTAGGTGACCGGCTCACCGTCGTTGAGCGCCGCGCCCTGACCGTTCATGTGCGCCTGGATGTAGTGGTCGGCGTACGCCCGGGCCGCGGGACCGTTGTCCAACTTCTGGCCAGCGAACTCCTCCAGCGCCTCCGCGTCGTCCTTGCTGATCCCACCCGAGGCGACCTGGCCGTCGATGGCCTCCTGGGTCGGCATCACGATGTCCTGGGCGGAGAACTGCTCCTCCACCTGGTTGCCGATGAACACGTTGGCCCAGGTCATCAACCCACCAGCCACCACCAGCACCACCGCCAGCAGCAGACCGATCCCGGACAGAACCTTGTCGAGCGTCGCGCGCATCACATTCTCCTCTTCATCCATCCGACCGGCCGGCCCACTGTCGGCTGATCAAGTACTACGTACCGTAGTAGATAACTACTACGTTGTGTCGTAGAAAGGCCGGTTCCGGGCTGTGAACCCGATCACAGCAGCCCCAGTCACTCACGAACACCCCCACTTACCCAATCCCGGGTACGGCGTGCCGCCCACGGATCGTCGGCAGCACCAGCACGTGCACCTCAAGCCCCTCGTCGTCGGCGTCCCGCAGCCAGGCCGGGCGCGTCCGGTCGACCTCCTCCCAGCCGGTGCTGCGGTAGAGGGCCAAGGCGGACTGCTGGGCGGAGAGCACCTCGAGGCACGGACGGAGGCCGTCGGCCAGGATGTCGGCCAGCACGGTCTTGACGAGCCGGCGCCCGACGCCGTGGCCCCGCACGCCCTCGGCCACGAAGAGCGTCCTGACCCAGGCCAGCTCCTCCACGTCACAGCCGTGCGCCTCGGCGCAGCGGGCGTTCATCGCCTCCACGTCCGGGGATCCGGCTCCTGGTCCGGTGCGGCAGACGTGACCGACGAGCCGGCCGTCGAGCTCCGCAGTCCACGCCCGGACGGCGTCGTCGGCGTGCAGGAACTCCTCCACCGGCACCGGGAGCGGGTCGCGGAACGGGTAGCGGCTCCCCGCCTGCTGAGCGAGGAGGATCTCGGCCAGGGCAGGGACGTCCGCGGGACGACGCGCCCGGATGGTCAGGGCCCGTCCCGGGAGCGATCGCGCGGTCATGCCCGGGACCCTACGGCGAGCGCGTCAGGCGGCGAGCGAGGCGAGCAGGCCGCCGAGCATGAACGCGACGATCACCGCCACCAGCGCGCCGGTGGAGAACGACGGGATGAACCGGCGTACGCCGGTCGGCGCGTACGCCCCGTGGTACTGGTGCGTGAGGGCATGTCCCTTGCCGCGCTGCAGCAGCCACCGGTTCACCGGGTACGCCGCGAAGAAGGCCACGCTGAGCGCCAGCATCATCGACAGCCAGAACACCGGGTTGTCGAGTCCCGCGTCCATCGCACCGGGGACCAGCGCCATCACCGCGTTGTCGACGACCTCCATCACTGCGATCGACAGCGTGTCCGCGGCCAGCACCACGGTGAGGGCAGCGCCGACGGCGAGACCGGACCTGAGCAGCGGCAGCGTGGAGAGCGTGTAGCCGAAGAGGAAGGCCAGGGCGACGGCCACCACGATGGTCCAGCCGGTCGCGAGACCCGCCGCGGTGCCGATCACCAACCCGAGGATCTCGCCGATCGCGCAGCCGGTGAGGCAGTGCAGGGTGGCGCTGGCCGCCATGGCGTCGACGCCACGCCGTCCGTGGCCCGCGTGTTCCACGTGGCCAGCGTGCTCGACGTGACCTGCGTGCTCGCCCTGGCTCACCGCTCAGCCCAGGCTGTCGAGCAGCTCCCGGCACGCACGCTCGCACAGCGCACAGGCCTCGGCGCAGACCCGGCAGTGCTCGTGCATCTCGGCGTGCGAGGCGCACTCGTCCCCGCACACCCGGCAGGCGGTCGCGCACGCCTCCAGCAGCGCCCGGAGCACGGCGACGTCGGCGCCCGTGAGCCGGGTGAGCACCTGACCGGTCGCGAGGCACACGTCGGCGCAGTCCAGGTTCTTGCGGATGCAGGTGGTGAGCTCGGCGACCATCTCCTCGCTCAGGCAGGCGTCCGCGCACGCGGTGCAGGTCTGGGAGCACTCGAAGCAGGCCGCGATGCAGGCCGCGAGCTTGTCCCGGTCGAGGGTGAGGTCCTGAGGGTGGGTGTCCATCATCTCCGTGTGGGTCATGCGCCCTCCGTGCCCGGACGCCCCAGGAGGCATGCCGGCTGCGCCGGCGCCCTCAGGAACCCACCCTCAAGACTCCGCTGTCAGGAGATCTTCGCGGCGCCCTCGGCCTCGACCCGCTCGTCGTGCAGGAGCTCGCCCTCGGCGTCCACCGGGATCACCGTGACGGTGAACGTGATCGGCGACCCGGCCTGGTAGCGGAAGTTGTCACCGTAGGAGATCTGCTGGCCCTCGCCGAAGGGGTAGACCCCCGGGTCGCGGAAGGAGCCGGCGGCGAAGGCCGTCTCGTTGACCTCCTGCTCGGCGAAGAGGTCGAGGTCGGTGATCGAGTCCATGCCCTGCATGTAGGGCCAGTCGTCGTACTTGGGGTCCACCTTGACGCCGCTGGCCCCCAGGTCGATCGTGTCGCCGTTGTTGGTGATGACGTAGTTGACGAAGACGATCTCGTCGCCCTCGGCGATGATCGGCTTGTTGGTCTCGGGGTCGGCGAAGAAGCCGCTCTTCGTCGCCTTGGTGGTGCTGACCTGGTAAACGTCGACCGTCACATCGCCGGCCTCGATCGTGGTGAGCTTCTCGCCGGGGGTGCTCACGGGGTTCGCCCAGTCGGGCGAGTCGCCCGACGACGCCTCGGGGGCCTCCCCGGCGGCGTCCTCGGACGGCTCCGTGTCCTCCTCGGTCTCGGTCGGCTCCACGCTCTCGCTCGGCGACGACTCGGACGTCGACTCCGTGGCCTCCTCGGCCTCGGAGTCGTCCGAGCAGGCGCTCAGGCTCAGCACGGCGAGCGAGGCGACTGCGGCGAGGGCGAGACGGGTGGAGGGACGACGGGTGCGGGTGCGCATGGACTTCCTTTCCTCGGGATCCGATCGACGTACGCCGATCTGGGTACAGCCCTTCCCGGGGACGGCCGTCGCCAACCACCGAAGGGCCACCGGGCTAGACCGGTGGCCGTCGTCGTGCTCCGGCTCAGCTCTCCAGCGGGCGCGCCGGGTCCGCGGTCCAGGCGTTCATCGACCCGTCGTAGACGGCCACGTCGTTCCGGCCCAGCTCGGCCAGCGCCAGCGCCGCCGCGGTGGCCGCGATGCCGCCGCCGCAGTACGTGACCGGTCGACGTCCGGCGTCCAGGGCGCCGACCGAGGCGAAGAGCTCGCGCAGCTCCTCGACCGGCCGCAGCCGCCCCTCGGCGTCGACCAGCTCCGCGAACGGCACGTTGACGCTGCCGGGGATGTGACCGCGGGCGAAGTCGTCGCGCCCCAGGGCGTTGATCAGCAGCACACCGGGCTCCTCGCCCGCCTCGACCACCGCCTCGACCTCGGCGGTGGAGCGGATCCGCTCGGGCCGGCGTCGCGCGGTGAAGGTCGCGGCGGGATAGGTCTCCACGCCGGCGGAGGTGTCGAGGCCGGCGGCCCGCCAGGCGGCGAGCCCGCCGTCGAGCACGGAGACGCGGTCGAAGCCCTCCAGGCCGAGCTGCCACCACAGCCGGGTGGCCCAGATGCCGTTGACGGAGTCGTAGACGACGACGTGGCTGTCGTCGCCGACACCCGCCTCGCCGAGCACCTGCGCGAACCGCTCGGAGGGAGCCGCGGCGAACGGCGCCTCGCCGTCGGGGTCGCTGAGCCCGCCGATCAGGTCGACGAAGGCGGCCCCGGGCACGTGCTCACGTTCGTACGCCGCCCGGCCGGACTCGACGTGGGCCCCGTGCTCGTCGAAGCTCAGGTGGACCGTCGCGTCCAGCACGCGCACCTGCGGGTCGCCCAGGTGCTCGCTCAGCCACTCGACGTCGACGTGCTGAGGGGTCTGCTCGGTGCCGGTCATGGACGTCAACGCTACCCGCGGTGCCGTTCGTGGACGCTCAGCAGCGCCTGCTCGACCTGGTCGACCGGCACCGGCTTCGTCAGCCCGGCGGAGTCCAGGAGCGCGACCGAGGTGAACAGCCCGTCCCGGCACATCTGGCCGGTCACGCCCTGCGGCTCCTGCTCGGTCGGGACCACCGTGATCACCGCCGGCTCGTCGAAGGAGTGACCCTGCATCTCGAGCAGGGCGGTGAACATCTCGCACGCCTTCCCGGGCTCGATGGCGCGGCCGGACTGGACCAGGGCGGCGCCCTCACGCAGCTTGTCCAGGTCCTTCTCGTCCTGGAACAGGCCGGCCTCCTCGACGAGCCGAAACGCCTCGGGCAGGGCGCGGACCCACTCAGAGGACGACGCGGCGATGACCTGCACGAAGCCGCCCTGCTCCCGGGGCCACTGGCAGTCGGGGAGCCCACCGGTGGTGCCCGGCACGCCGGTGTCCACCGCACCGCCCGCCACCTGCTCGACCTCGGCGTCGGTGAGCAGGTCGCAGGAGCCGTCGCTCACCGCCTCGGCGAGCGTTGCGCCGTCGAGCTCGTCGGACGTGGCCCCCTCCGCCTCAGGGGACGCGGTCGCGGTGACGCTGGGGCTGGCCGAGGGACCGCTGTCCGAGGCGCTGTCCGCCTCGGAGGTGGAGCTCCCACCGCCGCAACCGACGAGGAGCAGACAGGACGCGAGGGGCAGAAGAAGTGGGCGGCGCACCGGCGGATGGTTTCACACCACAAATGAGAGACGCTGCAGGTGTCTCGGGTCACCTGCAGCGTCTACGACAATCATGCCGCACCTTGCGGGCCGTTGTCCTCGGATTCGAAGAATTTTCTTCGACTTCTCTGGCTTCTCCGGCCATCTTCAGGGCATCGGCTGCCGCAGGCTCAGGGTCGGCCCGCGGAGTCCATCGCCTCGGCGTAGCTGGCCGCCCAGCCGAACGCCATCGCGCCGATCAGCGTGACCTCGTCGTGGTCCTCGGGGACCTGGCTGCCGACGAGCCAGTGCTCGTGGTCCTCGACCCGGTTGATCAGCTCGCCCACGACGCCCTCGCGCCGGAAGGCGGCGGCGGTGAGCTCCTCGCCCACCTTGATCTGCTCCTCGACCTCGGCGGAGGGCACACCCAGCAGGATGTGCAGGGCCGAGAGCAGCCCGGCGGTGAACGCGAAGGGCGCGTCGACGCCGCGGCTGCGCGCGAGCAGCTCGCACATCCGGCCCCGGACGAGGGCGGTGACCAGCGCGTCGCTCGGCCGGTGGCAGTGACGGCTCAGGATCACCAGCGCCGCCCACTGCCGGAGCCGGGTGGTACCCATGACGACCAGCGCCTCGCGCAGGCTGCGCACCTCGCGGCGCAGACCGCCGCCCGCGCCCGACGAGGCCATGTTGAGCAGCTGCACGATCAGCGCGGGGTCGCCGCGCAGGACGTCCTCGATCCGGTCGAGGTCGAGGTCCTCGCTGAGCAGCTCCACGCTGAGCTGCACCTGCGAGAGCGGCAGCGGCGCGCTGGCGGACCCGCTGGTCGTCTCGTGGACCCGCACGGCGCGGCCGATGAAGAGGTCGAAGCCGACCGCCTGGGCCCAGGCGAACTCAGCCTCGGTGTCACACCCGGCGGCGACGCGCTCCAGGTCGGCGTCGGCGTACTCCCCGGCGACGTCCATGACGTCGGCGGGCTCGCCCGACTTCAGGTCGATCTTGACCAGGTCGGCCAGCGCCAGCAGCGCCTCGCTCTCCTCGGTCCACGCGGTGTGCTCGACCATGATCATGAACCCGGCCCGCTTGTGGCTCCGGACGGCGTCGAGCAGCTCGGTGTCGACGTCGCCGGTCGGCACCTCGAGCACCGTCCTGCGCGGGGGCAGGGACAGTCGCGTCTCGCTGACCAGCACTGCCCGGTCGACGGCGCAGAAGAGCATGCCCTCGCCGACGACGGGGGCGAGGTCGACGTCGACGGAGGCGAGCAGGCTCGACACCGTGACCACCGCCTGACCGGGGTCGGCCGGAGCCTCGGTCAGCGGGTCGCGCGTGGTGCGGTTGACCAGCTCGAAACCGATGACCCGGCTGGTGCCGTCCACGACAGGGACTCGAGCCACGACGACGGCGTCCAGCACGGGAGCCTCGTCCAACGGGTCGATCATGGGGGGATCAGTCCTTCTCTCCTGCGGCCTCACCGAGCTGGGGCTCTGCTCCGGGATCGTATGTCGACTCCCCCGTTCGGCGCAGGAGAATGAACGCCGAAGACGGGGGTCGCCACGCAGACCTCCGGCAACGCCCCCCGACCCTGGGCAAACGTCCCGACACGTGCCTACGGTGGGTCGCAGGAGGCAGACATGTGCCGCTGGCTCGCGTACTCGGGATCGCCGATCCTCCCCGAAGACCTGCTCTTCGAGCCGGTCAACTCGTTGGTGGTCCAGAGCAAGCACTCCCAGATGGGTGCGGAGTCGGTCAACGGCGACGGCTTCGGGCTGGGTTGGTACGGCGCTCGCGGTACCCCCGGCCGGTACCGCAGCACCGAGCCGGCGTGGAACGACCTGAACCTGCGCGAGATCTCCGCGCAGGCACCCTCGGGACTGATCTTCGCCCACGTCCGGGCGACCAGCGGGAGCCCGGTGCAGCAGACCAACTGCCATCCCTTCCGGCACGGGCGCTGGCTGTGGATGCACAACGGCGGCATCGCCGACTTCGCCGCGGTGAAACGGGACCTGACGCTGGCCGTCGATCCGGCCCTGTTCCCCCAGATCGCCGGCTCCGCCGACTCCGAGCTCTTCTTCTACCTCGCCCTGACCTTCGGGCTGGAGGAGGACCCGCCCGCCGCGGTGGCCCGCGCGGCGGGGCTGATCGAGGAGACCGCGGCACGACGAGGCGTCGAGAACCCGCTGCAGATGACGGTGGCCACCACCGACGGCGAGACCACGTGGGCCTTCCGCTACGCCAGCGACGGGAACGCCCGCTCGCTGTTCCACAGCACCGACGTCGACACGCTCAGGCACCAGCACCCGGACCACCCGGTGCTGCACGACCTGTCCCCCGACTCGCGGATCGTGGTCTCCGAGCCCCTCAGCGACCTGGCCGGAGCCTGGCGGGAGATCCCGCAGTCGACCTGCGTCGTGGTCAGGGCCGGGCGCGAGGAGGAGCGCGAGTTCAGGCCGACACGCCCCTGAGCGGTTTGCGCCGGCGGGAGAGGGGTAGACCGCTCCCACCTACACCAGCGCTCGGGGGACACCGAGCTGGACAGAAACGAGTCGCACGTTGAACAAGACGACACGCATCCTCCTGGGAACGGTGACCAGCCTCGCGCTGGTCACGCCCACCGTCGGCCTGGCCGGCGCCGCGCACGCTTCGGGTGAGTCCCAGACCCAGGCAGCCCAGACCCAGGCGGCGGAGAGCAAGGCCAAGCCCAAGAAGAAGAAGAACAAGAGCAAGAAGCAGAAGCTCGCGATCTCGGCCAAGAAGGGCTACGTCCACTTCGGCCTGACCACCGACACGGTGACCGTCAAGGCCAAGGGCCGCAAGGGCAAGGTCACGTTCGCCATCGACGGCGTCGACGCCGGCACGGTCAAGCTGAAGAAGCGCAAGGCGACCCTGACCATCCCGGCGACCCTCGCCATCGGCGAGCACGTCGTGACGGCCAAGGTCAAGAAGCACAAGACGGCCAAGATCAAGATCGTCTCGCACAACACCACGATGACGCTGGCCACCACGGCGGTCACGGTCAACCGCGCGACCTACGACGCCCCCAACATCACCGGCCAGCTGCTCTACAAGGGCGCCGTCGCCACCACGGGCTGGGTCGACGCCTACCTCGACGACGGATCGCTGACCATCGGCTCGGACTCGCCCGACCTGCTCGGCGTGCACTCGGTCAAGGCGGACGGCTCGTTCCAGCTCTACACCCACGACTTCTTGGAGTTCCCGCCCGGGACGTACACGATGAAGGCCTTCTTCGAGTACGACGCGGGGTTCGACGAGTACCTCTTCGGCACCCCGATCACCGTCACCGTGATCTGAGCTCGACCTCTGGCGACGGCCTCGTCCACCACGGACGGGGCCGTCGTCTTCCCCCGAGGCGGTGCTTCGCCGCTCGTTGACGCGCTCTGCCGGATGATGTCGGCATGACGAACACCTCCGGCATCAAGCAGCTGCGCCTCGTGGTCGAGGCGGCGGACTACGACCAGGCCCTCGCCTTCTACCGCGACGTTCTCGGCATGACCGAGGTCGCCGCCTTCGCCGAAGGGGACGACGACCGGGTGGCGATCCTGGACGCCGGTCGGGCCACCCTCGAGATCGCCAGCCCGGCCCACAAGCGGATGGTCGACCGGGTCGAGACCGACGGTTTCGTGGGCTCGTCGGTGCGGGTGGCGCTCGAGGTCGACGACGCGGCGGCCGTCACGGACGCCGCCACCGCGGCGGGTGCCGAGCTGGTCGCGGCCCCCACCGAGACGCCGTGGCGTTCCTTGAACTCTCGCCTGCGCGCCCCCGCGTCCCTGGAGGTCACCTTCTTCCAGGAGCTGGAGGAGCCCGACCAGCGCACCGTCCGGGACGCCCCGCCCACCTCGGGGTGACGGCGCTAGCAGGGGAGCCCGGCGTACGCCGTCACAGGTCGAGGAGCAGCACCCGGTGGTCCGAGACCTCGGGCTGCGCGCCGATCTCGCTGTCGGGCAGCACGTTGAGGTCCCCGCAGACCACCACCACGTCCTCGGGCTCGCGCATGGAGTCGACGACCTCGGCCAGCCGTTCAGCCTGCGCCAGGTAGGCCGCCAGAGCCTCGTACATCGCGCCGCCCCAGGCGTTCACCGACAGGATCCTCACGGGGCCATCCTGGCGAGCGCGCCGGCAGACCCGCCGCCTTCCCTGCCGCCTAGGGGAGCCGGACCACCTTGAACGCGCGCTTCTTGCGGTCGACGGTGAGCTTGATCGTGACCGTCTTGGTGGCGTTGACGGTGAGGACGATCCGCCAGCGCCCCTTGCTGATCCTCTTCGCCTTGGTGGCCTTGACCCCGCGGGGCAGCCGGGCGAGTACCGGCTTGGTCCTGGCCTTGATCGTGAGGGTCAGCCTCTTGCCCTTGGCGAGCTGCACATCCTTCGCGCCGCTCGGTGCGCCGCCGGTGATCGTGATGGGCCCGGTGACGACCGGCGCCGGCTGCGGCGTGGCCGTAGGAGGGGTCGGCGTGCCGGTCGGCGGTGGAGTGGTGACTGGAGGCGGGGTCACCGGAGGCTCGGCGACAGGTGGCCCGGTCACCGGGGGCTCGCTGCCCGGGGGCGTCGGGGGCTCCGGCGGCGTCGATCCGGGCAGCCGCAGGGTCCTCGTCGAGGCGCGGCTGTTGCCCGCCCGGTCCACGGCCGTCGCGGTGTAGGTGACCGTGCCGTCGGGTGCCACCGTGTGCGAGACCTCGCACGTCGCCACTCCCGAGACCAGGTCCGACGCGAGGCACTCACCGTCCGGAGGCGTGCCCTCGTACGTCCCGGAGTCGGGAAGACCGACGACGGCTACGGTCGGCGGCGTCCGGTCCAGGGAGACGGTCACCGTCGCGGTGGCGTGGGCTCCCTCGGCGCTGAGGAACTCCTCGGTGATCTCCATGTCCCGGCCGTCGGTCTCGACGGTCCTGGTGGCCGGGCACCAGTCGATCGTCGCGATGCCCTCGACCGTGCAGGCGTACGAGACGGTGACCGGCTCGCGGTACCACCCGGTGGCCGTGGGCCGCTCCGGGTGGACGGTCGCGGTCATCGTGGCGGGCTTCTGCGTCAGGTGGGGCGACGTGCTCTCGTCGTGCTGCGGGTCGCCTGCATAGCGGGCGGTGTAGAGATGCCCGGGCACCCGCTTTCCTGGGACGACCACCTGACCGTCGACGAGCGGGTAGGAGCCGAGGTTGGTGATCGACTCCAGCCAGGGGGCGCCGGGCTCGATCTTCTGGACGTGGACGGTCCCCGTCGGGACGGGAGTCGGGAGGACGCCGGCCTCGGACCGGACCGTTACCCGGATCCCGTCACGTTCGAGTCTGACCTCCGTGTTCGTCAACCACTTCCTGCCCCGCACGAGGAAGCCGTCCGCGGCCGGCGCGAACCGGTGCGCGTCGTCGGGCACGAAGGTGGCGGAGACCTCGCGCGGCTCGAGCGACGTGATGGCCAGGCTGCCCGTGAGCGAGCTGGCTCGGGTCGTGGTCGTCGAGCCGTCGATGGTCAACGACAGGACGCCGGCGGGGATGCCACGCGGGCTGGACACCGCGGCGCGCATGGTCAGCGTGTCGCCGACGAAGTCTCCACCTCCGCTCCTCCCGAGGTCGAGGGTCACCGGCACCTGCGTGACGGCGAAGGACTGTGTCGCGGTGGCACCGGTCCGGCCGTCGATCGCCTGGAGGGCGCACGTCCCCTGGGCCAGCGCCGTGACCACGGTGCCCTCGACTCCGCAGAGGGCAGGCGTCTGTGCGGTCACGGTGAGCCTGGCCGCCGGCTCGGACGCCTCGACCACGACTGTGTGGGAGTCGCCGACGTGGAACGGCCCGGGCGGCGGGGACGCGAACGTGACGGTGGGCGTGGTGGTACGGGTGTAACGGTCGATCTGGCCGGAGCCGGAGACGGCCGGGCCGGCCATCGAGTCCCCCACCGGATCGGTGAGGGCGCGGAAGGAATTGGAGAACACCGTGGCGCCCGCGTCCATGCGCACCCGGATGAGACCGTCCCGGCCGGTGCGCTCCACGCTGAGCGTGCCCGCGGCGGGGGTCGCGACCGACCCGATCGGAGAGATCCTGCGGACCTCGAACTCCCAGTTCACGATCTCGACGTGCTCGAACTGAGAGAAACCCGCAGGACTCGAGGGCGTGCCCCACGGACGGCTCAAGAAGACCGCCTCGCCGTTGCCATCGGCGTCCAGGTTCAGCACCGCCCCGATGCGGGCCAGGTCGTCGTGCCACGAGTGCGGCATGTCCAGGCTGATCGCGTACCGGTTGGTGACGGTGGGTCTCAGGGCGGCGTGGACCCGGTCGTCCGCTCCCGGCGCGACGACCCGGCCGCCCGCGATCGCGGGGGCCAGGAGGGAGCCCGGCGAGGTCCAGCCGTTGCCGAGGGCCCCGTCCGCACGCTCGAAGTCGTCGGCGAAGGAGAGTGCCTCCGCGGGGATGGCGTCCGGGAGCGCCTGTGCGGCCGGCGTGGCGAGCAGACCGGCCGTCAGGCCGGTCACCCCCACGAGGAGGGCCAGCAGTGGCGAGACGAACCGGGTCGTACGAAGCCGCATGAGATCCCCTGACGGTGGTGGAGTGCGGGCGCACGCGCAGGTACGCCCCAGATCCCCCGGCGCGGGCGAACCTAGCCAGCGCGGGGCGCCGGCGCAGCGGAACGCGAGAGAATTTGCTCAGCTCCCTCTCGGGTGATGGTGCCTGCTCTCCGGTGCAGGTGCCTGTCGGCACTCACCAGGGGATCGGCCCGTCCTCGTTGAAGAAGGAGCCACGCGGGCCGTCCTCGGGCAGGGTCGCCAGCCGGATCGCGACGGCAGCGCCCTGCTCGGCGGTGCGCTCGCCGTAGTGGCCGGTGAAGTCGGTCGCCACGAGCCCGGGACAGGCCGCGTTGACGATCACCTTCGTGTCGGTCAGCGCGCGGGCGTACTGGGCGGTGATGCTGTTCAGCATCGTCTTGGAGGGCGCGTACGCCGCCATCTGCGGTCCGGTCTGCAAGGTCAGCGAGCCCATGTCGCTCGAGATGTTCACGATGCGCGGCGCGTCGGAGCGGTGCAGCAGTGGCAGCATCGCGTTGGTCACCCGGACGACGCCGAACACGTTGGTGTCCAGGACCGTCTGCAGCACGTCGAGGTCGAGGGTCGTCGGGTCCTGGGCCCCGCCGTCGGTGCGTCCCCCGATGCCGGCGTTGTTCACCAGCACGTCCAGCCCTCCGACCTCGGTCTCCAGGAGCTTCGCCGCCGAGGCGACGCTGTCGTCCGAGGTCACGTCGAGGGCCACCCCGAAGGCGTCCACACCGCGACGGAGCAGGGCCTCGACTGCAGCCTGGCGGCGCGTCTCGTCGCGCGCGCCCACTCCGACGCGGAACCCGAGCGCCCCGAGCCCGTGCGCGACCGCCAACCCGATCCCCTTGTTGGCCCCGGTCACCAGCGCGACTCCCCGAGGCTCTCGCGCGGCTGTCGTGTCGGTCGGTGCGGTGCTCGTGCTCACGTCGTCTCCTTCGTCGACACGCGCGCCAGGTGGCACGCGTACGACGTCAGGCTCTCCTGCCGCGGCGGCCGTCGTCCAAGACCGTTTCGCACCGCTCAGATACCGTCCGGGTATCACTGGCGGGAGGGGACGCGACGTGACCGACCTGGAGACGCGCGAGCTGCGGTACTTCCTCGCGGTGGCCGACGAGCTGCACTTCGGTCGTGCCGCCGAGCGGCTGGGCATCTCCCAGCCGCCGCTGTCCCGAGCGATCAGGCACCTGGAGGACCGCCTCGGCGTGGCCCTCTTCGAGCGGAACCGGCGTGGCGTCACGCTCACCGACGCTGGCAGCGTCCTGCGGGATGAGGCCGGTACGGCGCTCGACGCCGTGCGCGCGGCTGCCCGGCGTACCCAGCGCGCTGCCCGTCGCGAACGCCCCCTGGTGCTCGCCTCGAAGGCGGGAGCCTCCCACGACCTGCTCACCGCGCTGGTCGAGGCGCACGCGGCGAAGCCCGGCGTCGCCCACGTCGAGGTGCTGCTGTGCGAGGTGGGTGAGCAGGCCGGCCTGCTGCGCACGGGAGCCGCGGACGTCGCCTTGATGCACCGTCCCTACGACGACCTCGCGGGATTCGACACCGAGGACCTGCTCACCGAGGGGCAGGTCGCGATCGTCCCGGGCAAGCACCCGCTCGCCTCCTGCGACCAGCTCACCCTCGCCGACGTCCAGGACGTCCCCGACCTCCCGATCGCCCGCTGGCCACGGCTGGACGGCAGCTATCCCGCGGGTCACGGGCCTGAGGTCCGCACCCAGTCGCAGTTGGCTCAGCTGGTCGCGCTCGGCAGGACCCTGCTCGTCATCCCGGCGTCCAGCCGGGCCTGGCAATGGCCCGAGCACGTCGCGGTGCCGGTGATCGACGCACCTCCGGCCACCACCGTGATCGCCTGGCCGTCGGCCAGCAGGTCTCTCGACGTGGCAGCCCTGGTGCGCACGGCCAGCGAGCTCACCGCTCGGCTCCCCCCTGGGTTACCTAGTACGCGCGCTCCACGGTGACATCGACCGTGCCGGTGCCCTGGCCGCCGGGGCGCAGCAGCAGGAACGTGGGCGCCTGCTCGGTGCCGGCGGAGGTCGGCAGGTCGTGCTCCTGGCCGGGTCCGATCGTCGAGCCGAAGAAGTCCCCGCACCCGTGGCCGCTGTAGGCGCCGCAGAAGCTCAGGTACGTCGGGTGGAAGGTCAGCCGCCAGCGCTCCAGGGTCGCTGAGTCGACAGCCACGCGCTGAGGGCCGGAGGTGGGCGCCATCCGCGCCACCAGCCACTGGCCGGGGGTGTCGACCACGAAGGGGGTCGTCACCGGCGCCCCCTCCCCCGGCGGCGGCAGCGTGCCGAGGGACTTGGTGCTGCGCAGTCCGTAGGAGAGCTTCGGTCGCACTGCGCCGGTGGCCAGGGTGACGACCTGCTGGGGCCCTCCCTCACCGGTGAAGAGCGCGTCGGGGAACGAGGTGGGAGCGGTCGCGGCGAGGATCCGCGACCGGACCTTGTCGGCGGTAGCGCCGCCAGGGAGAGCCGCGACCTCCTGCACCAGGGTCCGTGCGGGCAGCTCGACCGTGCTCACCAGCAGGCCGGAGCGCCCCACGCGCTGGCCGGGACCGTCCAGCTGCCCCTTCGCGGTGCGGCCCTTCAGGAGGTGAGCCGAGCCGCCGCCCGTCGTGTAGAAGTGCACCGGCCGGCCGGCACGGACAGGGGCCTTGGTGGTGTTGCGCAGCGAGTCCCCCCTCTCGGCCAGCGGCGGGCTGCCCGCGACCAGGGCGACTGCCGACGTCGCCAGGTACGGCCCCTCGTTGGCCAGGTACGTCTCACTGGAGTCACCCGCCACGTGGACCGCGCGCCAGCGCACACCCTTCGCGCCGGACAGGCGCGCGGCCCAGGAGCCCTTGCGCGGCATGGCAGCGGTGACCCACCAGCCGTACCCGCGGCGACTGGGCAGCGCCACCTTCTTGCCGGGCACGAGGCGGGCCTCGCGGAGCTTGACCAGCTGGAGCCTCGCCTCGCGGCTGCGGTTGCGCAGGGTCAGGGTGAACCGACCGCTGGCCGGCAGGCGCCACCTGGAGTACTTCTCGGCCGGCACCGTCCGTCCGAGCCTCCGGCTCCCCGTCGAGACGTTGAGCCGGGCTTCGGTGACGACGTGGCCCTGGCTCTCCAGCCGGACCAGGTCACCGCGCCTGCCGGTGAAGGTCAGGTGGATCCGGGCGCCGGAGGCCTTCGACACCTTGATCGGGCCCCGTCCGTACGCCGTCTCGACCCAGCGCTCGGGCGCCGGGCGCGCCTGCGTCCCGTCGGGGGCCGGCGCGGCGGCCCCGGCCGTCCCGGGTGAGAGCAGCGCGCCCATTAGCGCCGTCGTGGTCAGGAGCGCGGCTCGGTGGTGTCTTCTCGCGGTCACTCTGGTCTCCCCCGGTGGTTCGGTGGTGTCCGAACGCACCACCGTTCTCCGACCGTGCCCCGCTGGGCGGGACCCAAACTCCCCGAAATGGGGTGAGACTCAGGCCCGCGAGACCAGCGGGGCCACCCGCGGGGGCTCTAGGCGGAGACGCGCTCGGCCTGGGCGAGCAGCTCGGTGAGACCGGCGACGTCGACCTCCGCGCCGTACGCCGGCTGGTCGCGGTCGAAGCGCCAGCCCTCGGCGAGCGGGCCGACGTCGACGACGTCGTAGCCGATCCCGTCGACGAGCGCGCCCACCTTGGCCTTCGCCGCGGCGTCGTCACCGGCCATCGGCAGCGCACGACGACCGGCGGTGCCGGCGGGGACGCCCTTCGTGGCGAGGTGGTCGGCCTGGATGGCGTTGAACAGCTTCACGACCCGCGACTGCGGCAGGTGGGCCTGGAGGACCTCGCTCGGCGTGGTCTGGCCGGCGTCGATCTCGGCGACGTGGCCGTCGCGCTCGAAGTAGTAGTTGTTGGTGTCGATGACGACCTTGCCGGCCAGCGGCGCCACCGGCACCTGGTCGACGGCCAGGAACGGCACTGACACGACGACGACCTCCCCGGCCTTGGCCGCCTCCTCGGAAGTGGCGGCGCAGGCTCGCTCACCGATCTCCGACACGAGGTCCGCGAGCGTCTCGGGCCCGCGCGAGTTGCTGACGACGACGTCCTGACCCTGGGCCGCGAACAGCTTGGCCAGGGTGCCGCCGATGTTGCCGCTGCCGATGAAGCCGATGGTTGTCATAGAGGGCCAACGGCCGCTACAGCCGCGTTGTTCCGCCGGGCGGCTGCTCTCCTGCCGTGCACGTCGGGACGCGTTGAAGCGTCTACGTGCTGGCTCGTGAGCGTCGGCGGCTGGGGCGCGACGTCGTCTGACCCTGACCCTGGCCCGACCGGTGCCGGTGTCGAGAAACCAGCACTTCCCAATTCCTTGATGCCACTTAGGCGAGCAAGCGGTAATATGGGGACTCTTGTTCCTGGTGAGGAGAAAGTGTGGACACCGCCCCCAAGCCCGCCTGGCCCAGCGTCACGCGTGAAGAGCGACCGTGGACGACCAACCCCGACCAGGTCGGGGCCGACGGCGCACGGCCCACCCGGCCCGAGCGGATGATGACGGCGATCACCGTCCAGGTCCCGGCCCGCATCGCCGAGGCAACCGTCGAGGTCTCCACCGACACCGTCGCACTCATCGAAGCCGCCGCCGTCGCCCTGACGCGCCTGCAAGCCCGCGCCGAACACCTCGCCGGACTCAGCGAGCTGCTGGTGCGCACCGAGGCTGTGGCAACCTCGAAGATCGAACGCATCTACGCCGACATGGACGACCTCGCGCGGGCCACCGTCGGCGCCCAGGCCGCCACCAGCGCCGGGTCGACCATCGCCGCCGCCCAAGCACTCACCGCGCTCACGGCCTCCACCGACGGAGGCAAGCCGCTCACCGGCGCGGCGGTCCTCGCCGCTCACCAGCGCCTCCTAGGCGATGACCCCGCCGAACGCGACTACGCCGGTGCGTACCGCACCATGCAGAACTGGGTCGGAGGTTCCGACCTCACCCCGTACGGTTCCGCGCACGTCCCGCCCCCGCCGCGCTTCGTCGCCCCGCTCATGGACGACCTGCTCGCCTTCGCGAACCGCGACGACCTCAGCGCCGTGGCCCAGGCCGCGGTCGTGCACGCCCAGTTCGAGGCGATCCACCCGTTCACCGACGGCAACGGCCGTGTCGGTCGCGGCCTCATCGGAGCCGTGCTGCGCCGCCGGGGCCTGACCCGCAGCGTCACCGTCCCGGCCGCCGCAGCAATGCTGGCCGACGTCGACACCTACTTCGACCACCTCCTCGGCTACCGGGAAGGAGACGCCGACTCTATGGTCGCCTACCTGGCCAGGGCCGCGATCGGCGCAGCCGAGGCCGCCGAGGAGTCCGCCGGACACCTCGCCGCACTGCGGCCGGAGTGGATGGAAGCAGTGAAGCCGCGCAAGAACTCCGCGGCCCACAAGATGATCGAAGGCCTTCTGCGCTCACCGATCCTCGACATCGAACGTGCCCTGGCCCTCACCGGCGCCGCGAAGGGCCGCACCTACGAAGCCCTCGACCGGCTCAGCGAAGCGAAGGTGCTCGCCGAGATCAGCCACGGCTCGCGCAACCGCATCTGGGTCGCCAGCGACGTCATGACCGAGACGCGTGAGTTGGAGGAGCGCATCGGAGTGCGCACCAAGCCGTCGAAGCGCTGGACCTGACCTGACCGGTGCTGGATCGAGATCGAACGCTCTCCGCGGTCCACCCTCAGAAATGCGGGTGGCGTAGGTCTGCGTAGGCGCTTACGGACTGCTTCCCTCGGCCCGCCTCACGGCACGTAGAACGAGTCGTTCAGGTCTCGCCCGACCAACCAGATCAATCCGCGCCCAGAGCCGGGGTTCGTCTGCTCGGCCAAGGCATCGTCGTACACGAGTGCAACCCCGTAAGTCAGGTCAGAACCCGCCCGCGCGGCGGCCCAGTTGATCACCTGCACCACGTCTCCGCCGATCACGTCGTACGTGGCCGTGGAGTGCGACCGGCGCGAGTCTCCTGGGGTCTGCAGATAGACGCGGAATCGCGGGGTGGTCGATTCCCAATGACTGTCCCGTTCGTCGACGAGGACGATCTGCATGTCCAGCTCCTCCACGTGCCCAGCGTCGCACGATCTGCCGCAAGCCAGGAGGCGATCAGCTCGGGCGGGCTCCCCGCGCTCGAGCGGCGTGCAGGCACAACAGCCCTCCGAGGACGAACCACGGCTCCACGGCGACCAGCAGGTACGGCGGCATCGGGCGATCAGGCGGCAGCAGGGCCAGGGACAGCAGCCCGACGGCGCCTCTGATCAGCAGCAGCACGCCGGTGACCTGCAGCGCGCGGCGCCAGCCGGGGAAGTAGGTCTGGGGGCGCAGCATCAACCAGCCGCACAGGAGGGCAGCGACCACCGAGGCCAAGCTGACGCCCCGGTTGTAGGCGGCGAACCAGGCGGTCTCCAGCGCGGCGTCAGCCACCCGCTCTCCGTTCCGAGACCGCGACGGCCGCCGAAGGCCCAGTAGAGGTGCGGCATGGCGAACAGCGCCGACCACACGGCCAGGGCGCCGTACGTCATGCGGACGGCCCGGCCCGGCACACTGCGGTTCACCCTCGGTGATTGCGGTGGGTTCACGCTCACCCCATCCATGATGACGGCGTCGAGGCGATGCCCGCCACGGATATCGGCGTGGGCCATGACTCCGCCCGGGCGTTGCGCACGTAGTGCCCGCCTGCCGCCGCCCGAACCGTGACCACCTCAGGGAGCTCACTGAGGGCGCTGTCCGCCGACGCCAAGGAGATGGTGGCCGGTCGGCGCTACCTCAGGACGACTCTGCCTCTGACGGCAGGATCATCCACATCAAGGACAAGATGCAGCCATGACCGCCGACCCGCAACGACTGCAGGCGCTCGATGACCTGGTGAGCCACCGCATTGGCGTGGCGGAGGCACGGAGCCGCCTGGCCGACTATCCGTGGGACGAGGACGAGCTCCTCGATCTGTCCCCTGCGCACGTCCTGCACGTGCTGGCGGAGTACCGCGCAGGTCGGATCGACGGAGCTGAACTGACTGCCTGGGCGGACGCGGTCGCCAGCAGGGACGACCTCGGACGTGAGCCGGGGACCGAGGACGACGTCAACGACGTGCTCTTCGTGCTGTCCAGTCCCGAGCTGATGGATCGCCCGCTGGCGGACCTCGTGCCCGACCTGGTCGCCCGGCTGGGGCGCTCGTGAACGTGGCATCTCCGGTAGAAGGAGGCGAAGAATCGTCTTACCGCTCGTCCGATCCCCCACCTTGGCAGTTGCACATTTTGGTTCGGCCAGGACAGGCTAGTCGGAACTAAGCAAGTGTCCTGCCTACGGCTGGGATACATGGATGTCGCATCGGGTCGAGCGTGACTTCACACACGACAGCGAAAAGCTGTCGCACGCCTCGAAAGCGAGGCAAAATGTCACTGACAATGGAGGCTCGAGTTGACACCATCCACCGAGGTGCCGATGAAAGTCGTCGTGAATCGTCCAGGTCGTTCACTGGTCGCGGCCCTGACCTGGGGATGCGCTTCCTTCTCACTCGCGGTGACCGGATTGTCGTTGGCGTTCCTCCCAGGTCCATGGACGGGGTTGCCTGACGAAATCGTGTCTCTTGGCCTCCTCGTAGGCCTAACTGGAGCGATTGTTACCGGTCTGCTGCTCATGCTGAAGGTCGCATGGGGCGAGGACGTGCTCCCCGCCCGCATTGAGGAGGAGCTGCAATGACTCCCACCCAGTGGTCTGTGTGGGTAGGGACGGCAGGACTGTGGGTAGTGACGGTAGTCCTCTGTTGCGTGGGAGCTCTCTGGTGCGGTCGTCGGAGCGTGGCGGAGTGGAACAGGTTCAAATCGGGTCGCGGCCGGCCACTACTCGCCGAGCTGACTGATGAGGCACTATCCGGGCAACGCCCAGCCTGGCCAGCGCGCGAGACCCGTTGGCCGAGACCGGGCCAGTCCGTCGACGCACCGATGTCGAGAGAGCTTGCGCTGGGATACGCGCGTCTTGCTGAGCGCGCTAGCCGTCGCGCCGGAATGACCGCGCAGCTCTTGACCCTGATTGGTGGTGCCTGGCTGGGGGCCAGCCTGCCTCATCTGTGGCAAATGGCGATCTCCTCTGAGGGCATTGACATGACGAGTCAAGGTTTCGCGCAGGTGATCGGGTTAATTCTTACAATCGAGATCGCTCTATTGGTCGGTGCCGGAGGCGAGGAATACCTTGCTATGTCGGCGGTATATCGACGCCATGCAAATCGTCCGACTGAGACCGTTGAGGAACTGGCAACACCGCATCATTCATACTTCAAGCGCATCTTCGGTCGCGATGCTGCACCTCGATCGCGATCTGCAACGACGTCAATTCCTCCCACGGTCGCCCCTCAGCCAGATCAAATGTGACAGATCAGATGTGACGCTGCACTGCTTCGCCGTGCCAGTTGCAAGGGGGGAGGCAAAGGGAACCCGGCCCCGCTCTGCGAGCGAGGTGTGATTAAAAGCCGCCTGGAAGCACCGTAGGGGGCGTCCCCTGCGTGAGTCACCGATGCCTCGAACTGCTCGGCAGGGAGGCCACTACGCCTGAACTCCGAGGCGGCGTGCGCGCGTCAGGTAAGGCCGAAGGGTCGAAACCGAATGACATAGCGGCTCTCCGGCGGGGATGGCGGGGCCGGCCGATCGACCGCCCCCGCCACCACTCAGACGCGCTGCGCCATCGTGCCGCCAGGGTCGCCGTCAGCGTCCCCCTTCGTCACGAACTCTCCAGTCACAGCAGACCGGTACACGGTCCGACTGTTCCCGGTACCGGGCCCCACGCGCTCAGTGATGGTCTTCCCCGGCCACCGCGCAACGGTGGCCTTGCTGACGAAACGCCCAGTCTTGGCGCTCCTACTGACTGACCTTGCCATTCCATTTCCTCCTCGGAACTCACCAAGGCTGGAGGGCCGATGCCTATGCGCCAGCCGACAACTCCGTATGCTGTCGGCTGCCAGGAAGTAGGAAACTTGGCGACCGACGGTCATGACCTCGGTTGTAACGGGCGGCTTCGTTGTACGCAACGGAGCCGCCCGTCAACGTCTTTCGACGTCGCTGACTCATAGGTTCAGCGCAGGTCATTTGGTGTCACGCTTTTTCGGACTTTTTCTCGGATCTCCGCAGCCCTCGCCAGAACCCGCGCCGACCGCGCCGGAGGCACGCTCTCCCTGGCCGCTCTGGCTTGGGCAGTACCAAGTGAAGACGCCGCGATCCGTTTGTTGATCTCCTTCATCCCGCCCTTCCTTCCCGGCCCTTCACGCGTGCGCGCTCCCGCTTCAGGATCGACTTCACTGAGTTGACGGTGGTGCTGAGACAGTCAGCGATCTCCACATGGCTGTAGCCCACGGCTTCCATCCTCAGGGCCTGGGCTGCACGCGGACTTGAGGCCCCACGCAACACGTCTGCCGCAGCGACCGACACGAGGACGTCGTGCTCGACGCTTCCACTCCAGGCAGACTCCAGAAGCGACAGTTCCAACTCAGCATTGGCCAACCGGCGCGTGGGTGCCTCGTGTCGTTCCCAGTACCGCACGGCGTTTGCGTAGTGCTTCAAGCACTGGCCCACAAAGAACGTCTTCAACGACGCTCCTCGTTGTGGATCCCAGATCCCCGGCAGCAACACGTCGTCCCGAAAGGCAACCGAAGCACGTGCAACGATCTCATCGACGACACTGCTGATGGCCTGAGCGTCCTCACGCAGAGCACCGGAGATCGGGGGCGCCGGGATGCTCTTCTTGGCGCATTCTCGTTGAATCTGATCGCGATGGATCCACGCGCCGATCACGGCGCATCCGTAGCGGGCCAACTCATTCGCCACTTCGTCCCAGTCCGGGCCTCGGAAGCCGAGGGATCGCATTTCTGTGATGAGTGCAGCGTCAGCCGCCAACCGGTCCACTCTCTCCTCTGCCGAGAGGTTCTCGGGTCTAAGCCACACCGCCTCCGAGGCGCGCAGGCTCTCTGGGACAGGTAGCCCCATCGCGTCGAAGAGCGTGTCGTCAGTCACTGCCGGGCGAATCCCGCCTCTCGCTCACGCTCAATCTGCAACGGTTGCAGATTGGATCGATCTCTTCAGATTCACAGATCGTCGGCAACCTGCCGACGATCGTTGAGTCTGCAGGCCAGCCCTACTCACCGGAGGGTCAAGCTGCAGTCGTTGACAAGGCAAGTCTGCAGCCGCTGATGTCAACCGGCCCGTCGTGGTAGGCAGAGAGCTCAACTGCCGGATCACGTCGTCGAGCGTGTGCGAGACCACTCGACGCCTCCGTCGGTGCCGCTCTCTCTGACACCGACGCGGGAGAAGCTAGGGATCTCCGCCAGTCGCATGATTGGAGACCCTAAGCGACCTACGGGGTGAATCTGCGTCCTGCGGACGAGTGCGAGCATCGACTGAAAAGCCGGATGCCCAGGTGTGGGCTCAGTCGACGCAGGTTGGCGAGCAGGGCGCCCAGATAAGGGTTACTGAAGATGTGCGCAGGCAGACTCAGTTGCGACAGGAGCAATAGTCAAGACCTGTGGATGGGCGCGTTGGGCGCTGGATGATCACCCTCCTGCCCTGGCCGGTGCCGCCGCAGGGCCAGATCGCGAGCGTCATAAGGGGCCGAAGACAGTGCGCACCTCCGCGTCTAGGTCGAGGTTGTCGAGCACCGTCAGGAGTTGGCGTTCTTCGTAGCCGAAGTGGGACTCCATGATGGCTGCGATGCCCTCGAGGTGGCGGTCGAGCTCGGCTGGGCTGACGCTCTGTTCTACGGCCTCCTG